>NZ_CP048409.1:3951974-4266449 GCF_010448835.1 Draconibacterium halophilum
TCGAATTCAGCTTCTAATTTGCTATCTTCACTATAGCCAGCAAATTTTCCATTTACCCACAAGTATATGTTTGAAGTAACAGAGCCAAAATGAGCAAAAACATCTTTCCCAGTCCAATCCTCGGGTATTTCGATCACCCGACGATATGAACCAACATAATTATTTTTAACAGGTATATTGGGTGGACTGACAGAAGCTTGACCCTTCCATGGATAACCGTAATTTACATATATTGGATCTCCAAAACCGTTAAGCTCCCATATTGCTGGTACATTTAACGTACTCCATCCTGCATCGTTGAAATCTTTCAGATAAAAATCAGATGGTCTTTTATCTGCATCTTTTACCCAAAGGAATTTCCACTTACCATTCAGGTTTAAATAGTATTCTGACTTTTGTGGCTGTCCTTTTTTTGCAAGTTCCTTACTTTCATATGCAAAGTTAAATGCATGAATTGTTTTACGATTCAGCTGGTTCTTTTCAGGATTTTGCCATTCATCGCTCTGGGCAAAAGCTGATAAATTAAATATTGCAAACAAAAGGATTGATAATATTTGTCTCATACTTTCATTGTTTTAATCAAGAACAACTACTACGAAAAATAAATATTGATTTAATCAAAATCATTCTCTCATATTAGTTGATTATTTAAAGAATTAATCAACCAGTTTAAACTTTATTTTCTGGTTATTTACTATCAAATAATAATCTCCGGTTTCTAGATGTTTGACACCATCGGTATCAGGGAAACTCAAATCTCTCATCGGATCAATCTCGAAACGAAACAATTTTTTATCTCCCTTCCTTATTTCTTTCTTATCAAAGTATTTTAGCTCTTTCATAGGACGAGTAATGGAGGCTACCGGGTCAGCGATGTACCAAAAAACCGTTTCTTTACCATCTATTTCTCCTGTATTTGTAACTTCTACTTCAGCAATAATTTTTTCATCCTTGCGAATTTCGTCCGACGATAATTTAACCTCTCCATAAGAAAAAGTAGTATAACTCAATCCATAGCCAAACCAATACAGCGGTTCAGTAGGAATATCCTGATATTTCCCCTGGTCTGGTCGAGCACTCTGACGCATATTATAATAAACTGGGATTTGACCAGATGTTAATGGGAAAGTAATAGCCAATCTACCCGATGGATTTATCCTTCCCGATAATATTCCTGCTAGTGCCGATCCTCCAGCAACTCCTGGTTGCCACATTTCAATCATTGCATCAGCTAAAGGCTCGATGTTAACCAATTCGAGAGGACGACCGCTTGAAAGAATTAAGACGATAGGTTTTTCTGCCTTTTTTAACTCCTTCACTAATTTTTGCTGAATTGCAGGTAAAGCGATTGTGGATCTTGACGCATTTTCTCCTGACCAGGTTTTTCTTTCACCTAAACAGACTAAAATAAGATCCGATTTTTGGGCTAAAGCCAAAGCTTCTTCAAAGTCAGATTCATCCTCACGATCAAAATTACACCCCTCAGCGTAATTAAATTTTATCGAACCTTGAAATTCCTTTTCCAGTCCTTCAAAGATTGACTCCACGTCACTTGTTTTACTAAGGGTTGCCCAGGAACCTATTAGGTTTGATTTATTTTTTGACATGGGACCAATAACCGCGACACTTTCAATTGCTTTATTAATTGGTAGTATATTTTCACTATTTTTTAATAAAACCATTGATTCTTCGGCAAGCTTATTCGCAATTTCAATACTTTCAGGTTGAAGAAATCTAACCGAGTCATCAATAATCTCAACATAGGGATGTTCAAACAAGCCCAATTTAAATTTTATACTTAATATTCGTCCAACTGCATCATCAATTGCATCCATCGAGATTTTGTGTTCTGCAACTAATTCCGCCAAATAGTCTGAGTATATTCCATCCTTCATATCCATTTCCAATCCCGCTGAAAATGCCTTATACCCTGCATCTTTCCTGTCAGCAGCAAAGCCTTGGTCGATCAACTGTTCGACTGCATTCCAATCGGATACAACAAATCCCTCATGGCCCATCTTTTCTTGAGAACTTCTGTTAATAAATAATAATTAGCAGTTGCAGGTATTCCACTAATATCATTGAATGCACTCATCACAGTAGCTGCGCCAGCTTTTATACAGGCTTCATACGGAACTAAATACGTCTCCCATAAAGACTGCATAGAAATATCGGAGTAGTGATAATCACGACCACCTTCAGATTCACCGTAGCCTACATAATGTTTAAGACAAGCAGCAATCGAATATTGGTCTCCTAAATTCGTCCCTTGATATCCCTTTACTGAAGCCACTCCGAAAACAGCATTAGCATATGGATCTTCTCCGTATCCTTCAGAAACTCTCCCCCATCGTCCATCTCGAGCAACATCTATCATTGGTGAGAATGTCCAATCAATACCAGATAGTTTTGACTCTTTGGCAGCAACACCACACGCTTCACTTACCAAATCGGGATTCCAGGAACATGCTTGCGCCAGTGAAATTGGATAAACGGTACGAAGACCATGAATTACATCAAATCCGAAAAGAATAGGAATTCCCAACCGAGACTTTTCGATTGAATTTTTCTGGATCCTATTCCGTATCTCGGCATCTGTATTTTGATAGATAATTGAGCCAACTCCTACTGGTATTTCATCATCTATTCGCCCAATATTATTTATGTTTACATTTCTTCCAGCGACGACCTGATTTAACTGAAGAATTTTTTCATTTAACGTCATTCTTGATAATAAATCGACTACCCGCTCATCGATTGTTGCTGTTGAGTCTTTGTAAATGACTTTTTGGGCGTGAGCAGAAATCATGGTAAGGATATAGATAAATGAGGTTAATATCAATTTTTTATTTTTCATGGTACACTATTGAGTAAAATTAGATTAGCACTAAACGCACAATAAACTTAAAAATGCTTTTTATAAACTGATACAGGTCCTATTAGTCCTTCAGACATCAGATTATTTTCCTTTCCCATAAACTGTCGATATTTTTTATCTCCAGAATTTGCATTTCCAATAAAGCCATTTAAAAGAGTAGGCAATACTTTTACTAAGACTTCATTTTCTCCTTTTTTCAAATAATTACTTACATCAAAGACGTAGGGTAAATTTATTCGAGTCCCAATTAATTGTCCGTTCACGTATAACTCTGCGGTATATTTAACCTCTCCAAAATCAATAAGATACTTGGACTTTTTATCAAACCTTTTTAATTTGAATTTGGAGTGATACTGTCCGATCGAGGACTCATACTTCCATTTCTCCTTTGTTTTCCAATCAAATAGAGTAGTATCATCAATACTTTTATTATCTGTCCTAATATTCCATTTCGTGAGGGAAAGTATTTTCTTGGCTCTTACGGGACTTAGACATACTTTATCCAAATCGTTTGCAACACTCAATATCTCAGTACTTGCAAACAGGATTCTTGTGCAATATGGTGGCAGAATAATAGATGCCGATTCGCTTGACTTATTTTTTTGAATTGTACCATCTTCTGCATCCAACCAATAACAATGCGAGAAATTATCATTAATAGAAAGTGAGATTTCTTGCCATTCATCACTTGTATTCCAAATGAAATGCAATCGGCTACCATCAGCTAATTCTCTTTGTGACTGACGAATAAACGGATATGGATTATCAAATTGTATCGGGCAGTTTGCTTGAATAAAGGAAATCCAATCTGAACTTACGATATTATTTTTTTCATACTTGGAAAAAGCCCCTTCTAGTGACGAGGTTAAGTAATCATTTGTTTTTTTATCATTCTCCACCCAATTTCGAAAAGATGGTTGTTTATCAGGAATATTTCCAATGAACAACAAGTTTAATCCTATACTTGCAAGATTGTTAATACGTTCTGCCGTTTGAATTTGGATGTATGGTGCATTGGCAATGATAAGCCCTTTGTAAATATTCCCACGAATATTGAGTTTGTTATTATCTGTTACTTCGGCCAATTGAAGAGATTTGTCATTTACCCAGTTCCACGTAATTCCATTCTTTTCTAATTCATTTATTATCGGCCATACTTTTACACACCATTCATGAACAGCAATGGCTTGTGGATCCATAAATTGTTCATCTGTTATATTGCTTTTATCAATGGTACCTCTCGTAAAAATTTCATTTGGATTATCAGTCAACCCAGTAAAATTCAAGAAAGGATAATAAATCAAAACATCCGATATTGGATTCCCAACTTGCATCGCATGTTGCGTCCTACTGACATACTCGTTTATTTTCTTCTGAAATTTCCAGTAAGGATTGCTTTCACCTAAATTAGATGAGAAGTTTATAGATGGAATAAAGGGAGTTGAAAATGGATACCATCCTTCTTTTGGTAACCTATCATTTTGGTAACGATAAGGTACTCCATGATAAACAATTTGGTTAACACCTGCAGCAAACAGTTTATCAATAGATAATCGAATCATTTGAGGAGTAGTTGCATAAGCTCTGTTCCCATATACAACTGATTCTGCGGAAATTAAAGGACGGTTGTATAAGTTTGCTCCCGAAGTTGTTAGTTTTAATCTTCCCTCTGATCCGTTCATGCTTTCAGTTTCAGGGATAGATGCCATTCCGGCCATTGCCATCATATCCATGTTTAAACCATAAGGTTGTGTGCGGTAAAGCAATCCCTTTCGTTCCAAATAATTTTTACTGGTTTCCAAAAAATGTTCTTCAAGCAACTCACTAATGGTTAAATCGTAATCATAACGCAGACGCCAGTCTTCATCTGAAAACATAAAATCTGGATCGGCATGCGGGTTCATAAATTCAACCATGTTATATCCCTTTTGCATATTTGCGGGAAGCCAAGGAGTTATATCATATCCGCGATGATTTTTAAACCAATCTATAAAGTCGAATGAATAGTGCCTATCAGCTTTAAATTCGTAACTATCAGTGAATACGGCTCGTAATGGATCTCCAAAATACGGTTTCAAACCGGTCCGAGTTCCCAATAAATGGCTGTAGTTTTTTAATACTTTTGTTGAGTCTAAATGATTAACCACAGGTCCCTGTTTGGGCATTGCTACAGTCATTGTCCTTTCACCACTTAGGACTGCCCAAAAAGCAATTATTTTCCATTTACCCTCTGGGGCATTCCATCTTAGAGTATCAGTTTTAACTTTTTCTGTTAAAACTTGTACTGAGGAAGAATCAAGCAAGACAGTCTCAGTACCTTCTTTCATCTTTGACAGTAGCACTTTTGATGCAACAACGGCTTGTAGTTTCGAAAAGCCTTTAACAGAAGACTCTGCCTTAGGCAATTTGGCAAAAACTAATTGACCACCTGAAATTACAGTATCTGCATGATTTAAAGACAGAAAGCCATCCTCCACATCCAGATAGGAACCTCCGGGAGGCCAACCACTGCCATTTGTCAAATCAACTTTTAATCCTTCCCTCTTAGCTGCATTAAAGACTGTAATCAGGTTGGAATAATAATCGGGAGTATCCCAACCAAGTATCTCTGATATTTTTTCTCTAGGCATAGGAATGCCAATATTTAGTGGTTGAATTTCCACTCCTCCAAATCCATTGGCTGCAAACATCTGGATTTCTCGTTCTAGCTCATCTTTTGAAACATCATTCCCGGGCCACCACCAACGAGTATATGGTGCATACTTCTTTGAAGGCGAAACAAAAGTTTTGAAATCAAAACTCTGTTCCGGTTCTAAACTTTTAGATACAACTTTTTGCTGTCCCCAGACATTACATACAAAAAGAACAAATAAACATGATATAATTAGTCTTATTTTGCACATGGCTAGTTATGTATTATATTACTGACAAATAGATTCTTACAATTTGAATGTGAAAATTTTTTGTCTTATTTATGAACAAGTTGATTATTTTTCTGGGATTAAAGCCTTAAGAACTGGTTCATTCCACTTACCTGCCTCTTCATCAAATACACGGAATATTTCACGAAAACCCCAAATGTGAAAGCTAAAATCATATTTCTCAGCCGTCTCCCTGATAAACCGAATATATCGGGCGCGAGAAGCGGGATCGGCATATTCTACTACCCCAAATTCTCCCAAATTTATTGGCCTTGAATGTGTTTTGCTCCATTTTGCACAATAAGCCAGGTCGCTTTCAATAGGTTTCTTTTCTTCTGGATTTCCTTCCCACATTACTCCTTCACTTTCAGCTGCGCTTGCATAAGCTAAGCCTTGATGAGTAAATAAATGAGGTAGGTAATAGTGAATTTGCACAATTAAATTCCAATCATCTTCTGGTAAGTCTAATAAGCCAATTGTCCACGATTGACCGAGATTCGGAGTACCAATAATTAATGTCCTATCTGGATTAGTCCCCCTAATTAATTGAATTGTTTTTGCAATTAATTCATTGTATCGTTGCACACCAACTTCCATATTGGGTTCATTTAATAAGTCAAAATACACTTCTGGCGGATAATCTTTATAGTGTTCGGCTATTTGCTCCCATAGAGAATAAAAACGGTCAATATTCTCATCGAAACTTAAGTCATCATCTCCATGGTGCATATTAATGTATGGATAATAATGAATATCGATAGATACCGCCAAACCATTCTCCAAACACTGATTTACAATATTATCAACCTTTTCGAAAAAAGCAGATTCGATAGTGTAAGGTGGGATTTTAGAAGCATGAACAGACCAGGTAACAGGAATACGGACACTGTTAAATCCCGCTTCAGCAATCATTTTAAAATATTCAGGCTTGATCGGTTGGTCGGGTATGGGGTACAAATGCAGATCCCCCGAATTATTGTCAAGAAGCCCATTTAAATTCAACCCTCTTCCAAGACGTTTGTTGCGTTCGAAAGCCAATTCCGCTTCTTTTGGAGGAGTTACCTCGTTAGTTTTTTGCTCAATAACTTTTTTATCACGGTTCAATTTCAAATATATGGCATCCGGTCTCTGAAGATCTTTCTCAATCTTTGCAGGCCGTTGGGTTTGCCCAGGCGCACCGAAGAAACCATAAAATTCCATTTCTTTTGCATCTGAGAAACTAATAATTGCAGCACAGACCATTCCACTTGGAAGTGTAAGGTCTATTGCAATCGGTTCAACATCAAAGTTAATTTTATACTGACCTGCAAAAGAAAGTCCGGAAAAAGCCTCTGCATGTATAGACATTGTTTGGTCGTCATTAAATTTTACAGTTACCGGACTTCCGTCTTTCAATCCATACCACTCTCCAACAATTGATTCATCTGGATGCGTCACACAACTTAAGTATACAACACTTAAAAGAGCTAATAGTATAAATTTCATTGTTTTCATATTTTTAAAGATTAATTGTTTATCACTTTTAATTGAACACTATCAAATGTCTGGGAAGAAGGGCCAACCATAATTTCAAAGTCGCCTGGTTCAATAACTTCTTTCATGTTGATGTTATAAAACGAAAGTTTGTCCGGTGTGACTGTGAAACTTACAGTTTTTGTTTCACCAGCTTTCAATGAGATTCGTTTAAAATCCTTTAGTTCCTTAACTGGCCGGGTTATTGAACTTACTTCATCTCTGATGTAAAGCTGAACAATTTCATCTCCTGGCAGTTTCCCAATATTCTTCACATCTATGGAAACTGTCGTTTTTTCATTTGTAGCAATAGCCGGTTTAGAAATTTGAAGATTACTGTATTCGTATTCTGTGTAGCTGAGCCCGAAACCAAAAGGATATAAGGGCGAAATATCATCCAGATTATAACCTCTTGCTCGTGCGGTTGGTTTTGCATAATAATAAACCGGTAAATGTCCTGAAGAACGAGGAATAGAAACGGTGAGCTTCCCCGATGGATTATTTTCTCCAAAAAGTGTTTCAGCCACTGCATAACCGGTTTCCTGCCCGAGATACCAACATTGTACAATCGATGAAACATTCTTTTTTAAATTAACAAACGAGATAGGCGGTCCGCTAAACACAAAAGCAGCCATCGGTTTATTGAGCGTCTTGAGCGAATCTATCAAATCATTTTGATCACCTAGTAGTTCAAGATCTACTAAATCACCAGGGGTGAATTTAGATGTAGCTTCTTTTGATATTAAATCGTTACCGCCTACCATCAATACAATCACATCTGCATCTCTGGCGGCAGTAACAGCCTCTTTTATCCTAATGAGGTTTGAGGAGTGAGAAGCTAATCTGGTTGGCCCCGCGCTTGATTTTCCAGCATTTAATTTACATCCTTCAGCATAAATGAACTCAGCATCTTTATATTTTTCCTTTAACGCTTCCAACGGGCTAACCTTTGTTCGTGGAGAATGAGAATATCCACCCAAAATACATTCATTTGCATGAGGGCCAATAATCGCTATTTTCTTATACTTATTCTTGTCTAAGGGAAGTAGTTGATCATTGTTTTTTAACAATACCATTGATTGTCTGGCTGCTTTTAGAGATAAGTCGCGGTATTCTTGTGAACCGATAAGTGCTGTTTTATCCTCTTCGATGTATGGATTCTCAAATATTCCCAGTCTAAATTTAAGGTCAAGTACATGTAGCACTGCCTTATCTACTGCATCCATCGTAGTAAGATTTTTGCTTAATACCTCAGAAATATTGGAGTAAGTTGGTTTATCTGACAATTCCATATCAACTCCAGCATTCAAAGCCAATGCTGCTGCCTCTGCATAATCAGCGGCAATATGGTGGTAATGATTTAGTTCTTCGGTCGCAGTATAATCAGATACTACAACTCCTTTGAAATCCCATTCATCTCTCAAAACATCGGTAAGTAACCATTTATCAGCATGAGACGGGATACCACTTATCTCGTTATAGTTTGGCATTACACCCAATGCATTTGCTTTAGTGATCGCAGCACTGAATGGTTTAAAATTCACTTCTCTCAACCACCTTTCGGATACAAATGCTGGACCGGTATTACTCCCCGCTTCTGGTTGCCCATGAGCTCCTAAATGTTTTAGAGTTGAGGCTAAATTACGATCATCTGCATTCTCGGTATTACCTTGTAAAGCTTTTACAATGGCCACTCCCAACCTTGATACTAAATAAGGATCTTCTCCCATCGTTTCTTCTGTTCGCCCCCAACGCGGATCAAGAGCCAAGTCAAGTACGGGTCCCAAAATATTATGGGTTCCAATTGCCCTCGCTTCTTGTGCAACAACGCCATAAACCTCAGTCAACAAGTCTTCATTCCAAGACGATGACATTCCAAGGGTTGATGGAAACATCGTTCCATTCTTAACGACTAAACCATGAAGCCCTTCCTCCAAAAATAAAACTGGAATACCTAATCGTGTATCGTTGATAAAAAAACGCTGAGTCTCGTTGGCCAGAACTATAATATCTTTAGGGTTGGGCGTTTTTTCAAGTGGTGTGGACCACAATATAGCACCTTCGCTGATGCGGTGAATTTCTCCTAAACCATCTGGATACATTTCAGAGGCGACATCAGGATTAAACTTATTACCTTTATATATCTTTTGTTTTTCTGCATACGGAACTCTAAGTTGAGCAAGTTTTTCCTGAAGCGTCATTTTCGAAAGCAAATCAGTTGTACGCTGTTCTTTTGATTTGCGATAGTCTTCATAAATATCAAGTTTCCCATTTCTGTTGAAATCACGGAACCGTAGATTACCAACGGAAATAAATTTTTCTGTTGTATCCAGCTGGGCAAATGCCGTTGAAAGAATAGTGACAGAAATAATGATGTAGAATAAAATAGATTTTAGCAGCATAATATTGTTTTAAATAAAATAATTTTTTGACCCATTTACCGTCTGAATAAAACAGGTGCTATTAATCCTCTATTACATGAGTTAATCATCTTTTGCCTTTAAAATGACTGTATTTTGCATCTCCATTGTTTGCTTTCCCTATAGAAGCGTTTAATTGTCCGGGTGGAATATAAATTGCAATTTCGTTGGTCATTTTCTTAGGAAAAGAAGTAACGTCAAGTAAATAGGTTACGAATACTTAATATTTTATACCCACGATTTTTTTCCCTTTTGTAATGCCATTTTCATTGAAAGCATCAATGGTAAAATAATAAGCTTGCTGACTATTCAGACTGTGAATAGTAACAGAATCTGTATTTAACACTTGATAGTTTAAATACAATTTATCTGGCTGTATTCCATAGCGAATATTATAACCAATCGCATCCTTCTTTTTCTTCCATGAAAGTGTTACGTTTCGACCATCAGTGATGTCCCTAATTACACTGAAGGATGAAACTACTTGGGGAAGTTTTCCACTTCCTATGCCAAATACTCGGAGATCAGATATCGAAAAATTGCCGCCGGGGACATGTTCGTTGGTTAACTTTATGTAACGTGCAGAAACTGGGGTATCAAATTCAATGTAATCGTGAGGAACATCTGTTCTGTTTGTCCGCTTATCCGTTAAGGTGTTCCAAGTCTTTTTATCGACTGAGTATTCTAACATATAAGCATAGTAAACACTATCATGCCGACCTTTAATTTTTGAGTCGACATCAGCAAAGTTGATTTGTATGGCACCAATTTTATGCTGATGTTCCAAATCAACCGTTATCCATTCCCCCTTGGCTCCTGTTTCTGCGCTCCACCAGGTACGCACATTTTCGTCTGTTGCCTTTTCTTTCCCATAATCTTTGAAGGTGGAAGAGACTTCTACCGGCTTGTTAAATGAAAACAACATCCAGGAGGGTTGATAGTCTTCAGGACCTTGGATAGGGCGTTGTGGAATGATGTGCGGGAAATCACCAAATGCCGTATAGGTGTAAAAGGTTCCCTCATTGTCAAAAAAAGCAGGGAATAATCCCAAGCGTCTTTCAAATGGACGATTTATTGAGATACTCATGGTAGCTATATGCCAAAAATTTCCATACTTATCTTGAAAAGTGCTGCCGTGGCCTGCACCTGCAATAAAACCTTCCGGTTTATAGGAAAATGGGTTCAAATCCGCAACTTTATAGGGACCCAACGGGGAATCGGCTATATATAAACCATCAGAGTAACTTCTATATTCAGTGCCCGGTGCTGCATACTGCAGGTAATATTTACCTTTATACTTGTTCATCCAGGGGCCTTCCATCCATGGTCGCTCAGTTGAAGTATTATAATCTCCATTACGCTCCCATCCATGCACATCCATATTACTATTAAAGCAGTCAACTGTTTTGCCAATAGGGTTGAGGGTTTGCACATCTAACTCCACGGCATAAATTGGCTCTTTATTCGAGCATCCATAAAATAAATATAACCGTCCGTCATCATCAAGGAATAAATCAGGATCTGTCATTTTAATAGGAAAATCGGGATTTGCGACAGTCCATTTGCCTAAATCGGGATTAGCTGTTTTATAAATACATCTTTTCTGGCTTATTGCTGTAGATGCTAGGAAATAGAGCGTATCTTTTATGACAACTGCTGTAGGTGCGTAATCTTCCCACGGCAGGTCGGTTGACGTAATGAATGACCAATTAGTAAGGTCAACGGATGACCAATAGCCTCCAGATTTCGAGGCAAATAAATAGTATTTGTTCTTGAAAAGAACTATAGTTGGATCCGCTCCTTCACGGGCTGGACGTCCAAACAAAGCAAAGCGATAATTTAGATTTAGTGGATTACAAATCGCAGTTTGTTTTCGAGAACTAAATTGTTGAGCATGCCCCTCTAGAAAAAAGCAATGCAAAACAATAATTATGAGATAAAGTGAAATACTAGTCTTCTTCATATGAATTTACATTTAAATGATTAAATATTTTTCTAATCGGATATATCATGGGGTTGTCTCCTCACATACGAACAAATGAGATCCGATAGATTATTATATAGTCACAAGTTCAATGACACTTAATTAGTATTTGTGCCATTATTAATCCTTCTGAGGTGGCCGTTAACTTTATGACACCTGCATTTCCTTTTGGCCGAACAATAGCCAAACACCTACCATTAAAAGTTTTTCTTTCCATTGTGTGAAAACTTGCCATATCTGTAGGATCAGCATTTCCCACTGCGGCTATTTCTCCAACTCCTTCAATTGAAAACTGAACTGGAATTTCAAAATTGGGAACCAATTGATTATTTTCATCTACAATTTCTACGGTGATGTAAGACAAATCATTTCTATCAGCATTTATGTTGGTGCGGTCAGCGATTAATCTTAAACCATGAGGAATTCCAGCTGTTTTGAGTTCAATAACAGCGGTTTCTTTTCCATTTTCAACATTGACCGCTTTTAGAGTACCGGGTTGATAAGGCACGTCAAATACCGCAGTAATACTGGTATCTGCAATTGCTTGCTCACCAATTGTTCTCCCATTTAACAGAAGACGCACCATGGGAGCACGAGAAAAGACCCTCACTTGTAAGGACTTTCCTTCAGAACCAGACCAGGTCCAACTCTGCCATTCTTGCGGCCACCCCCACCGGCTAATATTTTCTACCATTCCATCAGGAATGGGTTCGTGCACTGCCATGGCAATCGGACGATTACGCCATACTACATCCCGATAATAGGACTGTGGCTTTTTTTGTCCAATCAAATCAATATCACCGCACCATGCGTTGTACCATGGCCAACCCATAGTAGGCCTATTTCTCTCCTTTTTATCGTAATAGGCTCGCCCTACAGAAGCCTCCCCCAGGTAATCCATTGCGGTCCATACAAAATCACCGATTACATACGGGTGATTTTCTGCCATATTCCAGTTCTCCAAAGCTTCATTAGGCAAAGTCTCAGTCCCTAAAATAATTCGATCTGGAAACTGTTGATGGTCTTGTTCATATAATTGCCATAAATAATTATAACCAGCAACGTCCAATAATTCAAATGCTGGTTCGGTCTCACTCCACTTTTTATCTTTATTAGCCGGTTCCCAATATTCACATAAAGCAGCAGTAACAGGTCGTGTAGGGTCTAAACGACGTACTTCCTTTGCCAACTGTTTTGTTATTCGTAAACCAGAAGTATCAACTCTTTCTCTTATTTCATTCCCAATACTCCACATAATAACTGAAGGATGATTTCTATCCCTTAGAACCATTGCTTGCAAATCACGCTGCCACCTGTCTCTGAAATTTAGATGATAATCATCTGGAATCTTTGGCTCTTCCCACATGTCGAATGCTTCGTCAATAACCAACATGCCTATACGGTCACAGGCATTAAGCAAATGAGATGATGGAGGATTATGACTTGACCGAATAGCATTAAATCCGTTGGCCTTCAACAATTCAATTTTCCGTTCTTCAGCTCGGTCGATAGCGGCGGCTCCTAACAAGCCGTTATCGTGATGAATGCAGCCCCCCCTTAATAAAATATTATTACCATTTATCCTCAATCCATTTTTAGCATCAACTTGAATTGTTCGTATTCCAAATTGTGTATTTATCTTATCGAGTACAGTATCCCCTTTCTTTATTTCAGTGACTGCATTGTAAAGGTGAGGTGTCTCAACTGACCACAATAAGGGGGTCGTGACTTTAATATTCTGCTCAACAATCTTGGCTTCATTTATATCCAATGCTAATTCTTGTTTCGATTCACCAACTACCTGTCCTTTTGACGAAAGGATTGTTGTTACCAGAATCATATTAGTTAGCAATGGTTGTTTGGATTCGACAGTGGTTTGGATGTTTACAGTTGCCTTCTTGTCCGAAACCTCTGAAGTAGTTATGTAAATCCCCCAAGGAACCACATGGATGTTTTCAGTAATGGTTAACCAAACATGCCGATAAATCCCAGAACCGCTATACCAGCGAGAATTTCGACCTTCATTTTTCACCCGAACCGCCAAAACATTTTCTTGTCCAACTGGGTTTAAATAAGGTGTCAAATCATAATGAAAAGGGGTGTACCCGTGAGGGTGATTACCCAAATGATAACCATTTAACCAAACATCGGAATTCATATACACCCCATCAAAATTGATGGTAACCTGTTTATTATTCAGTCCATCTCCTGTTTTAAACGTCTTTCTGTACCAACCAGTGCCCCCCATGGTAAAACCTGTTTGGGTAAAACCAAGACTCCTTTTATTAAATGGACCAATAATATGCTCGTCGTTTTGATTAGGTAAATCATTAATACTCCAGTCATGTGGCAACTCGATTTCTTGCCACTTACTATCATCATATACAGGCTGCTGAGCATTTCCAACGCTATCTTTTGCAAACAACCATCCTTGATCAAAAGGTTGGCTGCGATCCGCAAAATATTCCTGTTTCTCAGTTTGGAATTGACAACTCGTCAACATGGCTAAAACGAAAATAATTAATCTTGTTTTCATGGCTTATATTTTATGGTTTCGAGTTAGTTTGAACTACTTCTGCCAGACAAATTCTGCACGTTGCACTGATTGCGAATCACCACCGATATAAATAATGAACCTACCTGGTTCCCAATTATATTCAAGACTAGCATTGTAAAATTTTAAATCGTCCGTAGTTATTTCAAAGTTGACATTTTTGCTTTCTCTCGGTGCCAAAAAGACCTTATGAAATTTTTTCAGTTCCTTTACGGGTCTGGTAATTGATGCGACCGGATCTGCCAGATATAATTGAACAGTTTCTTCTCCAGCAACGTCCCCGGTATTTGTAACTTTAATGTTCACTTTTAATATTGAACTTTCAGTTGTCATTAAGCTGTCAGAAAGAACAATATCATCATAAGAAAATGTTGTATAGCTCAATCCATAACCAAATGGGAATAATGGGCTATTACGTTCATCCAGATAATTAGAAAGGTAATTTTCCTCTCCCCCTTCGACATAAGGCCTACCCGTATTCTTGTGATTATAATAAATAGGAATTTGCCCTACTGACCGAGGGAAAGTCATTGTCAGCTTTCCTGAAGGATTGTAGTCACCAAATAAAACGTTCGCGACAGCATTTCCGGCTTCTGTACCCGGTCGCCATATTGCCAGAGTTGCATCGGTATATTGAAGAACATTTTCAATCGTTAAAGGCCGACCGCTCATCATAAGAAGCACCACCGGTTTTCCGGTAACTTTTAAAGCCTTCAATAATTCCACCTGACATTCCGGGATCGAAATATCGGTTCTGCTCTTTGCCTCTCCTGACATTTCTTTTGATTCCCCTAAGACTGCCACAATAACATCGGATTCATTTGCTATATGTAAGGCTTCATTTACTAATTTTTTTTGCATTGCAATATCGAATTCCCCTTTTCTCTTTTTGTTGAAAAGGGTGTCGTTATTCACCTGTGTACCTTGAGCGTATATGACATTGGGATTGCGTTTTTTTAATCCTTCAAGTATCGAAATAATATTTTCTACATCTCCCAATGGAGACCATGAGCTTAACATCTCTGCACGGTTGTCAGCAAATGGACCTACCAGGGCAATTTTACTATTTTCGTTCAAGGGCAATACCTGTCTGTCATTCTTTAGCAATACAAATGATTTTTGAGCAGCTAATTTGGCAACGTTCTTATTTTCAGGAGTCAAAGTAACTCTATCAGCTCGCTGAGGATCAAAATCTTTATACGGGTCTTTAAACAGTCCAAGTTTGTACTTTGCTTCCAAGACTCTTCGAACCGCCGTATCAATTTGTTCTTTTGTAATTTTACCCTGATCTAACGATTGCTTTAAATAGGCTACAAAACCTTCGCTAACCATATCCATGTCTACCCCGGCAGCAAGTGCCAATTCTGCTGCTTCTTTATAGTCAGCAGCGACACCGTGCTCGATTAGTTCCTGAATCGCATTATAATCAGTAACAACAAATCCTTCAAACCCCCACTGATCTCTTAATAAATCAGTCAACAACCAATGGTTTGCAGTAGCCGGAACCCCGTTTATTTCATTAAATGAAACCATAACACTTCCTGCTCCTGCGTCAATAGCAGCTTTATAGGGTGGCAAATAATTTTGATACATGGTTAAAAGGCTCATATCGGCAACGTTATAGTCTCTTCCGGCCTCAGCTGCTCCGTAAAGAGCAAAGTGCTTAACACAGGCCATTATCGCGTCGGGTCTGGTTAAATCATTTTCCTGATATCCCCGCACCATGGCCTTGGCAATTTTTGAGCCCAAATAAGGATCTTCACCTGATCCTTCCATAACTCTTCCCCAACGAGGATCTCGCGATATATCGACCATAGGAGAAAAGGTCCAGTTATAACCCCTGGCGGAGCCTTCTACTGCAGCAACCCTTGCCGTTTTCTCAATTAGTGTTGTGTCCCATGTGCACGACATACCTAGAGGAACAGGGAAAACTGTTTTGAAACCATGAATTATATCCAAACCAGAAAGGAACGGAATATCCAAACGAGTGTCTTCCGCTAATTCCAATTTGGATTGAATGGAAGACGAGTTTCCCATAAGATTAAAGACGTTACCTGCAGAACCGTCTTTCATTTTTTCGGCTCCCCGTTTATTTGCAAATGGTCCGGTGCGAACAAAAGTGGAAATAAGATTAAGCTGTCCTAATTTCTCTTCAATTGACATTTCAATCATAAGCGAGTCGATAAAAGAATCGGAACTATGATTGATTTTTTTTGATTGACACTTAGACAGATATGGAACAAATAATAAAATATGAGCCAAGATGAGGGCAAGAATAGTTTGTTTATTCATAACAATTATAAAAAAATTGGAACAAGTTTGTATTGTTTTCATTCTCAACATTGATTTCAATGACTTATTCCTCCCTTTTAGAGGATAGAGTATTGAATGAATTTCAATTTCACGTCTACGGAGAATGTTTTAGATCAATTGACAAAGTATTTTCGACTGTTACACAATCTTAACGCAACATATATCCACTGAATATTAAACTCGACGAATAATATGCAAAAGACAAAGGCAAACCTTGATGAGCAAATAAAAGGATTAAAATTACCCCTGAAAATTAGTTACCTATTTCTCAGGGGTATCCTTGGATTACTCTTTCACCTTTTCTCCTTCCATATCAAACATATCCATCATTGTCCCTTTTACTTTGTTACCGTCCTCCTTTTCTAAAATAAAGTAAACATCATAACCCTGAGTGGTATAATAAGCGGTAATTGAATTTTCTTCCAACTCAACCTTTGTGAAAGCCATTGCCTCGGCATTTTCTTCACCAGTACTTATTTTCCCACCCAGTTTACCATCCTTCTTTTCAAAGGTTACTAACAATTCTGCATCACCTTGTGGAAGGCCATAGGACATAATTTTCCACTTTCCCAAGAAAAATTGTTCGGAATTTTGATCTTGCGCGTTTGATTCGATAGCTATAAAAACCAATGCCATAACTACCATCACAATAGTGTTAATTTTCTTTTTCATAATTTTTTTCAATAAAATATTAATAAATACTAAAAGGTTATCCCATTACAGTGCCACATCTCAGCGGATCTAATCAACTGAAACAGAACTATTTAAAATTTAAACTACACTGGAATTAAACCAGTGTAGTTTCTCTTACTTAATAAGAATACCCTTCTCTTTTTAATAGCCAAACTAGACTAACTCCAGGACCAGATGAACGTAGATGTAGTTCATTCTCCGTTAATTTAACAATATCGAAAGTAACCGGATCGGCTGGTGTACCCGCTTGACCGGCCATAGCACCAGCAACAGTTTTAAGTATTATAGGTGCACCAACAAGTGTAACTTGAGAGGGATTAGAATTGTAATCTGCAAAAGAAGGATCCTTCAATTTCAACACAAATGAGCCATTCTTAACAACAGGATTTTCTGGATCAGACATATCAGTGTAGGTATAATTTGCTGCTCCATTTAAATCAAACTTCATCTTCCCCACTGCATCCCCGGACACCATAAAATACTGTGGAACAACATATTGAATAGAAGTAGTCCCTAAAGCAAAAAGTGCTCCATCAGGTAGCGTGGCCGTTGAACCACCCCCCAGTCCCCATACCGCAGGCTCAGGAAATCCAAGAATCGATGTTGTTGCATACGGATTATCTCCTGCCCACACCCAGGTCTTCCCCTCAACATCACTTCCAGCTAAAAGATTCCATTGTTCATCAAGAGGATAATCGATAGATGTAATATCAACACTAATTGGTACATCCACCATTCCTCCGTCAGTGAATGCATGAGCAATTATATCTTGGTTACCTAAGAAAGGAAGATCGATGGTATCAGTTTGTTTGGTACTTTTATCAATAATGTAATCCCAAACAATATTGTATTGCAATGTGTTGTTTTTTAGGATTATTCTATTACTTCCAGTAGTGATTCCACTGGCTTCAACCTGAATTGAACTTATAGGGGCAATTTCTCCCATTAACTCTCTTTCCTCAATGGGTTCGCAGGAAAGTAATATTAAAAATATTCCCAATATGTATAGTAATTTAGATTTTTTCATCTTGCATAATTTTAAGCATTGTAATTAGATTACTTCTCCCATCCGGAGTTTTGGTTTAATACCCCATTGGATAGGGATATTTGTGACCAAGGAATTTGTAAAAATCCTCTGGTCTCAGAACGATAAGTTTTTGAAACCGTAGCAGGTACTCCATTATTTTTAACTGGAATATCCTTAACCTGTGCGACTGCTGATTCCAGATCTCCCCAACGCATAAGATCAAATAATCTTAATCCTTCAAAAGCCAGTTCATGACGTCTTTCCATTTTAATATTCTCAAGTGTGACCGGAATAGATGGTAATCCAGCCCTGTGTCGAATCGCATCAAGATATTCCTGAGCATGAGAACTTCCCAGTTCTGCTCCCATTAACAAAACATCAGCATAGCGGATAATAACCATATCCTGAACATTTTCCAAATACTGTCCTTTGTGTTCTCCATATATCGACTCTGTCATGTGAAGGACAGCTCCATTATTTGCACTTACATTCACTGGCATATATTTCTTCGACCAAAAACCGGTTTCGTCCTTTTGTTGATCTGTTGCTTCTGTGCTATAGCCAATAATCCCTTCGGCTGGATCGTCTATTCTAAGTATAGAGCCTTTTTTGCGAATATCAGTTTCTTCCCATTCATCATAGAGATTGGGATTCACAGGTCCATAGCCAAATCCTTGTCCAAAGGGCAAACTCGTATATGGAGACTTAAGCCTCCATCCAGACATAGTCATAGCTCCATTAGACCAAGTTTCACTCACTCCTCCTCCGTATTGCCACCAGTTTGCCAATGTTGAATATTTAATTGCAAAAATGGTCTCATTATTCTCCCCATCTACTCCGATCCATTGCAAGTTGTTGTCGGTTGCATATTTATACCCTTTTCCACTTCCATAAGCATAGGGCCATAAATTTCTGAAATCCGGGATCAGTGCATGCCCACTAACACTAGAATTTGCACACTCATCAATCCATACTATAACTTCATTTTTGGTAATATTCCCATTGTCAGGTAATGGAAGAGTTTCTTGATTATACAATCCTGTGTAAAAAAGAAAAACCCTCGCCATTAAAGCCTCAGCAGCCCACCTGGTAACATGTCCAATATTATCAGTGTTCGAACTTGAAAAAGGAATCGCCGGTAGTAATTCTATTGCTTGTTTTAAATCAGATGCAATTTGCGCATAAGTCTCCTCGGGTGCAGCCTGAGGAGGATTAACAGGACTCGTCTCCAAAAGTAAAGGAATATTTTCGAAGAACTTGGCAAGCTCGAAGTAGAAATACGCTCGGAGAAATTTAGTTTCCCCTTCATATTTGTCCCGTTGTTCATCATTCTCCCAGTTAATGTAATCAAGATTTTCCAGTAAAATATTACATCTGTAAATCCCCTTATAATTCCCACTCCAGATAGGCCGCCAAGTATCAGATCCTTGGGTTTCAAAATTTGCTTGTTTTGTTATTTCTACATCACCAATAGCGCTGCCAGCCAAACGATCATCGCACCTGAGTTCTGATGCGAAGAAAGCTCCCCCCATCCAATAAGCATCAAAAGTTCCATAAAGAGAACTATAAGCAGCAGCCAGTGCTTGTTCTGCATCCTCAGTAGTTTGATAAAAGTTCTCGACGACTTTTGTCGTTTTAGGTTCAGTGTCCAGAATATCGGAACATCCGGAAAAGAATAACAAAGCAATTATATATATAAATACTTTTTTCATAATAATTAAAATTTAATATTAGCACCAATTAAAAATGTTCTCGGGCTGGGGTAAAATCCCAAATCGATACCAGACGTCCATGATGGAGAAGATCCTTCTGAATCTTGATCATTTCCAAAACCTACTTCTGGATCCATTCCTGAATATTTTGTAAACGTGTAGAGGTTTTGCACCGAGCAATAGATTCTCAATTGACTAAAAGGGATTTTTCTGAATCCTTTTTTTATGTCATAACCTAAAGTTATATTGCTAATCCTTAAGTAGCCAGCGTCTCTCACAAAATAATCGGAAAAAAAGGTAAAGTTGGTAGCATCTTGCGCAACCCTGGGAACAGTGTTTGAAGATCCTTCTCCGTGCCAACGATTGAGTATTTCTGTTGTATAGTTTGATTTATATACCCGAAATGTGGTATTCGAACTCATATGATATAGCATTGCATTCTGGTTACCAGTAACACCATTGGCTGTTATCGAAAGATCTACTCCTTTGAATTCTGCATTAGCGGAAAGTCCAAAAGTGTAGTCAGGACTGGATTTACCAATATTGGTTCTATCATTATCATTAATAATCCCATCTTCATTTATATCCACGTAACGAAAATCACCAGGTTCAGCGTCAGGTTGAATTAGACTACCATCTTCATTTATATATGCCTGAATATCTGACTGATTCTGGAATACCCCATCTGTTTTCCTGCCCCAAAAAACACTGAATGGTAACCCTACCATTGCTCTTTGCAATGCACCAAAACCACGAGAATCTGATTCAATAAAGCCTTCTTCATTTGCAACTTTTGTAACCTTGTTTTGATTATATGAGATATTTCCATTGAATCCATAACGGAATTCTCCAATATTATCGTTCCATGACAAAGCTAACTCTACCCCCTGATTGCGTACATCGCCACCATTAATAGTAGGTGCACCGGTTCCATAACTGTCTAACACAGGCGCATCAACCAACCAATCCTTTGTAGTTTTTCGGTACACATCAATATTAAGACCCATTCTGCTATTAAAAAGTTTAGCATCAAATCCAAAATTGGTTTGTTCAGATGTTTCCCATATTAAGTCGGGATTAGCGATTTTTTCTGGATAAGCTCCCAATGTACGATTCCCTTTATCCGTGCCGTAAAAATAGGAAGCACCAACACCATCAAAAATAATATTGGACGAATATGCAAAAGCACCAATATTTTGATTCCCATTTTGTCCCCAGCTCGCTCTTAACTTAAAGTAGTCTAACCATGACTTTGATTTATTCATAAACTCCTCATTGGTCATTATCCAACCAGTTGAAAACGAAGGAAAGTACCCCCATCGGTTATTTGATGCAAAATTCGACGAACCATCAGCTCGCATGACAGCAGTAAACAGGTAGGTCTCTTTGAAATTATAATTCAAACGCCCAAAAAATGAAAGAATTACATTCTCCACTTCAGGATCCCCGTAAAGAGACGTATAAGTTGCATTAATGACAGGTGTGTTACTTAAATAAGCATGTTCCAAATCATTAAAAGTTGAATAGCCATTCTGTCCTCCAATACTTTCTCCTAATCCTGTATGTTGTAAAGAAGTTCCAGTTAAAACATCAAAATTATGTTCTTCCTTTAATCTAAAATCATATGATATGGTACTTTCATAAATCCACCCAATACTTGACTCCATAGTTTGGAAAATTTTCGAATAAAGATTCTGACCATCAATAGCAGGAGATAAATAATATTCAGGGACAAAACGCCTATTTCTTGAAAGTCCATTATCAATTCCAATACTATTCCTCCAAATTAAATTATCAATGGGTTGCAATTCAGCATACAAATTGCCAAGCAATGTTTGATTTTTGGAAATATTCTGCCCTAACTCATAATCCGTATATCCCACAGGATTAACATGGGCACCAGAAGTACTCCAGGGGATAGCATCTTTGTAACTTCCTTCTTCGTCATATGCCGAAGAAAAAGGGTGCATAATTGTAAATCGCGTCAGGAAATTATAATAAGCGCTTCCAGTAGGCAAACTATTATTTTTCGACATACTAAAATTCAGGTTCTCTCCCACTTTTAAGATAGTCAATTCATTCTTTTCAATTAATTTATGATCTGAATTGATTCGAATTGTTACTCTCTCATAGTTTGATTCAACCGGTTTCCCCAAAATGCCTTTTTGCTGATTATAAGAAATCCCTATTGAATAAACTGACTTATCAGTCCCACCCGTAATATTCAAAGAATGGTTTTGTGTCGGAGCATTTTTCACCCTAATTTCTTCAAGCCAATCTGTTCCCATCCATATTCCATTTTGAATCTTATCCCAGTTCGGTACAGTCTGTGCAAATCCATCTGGATTTAATGGGTCATATAAAGAATTATTGCCGGCTGAAACCCAAGATTCATTCATTATCATAGCATATTCTTGTGCATTTAACAAGTCAAGCTTTTTATAGAGGTTTTGCCAACCATAATATGAATCAAGTGTAATTGTTGTTTTTCCAGCTTTCCCCTGTTTTGTGGTTACCAAAACAACTCCGTTAGCTGCTCTTGCGCCATAAATCGCAGCAGAAGCAGCATCTTTTAAAACATCCAACGACTCGATATCAGATGGACTTAAAAAGCTTATACTGGAAGTTGGAATTCCATCTACGACATACAATGGAGTAGCATCACCATTCGTTCCCAAACCCCGTATATTTATCTTGAAATCGGAACCTGGCTGTCCTGAATTTTTAGAAATTTGTATTCCAGACGCCTGTCCCTGTAATGCAGAAAGTGTTTCAGTCGTGTTTTGTTTAAATAACACATCTCCTGTTACCTGTGCATTTGCACCAGTAGTTAGTTTCTTTTTTTGCACGCCATAACCGATAGCAACAACTTCTTCTAAGCCAATTGTTTCTTCTTCGAGAGTAACACTAATTTGAGTTTGACCTGCAATTATCACATCCTGTGTTTTCATTCCAACAAAAGAGAAGGATAGAATTTCGGCATCAACAGGTACTTCCAGCGCATAATTTCCATCAAAGTCAGTAGTTATACCAATTGTGGTTCCTTTAACAACTACTGTTACTCCGGGAAGAGGTTCCCCATTTGTATCGGTTACCTTTCCAGAAATACTTTTCTTTTGTTCTTGCTCTTTGTCTTTAACTTCAGGAATGGTTTTATTTAAAGGAGTAGTCTCAACCTTCTTTTCTAAAATGGAAATTTGCCTATCATTAATCTCGTAATAGTTTTGGGTACCTTCAAACAACTGATCTAGAATATCGGAGACAGTTTTATTTGTAACCGACACTGTAACCTCTCTAGTTAAATCAACAGATTGTTCACTGTAAAGAAAGATAAATTCACTATTGTCTTCAACCTTTTGAAACACTTGTTCAACAGTAATATTCTCGAAATTCATTGTGAATTTTGTCTGTTGAGAATAAGTTGTAGAAGCGATCGAAGCAACCGACAAGCACAACAAAAAGGTGAGTAATTTCATTTTAAGTAAAAGTTTAGTTCTAATTGGGCCAGCATAATAAAGTAGCCCGATCCATTTTTTTTTCATAGATTTGATACGTTTTTTGTTAATACAAGTTATTAATACAAACATCGAAAACCGGTGAGGCTCAAATTCTCCGGTTTTCTCTTTTTATTAGTTTAGTCATGTCATAAGCTAAAGAATATTTAGTTAATAATTACATTCTGTCCTTCGATCTTATATTCAATCTGCGCCACTTTTGAAAGTGTAAGCATTACTTCTTCAAATGAATCTTGCAAGTCCAATTTTCCAGAAATTGGTAAAGCACTTTTAATTTTATCACTATCGTAGAAAAATGACATATTATAGTATCTGCCAATTTTTGTAAGTACCTGTTCAAGGTTTTCATTTTTAAACTTATACAAGCCCTCTACCCAAGCAATATAATTTTGCGCATCGGGTTCGGCCACAACCTTTATTTCTTTTTCTAAGGTATTGAAAGTGGCTTTTTGATTTGGCATCATCTGCACTTTATCCTTCAAAAACTTATTGTCGTTCCATACATTTACACTTCCCTCAAGTAGAACCGTTTCACATAAGTCATCCGAACTGTACGAACTCATATTAAACTTAGTACCCAGTACTTCAACATTCATATTTCTTGAAGAAACGATAAACGGCTTTTTTGCATTTTTGGCAACTTCAAAATAACCTTCACCATCTAAAAACACCTTTCGCTTTTTTCCGATAAATTCCTGAGGGAAAGCAAACCGGGTACCTGCATTCAGCCACACTTTGGTACCATCGCTTAATACAAGTTCTGCCTTTTTACCAAAAGGAATAACCAGCTCATTTAGTGGTAATTCTTTATTTGAAGAAGATGCAACAGACTCATAATCGTGTAGAGTTTCATCTATAACAACGCCCTCATTTTTCAAAACAGTAATATTCGATTGCTCTTTTTTAACTTCGATTTTTTGACCATTCGCAAGTGTTAGCATCGTATTTTCAGTATTCCCTTTGATATTTGCTTCCGAAAAGATGTACTCGTCACCCTGGTTAAAAAAACTCAAATAGAGTATACTACTCAATGAAATAATTATCAATACAGAGGCTGCATATCTAGCAATAAGTTTAAGTTGAATCGATTTACTTTCCTTTTTAAGCGTTTTATTAAATTCCCTTATAGTTAACCATAGATTATGCTTAACATCAGCGTTGAGTTGCTCTTTTTTTATCCAAAACAATGAGATAAACTTTTTTGCCTTTCGGATATTATCTTTGGAATCATTATGAACTTCTAAAAATTCCCGCCATTCTCTTTCAGTTGAAATATTCTGAATTGTTTCAACAAATTCCTGGTCGTGAATTAGTTCCTCAAATGTATAATCAATGTATTTCCTTTTAGCCATTTTTCGCCTTTCTATAAACAAAAAGGGATTAGGTTGGCATTTGTGACAAAAAAAGATGTGAAATCTATTTCTTTTTACGCCCAAATAAAATTACAAAGATAAAACCTCTGGAAATCAAATACTTTTTTAAGCTCTGAATAGAGCGAGAAACCATTTGCCTGGCAGTATCGTAAGAAATCGACATGATTTCGCATATTTGCTGATAATCAAAGCCACATGTGAATCGGTAATAAAGAACTTCACGCTGTTTGGCATTGAGTTTTTCCATACCACGTTTTAATTCCAACTCCTTTTCCGATTCCTCTTCGTCAAAAATTATCTTTTCCTCGACCGAAAAGACAATTCGAGGCTCAATTGAATATTCTTTTATCTGCTCAAGTTCTTTCTTCTTTTTCTTTAAATTCTCAAAAAGCCTCCTTCGAAATGATTTAAGTAGATATATTCTTATATTATCTGTTTCGCCGAGGTTTTCTCGTTTACTAATTAAATAAAAAAATAAATCCTGAATAACATCAACAATCAAACTTTCGTCTGTAGTAAACTTTTTACCATAAAAAAACAGAAAATCAACATTTTGATGATAAATAAATGATAGAGCATCTTCTCGCTCATTTATAAATTCTCTCCATATTATCTTATCTGTTTTATTATTCACTAGTTTTGGTTTAATTAAAAGAAAGCAATGAATAATATACTTTCTACAAATATCAGTTAGACTACAATATTAGTAAATTATATAAATCTGATTATTTTAATTCATTATGCCTCATTGTCAATTTGATAGTTCCGTGGTGTGCATCCTACTTCCTCGCGAAAATACCTTCCAAAAAAAGATGGAGAAGTAAAGTTCAATATTTCACTTATTTGCTGGACAGTGTATTTTTGACTACGAAGTAATGCTTTTGCCTCAAGTATAACTAACTCCCGAATCCATTCAGATGGTAATTTATTGCTTACATCTTTTACCACCTTAGAAAGGTGCTTGGGAGACAGGAAAAGCTTTTCTGCGTAAAATGTGACACCACGCTCTATTCTAAAATGCTGAATTATTTCGTTAATGAAAGCATCAAAAATGACCTTCTGTCTGCATAGATTATTTTTAGGCATATTTCTTATAACCTGATCTTTAATATCCTCCGTATAAATCTTAATCACCTTTAGATAGGCATCTACGAGTTCCAGTTTATATTTGAATTGATCATCAGATAATTTATGAAATAACGCTTTATATATGCCAATAAACTCATTCATCTTTACTAGTCCAATCTCTATCACAGGATTACTGAAACCAAAAAGTTGAGATTTTATGATATCCTGAATATTTAATGAAGTTATATATGTATTGTCTGAAAAGAAGAAGCTTGCAGATCTAAAATTCTGTGAGATATAATAAAGCCTGCCTATAGCCCTGGCATAACACTACAAATACAGTTCTTTCTTATGGTTATATCTTTCAAATTTAGTTGCAATCGCATTTCTCCCTCTAAACAAAATAAGATCATTGCAAAATTGGTCTTTAATGGGGTATCTTGTTGAATCATCTCTTTCCGAAGATTTAGGTCATTGGTATTTCCGGATATAAATCTTTCATTCAAATTATCCATCAGTAACAATTTATCTCCAACCTTGACTGTATTTGCTGATTTTGAGACAATAAAAAATTCGAATTCATTAATTTCTTCAACCTTGCTCATTACGACATTTACTACATTATTCAACGCCAAATATAACCAATTACTACTAATTATTCTCTAAAATACGAATATAAGTACAGATTTACCACAAAATAATACACTGAAATTTTGTTTGCTTAGCTCATCTTTGCAACAAAATAATTTTAAGCAATAACATATGAAGAGGTTTATTATTTTGATAGCAGTAAGCTACTTACTTTTTGCTTGCTCAGGGAGTGGACAAAAAAAAGAGGCTTTTACAAAGAACGTAAAAGTTACTACAGCTAAAAAAGTTGAGAATATCTCAACCTTGAGTTTTTCCGGTGTGGTAAAGGGAGCACATGAAATTAGTGTTGGGTTTAAAACGGCTGGGCAAATCCAGAAAATTTACGCCAGGCAAGGAGATTACGTAAAAAATGGCCAGGTCTTAGCGCAACTTGATTCTTCAGATTACAAACTAGGACTAGATGCATATAAAATACAATATGCTCATTTAAAAAAGGAAGTTGCTCGCCTTAAAGCCATGTTCGATGCCAAAACAATCTCGGAGAATGATTATGAAAAAGCAAAAGCAGGATTGGAGCAACTAGAAATTCAGGTAAGAACCTACCAGAACAAGGTAAATTATACTACGTTATCTGCTCCTACCTCCGGCTATATACAATCAGTTAATAATGATCCTTCTGAAATGATTGATGCCGGTTCTCCACTTTTTAGTCTACTGGATAATTCGAAATACGAAGTTGTTGTGGACATCCCGGCTAAACAGTATGTTGAAAAAGAGTTATTCAAAGGCTATTTTATAACCTCAAAATTTATTGGGGACCAAAAGTTGCCTCTTAATTTGATTTCAATTAGCCCCAAAGCCGATGTAAATCAGTTGTACCAAATGCGTTTTATTATTGAGGATATCAATAGTAAAATTACTGCAGGAATGAATGTCGAATTACATATTGAAAAAGAGAACGTCACAAATGTAGGTAAGTACACCATCACTCCGCACGCCGTTTTATCGAAAGCTGAAAAAACTTATGTCTGGATCTATTCTAACGGAAAAGTTACCAGTAAGGAGGTTGCTGTTTATGGGATTGATGAGAATGGAGATCTATCCATTTCAGGAATTAGTACTGATGATAAGATTGTGCGAGCCGGAGTTAATTCCTTGCATGAAAATGAGGCTGTAGTCTTACTGAATGATGCCAATAAAACTAATATTGGAGGACTTCTATAATGAAGAATACAGATTTTTTTCTTAAACGTCCTATGCTTTTCTGGTCGTTTTTAGCAATATTTCTGGTCGCCGGAGTACTTGCATTTAAAGCGATGCCAAAGCTGGAAGATCCAGCTGTTGCTGTAAAGCAAGCAATGGTTATGGTTCCGTATCCAGGCGCAAATGCACACGAGGTGGAGCTTAAAGTAGTGCAGGTTGTTGAAGACAAACTCCGAACTTTGCCAAACGTTTATAAGATACGTTCAGAATGTCAGGCTGGAATGGCTATGATTTCTGTTGAATTTGATATGACTGTTCCGATTGTCAAAATTGAACAGTATTTCGATTTGCTTCGTCGTAAAGTCAATGACGTTAAAGTATATCTTCCCCAAGACTGTGGTGACCCGATAGTTATTGACGATATGATGGATGTATATGGTATCTTTTACTCACTTTCGGGTGATGGATACGATTACTACGAACTAAACAAGTATGCAAAGCTTATTCAACGCGAACTATTAACTGTAAAAGGAGTAAAGCGCATCAATCTATTCGGAAACCGTAGTGAGGTTATCAATATCACACTATCAAAAGAAAAAATAGCCAGAAATGGAATGATTCCTAACCAGATCATGATGTCCTTACAATCAGCCACTTCAACTGTTGGAGGTGGTAAATACCAAACCGGAGCTGATGATTTACAGGTACGGGTAAACGCTGAAGTAAAAACTGTTGAAGATTTAAAAAACCATCTGATAAAAACCACAGATGGAAAGCAAATAAAATTGGGAGATATTGCTGATATAGAGCGTGCTTATGCCGAACCACAAACAAGAGGATTCTTTGTTAACGGAAAACCTTCCATTGCTATAATGGTAGCCATGGAAGATGACGTTGTGGTGCCCGATGTAGGTAAAATAGTTGATGCAAAACTTGCTAAAGTAATTCAAACACTTCCTGCAGGAATTGCTACCGACAAAGTATTTTTTCAACCGGACAAGGTAAGTGATGCCATCAGCTCATTCATGTGGAACCTGGTTATATCGGTTGTTATTGTAATTATCGTTCTGATATTTGCAATGGGATTTCGGAGTGGCATGATAATCGGCTCTGGATTGATTCTTACGATTGCCGCATCATTTCCAATTCTGTTAACCCTGGGAACTACTATACAACGTATTTCTCTGGGTGCCTTTATCATTGCCATGGGAATGCTTGTTGATAATGCGATTGTAATTATGGATGGTATTATTGTGGACAGGAAGAAAGGTTTTAGTCCCAAAACATATTTACATAATATTGGTAAAAATAATGCTCTTCCGCTTTTAGGTGCAACAATCATTGCCGTGTCAACATTTATCAGTGTTTTTCTGGCCGATGGCTCTGCTGCAGAATATGCCAGTGACTTATTCCTTGTTTTATGTGTAAGCCTACTTATAAGTTGGGTGTTAGCGCTGGTGCAAGTTCCGTTTTTTGCTAAGGTATGGTATTCTCCACGGTTAACAGAGAAAGAAAAGGGCAAAATAAACAACGGTGATGTTATGAATGGAAAAGTGCATCGTTTAGTGCACAAGCTGATGACATTCTTTATACGCTATCGCAAAACAACGATTGCTTTTGCCTTTGTTGTATTACTGCTTAGTTTGTACGGGATGACATTCGTAAAGAATCTTTTCTTCCCCGACTTTGATTATAAGCAATTTATTGTCGAATATCATATGCCTTCCCAAACTACCCCGGATAAAGTACGTGATGACTTAATTGAAATATCGAACTTGCTTTTACAGAATCCGGCTATTGAGAGAGTAACCGCCAGCCAAAGCGGGGCTCCAGGCATGTACTGTCTGGTCCGCCCTATGACTAATGGAGGAGAGAGTTATGGCGAATTAATTGTGGATTGCCCAGATTATAAGACTGTTTGTGAACAAATTCCAATTGTACGTAAACAACTGAGGGAACAATATCCAGATGCATACATTCGTATCCGTAAATATAATTTCTCGATAACCACTTCGCACACTGTCGAAGTTGAATTTGCAGGACCCGATCCGGCAGTACTTCGCGATCTGAGTCGCCAGGCAGAAGATATTATGCGCGAATGTCCATTCGTTGATCCCTATTCGGTATCGAACAACTGGAAACCTCAGGAAAAAACGCTTTTAGCTCAATATAATCAGCAGGATGCTTTACGGGCAGGAATTAACAGAGGCGATGTTGGGAATGCACTTCAGGCAGCAAATAATGGGATGACGATTGGTGTTATCAATGACGCAGACAATATGGTACTGGTAAACCTAAGAGTGCGCAATGAAGATGGCTCGCCTATTGAAAATATTCGTGATGTTCCAGTGTGGACAATGATGAACGTTAGCATTTCAGAGGAAGATCTGACAGGAATTATGACAAGAGGAAAATCGATGTCTGAGTTACAGGATGGTATGTTTAAGTCAATTCCACTAAGTAATGTAACAGATGATATTGCCCTAAGGTGGGATGACAACCTTGTTCGTCGGGTAAATGGCCAGCGGGTTATTGAAGCAGAATGCGATCCTAATTATGACTTGTGGGATGCTACGCCTGCAAAAGTTCTTGCAGATATTCAGGGCGAAATAAATGCTATTGACCTCCCGCAAGGTTATTCTGTGCACTGGACAGGAGAAATTGAGATGCAGAAAGATGCGACAGCCAGTACTTTGAAATGGATGCCATTAACACTTGCCATCATTCTGATTGTATTGCTCTTACTGTTTAACAGCTGGCGACAGGTAATATTAATTCTTATTATTATTCCATTTGTTTTTATTGGCATAACTCCAACCTTATTGCTAACTAAATCGCCCTTTACATTTATGGCTATCATTGGAATGATGGGTCTTATGGGTATGATGGTAAAGAATGCAATTGTGCTTGTAAATGAAATAAACCGTTTGCAGGAGGAAGACAAAGCACATCCATATAATGCCGTAATAAAGGCGACAATATCGCGTGTCACGCCGGTATTAATGGCATCACTAACAACCATTGTGGGGATGGTTCCGTTACTTGGTGATCCGATGTATAGTTCAATGGCTCTAACGATTATGGGAGGACTTGCCGTTGGAACCGTAATAACCTTGTTGCTCTTGCCTCTATTATACACAGCATTTTATAGAATCAGAAAACCAAATAATTAGAAAACCATGAAAAACACCATAATCTCAATCCTGTTGGCAGTAGCATCCTTTGGGTGCTACGCCCAGGAAACAATTACTCTTTCTGTTGAACAATGCAAGGAAATGGCATTGCAACAAAGTGAAGATATGAAGATTGCGGGTAATGCAACAGCACAAGCACAATACGATAAGGAAATTGCATTTGCAAATTACTTGCCAAATTTAGAAGGGTCGGCTATGGGCATTTACCTGGCACCGGATATCGATTTCGCAGGCTCATCTTTGGTTATCAAAAGTATGTATACCGCAGGACTTGCAATACAACAACCTATATATGCCGGAGGTAAAATCAGAACTGCAAACAAACTTGCAGAGATTGGTATTGAAAGCAATGCCGAACAGGAACGAATGACAAAAGCTGAGGTAATAGCTAACGCCCAAAACAATTACTGGAGTTATATTGCTGTGCAGAATAAAATCAAACTCATTCAGGCATATGAATCTCAACTTGATACATTGCAACTACAAATGCAAGTTTCACATGAGGCGGGCATGACTACGGAAAATGATTACCTGCAAGTAGTAGCCAAGCTTGGTGAGATAAAATATCAGATGTTGAAGGTAAAAAACGGAGCCAATCTTTTAAGGCTATCCTTGTGTTATGTTACCGGTCTGTCTCCCAATACTCAGATTATTCCAACTGATACAATTATAGAAACAGGCAGAGTTCAAAGTAAAGGGCTTGACTTATCAAAACGCCCTGAAATAAAGTTATTAGACATTGCTGTACAAGCTAGTGAGCATCAAATAACTATGGCTAAAGCGGACAACCTGCCACAGATGGGAATAGCTGCCGGTTACACATGGTATGGAAACTTAAAAACAGAAGGAGTGACAGAGTACGAAGGAGAGCAAATACCATATTCAAAAACCATAAATGGAGGTATGCTTAACGCTATCGCTTCATTATCAATACCTATATTTCACTGGGGCGAAGGGCAAAAACATGTGAAAAAAGCAAAACTGGATTTGGAAAATGCGCAATACGAAAAGGAGAAAAATTCTCGTTTAATGACTTTGGAAGCGAGCAATGCATTAAACAATCTTCATGAGAGCCTCGCAATGATTGATGCGGCTGAGTTTGCAATGAAACAAGCAAATGAAAATCTGCGTGTTATGAAAAGCAAGTATAGTGTAAAACTGGCTCCCTTATCAGAACTTCTTGCAGCGCAAGCTCAATGGCAAGAGTCAAATAGTAATCTTATTGAAGCAAAAACACAATACAAAATATACGAGATAGAGTACCTAAAGTCTGTAGGTAGATTAGATTGATGCTTGAATTCTAATATTTGTCTCTATTCTAAAAAAGGCATATCTAACGTGACAGAATCAATGATTTTACGACTGATCATTTTTTTCACCTATGTATTTTTTCGATTCACAATTTGAATCATAGAGGAAATATTAAGAATGAAAATTCGTGCAGTTAAGTCTGATTTTAGTTCGTAGCTGATTTTCTGAATTCGGAAAAGTTGGATTTATTCTCCAAGGAGTATAGAATACATGATCCTATATTCGATTTCCTTTATTTAGCTAATGAAATTAACTGAACCGGATGGTTAAACCAAACCGATAACAATTAACAATAAATAAAAAAACAAGATATTATGGAAAGAAAGATAAAACTAATGATGATTGCAATTTTTATGAGCTCATTCGTTTATGCAGAAAATGAACCAAATAATTTTTTCATTGGGAAGTGGGATATAATGGCTTACGGAACCATATCTGGAGATCAACAAATGATTATTGAATTAAAACGTGTTGACGGAAAACTAAAAGGTGCAATTATCGGTCCAACTGATGATATAAAGTCCTTTTATAAAATTGAAGAGAAATCAGATACGGTAAAGCTACATTTTAAACATTTACTTTTCAAAGTTAATCTACAGCTTCATAAAGTTGACGAAGATCATGTTGCTGGTAAGTTACAGAATCGTTATACTGCTAAAGGTGCCAGAATGAATATTAAGACAAAATATCCCTAAAGAATGTACATTCTATACAAGAAACCTTATTGAGAATCTTAATAGGAAAATCAGAAAGTACTCTAAACAAAATTTATTTTCCTTCAGAACAGGCTGTAATGAAATCCGTTTGTTTAAGTAATATAATAAACTACAAATTTCTAATTTCTTTCAAATATTCAGAAGGGCTTTTGTGATAGTACTTCTTAAAACTTTTGGAAAAATACGATGGCGCAGAAAATCCTACCTGGTAAGCTATTTGAGCCAGATTTGTATCCGTCACTTTCATTAAATGAGCAGCCTTTTTCAAGCGAAATAATGTAATAAATTCTACCGGGGAATAGTTCGTTAATGCCTTAACTTTGCGATATAACTGAATTCGTGACATGCCTAATTCGTTACTCAAAAAGTCAACACTTAATTCGGAATTTTCGATGTGTTTTTCGATTTGCCCTTCAAGTTTATCAATAAATGATTTTTCGGGTTTGATACTATCGGCTATTTTTTCATTATTGTCTTCAACGGAGCCAAATACTGCCTTTAATTTCTTTCTCCCTTCAATTAAGTTGCGAATACGAACGATAAGCATTTCAAAATTAACTGGTTTGGAAATGTAATCGTCTGCCCCACTCTCGAATCCTAATATTCTCTTCTCATCTTGAGCGTTTGCAGTCAGCAGAATAATCGGAATATGACTGGTTGACAATTCTTTTTTTAGATGACTACACATTTCAACGCCATCAATACCGGGCATCATTACATCGCTTATAATCAGGTCGGGAACATAGCGTATCGCTTTTCTAATCCCTTCTATTCCATCGCGGGCTTCGAGAACGGCATAATTCTCTTTCAACAGCGATTTCAGGTACGAACGAATTCCAGGATGATCATCAACCAGCAAAACAGTGGTTTTTCCCTCATCATATTCATCATCAAAAGTAAATGAATCTTCACTCCCGATTATTTGAGTAATAATGTCCAGTGCCTCATTTTCTGTTGCAGGTTTTATTGCTTCAGAAGATTTATTTAATTCTTTACTTACAATACTTTCCTCTTGATTTACTGGTATGGAAAAAGTGAAACAAATAAAACCACTGGGATTGGTAACTTTAATCTTTCCGCCATGCAAATCGATGTACCCTTTTACGAGCGCCAATCCTATTCCTGAACCACCGGCTTTAGAACCAACCTGGTAAAAACGGTCGAAAATGTCTTTGATTTTATTTCCGGGAATAGGTTTTCCCGAATTTATTACCTGCACTTTTACAAAAGCCTTTTCATCAATAATTTCCCGTTCAATAAGTACTTTTATTGTACCTTTCTCAGGTGTAAATTTGAATGCATTAGATAATAAGTTAGTATAAATCCGTTCCATCTTCTCTACATCAAAATCGATAATAAAATCGTCTTCTGACACAGCCTCCATCCTGAAATCTATTTGTTTATTTTTTGCCACCTCGGCAAAAAGTCCGTTCCAGTCTTCAAAGTGTTTTTTTAAATCAGCCGAAACAGGCAAAAAATCGTGTTTGCCTAGCTCATATTTTCTAAAATCGATTATGTGCTCAATAAGTTTTAAAAGAATGGAAATGTTTTTTTGCGCTACTTGAAGTAATTCTTTTTGCTCTCCTGTCAGGTTTTTAGTTTTCGATAAATTATCGATAGGGCCGGAGATTAATGTTAACGGAGTTCGAAACTCATGCGATATATTGGTGTAAAACCGCAGACGCTCCTGGGTAACTTTTTCGAGTTCGTCTGATAAACGCTTTAGTTCTATATTTTGTGCAGAAATTGCTTCTTTCTGCTCTTCAAGATTATGGTTCGATATCTTCAACCGTTTGAACGACCACAAATACATCGCAAGAAAAATAGCTACAAGAGTTAGCAACACAAGGCTTACAAATAACAAAATTTGCTGCTCCCGATACCTTCCATTAAGCCTCTCCAGCATGTTCTTCGATTTTGTTATGTCTTCCTGCAAAGCATTTATGTTCTGGAATTGCATCCTGGTAATATCTACATTTGAATGGTCGATAAGAGTGGTTGGCAATAAATTATTTTTCTTAAAATTCTTATTATGCAATATTTTTGCGGCTGTTTGTATAGCCTCTTTTCCGCCTGTAGGATAAATTAAAGTAGCGGAAATAATCCCCTGCTTTACAAGTTCTATCCCCCCTCCTTCATTAGGCAAGCCATCTACCCCGACAATAAGGATATCCCTGTCTGAAAAATTCTCCCGAACAACCGTTGAGGCTGCTTCTGCCATAAAATCGGTGTGCGAGAAAATTGCTTTTACTGAAGGATATTTTTTAAATATAATACTCAAACTATCGGTAACCAGTTCATTATTCCACTTTGCACGAATTTTATAAACGTTATCAATGTTTGGGAATTTATCAATTGCATTACTAAAGCCATTCATCCGTTCAAGTGCAGGTGACGAACTTAGAATTCCCAATAATTCCATTACCTGTCCCTCATTGTTCAGTTTATTAGCGATATAAACACCAGCTGTATTACCAATATCAAAGTTATTACCTCCGATGTAGGCTGTATATTTGGGCGAATTTATTTTTCTATCAATAAGAATTACAGGGATTCCTGAATCATAAACCTTTTCTACAACAGGAAGAAGTGCGTCAATTTCATTAGGAGCTATTATTATTAGGTCAATACCTTTTTTAACCAACTCATCAATTTGTTGAATTTGCAAAAGAGTACTGTCTTCAGCCTGCAGTTTGATGATCTCCATGTCATCATGAAACATGAGCTCCCGTTCCATTTCTGCTTCCATATTCTCTCGCCAGTCACCGGCAGAACATTGAGAAAAACCGATTAGGAATTTTTCTTCTGCCTGAATGCAGATAGGAGACAGACAAATTAATATTATTAATAAAAAATGACGCATTCCTTAAAAGATATAAACATTTAAAATTAATAAATTGAAACAAGAAAATGACAAAAAGGCCGGATGGAAACCACCAAGCCTTTTAATACTAAAACTAAACTACGGATCTGACATATATGGTAATCACCAAATTGACGACAAATTGCTGATGGTCCCACTTAATAATTCAACGTCGCCCTTTTCTGAGTATAAACTTATGGATGTAAATTTTTCTGAAGGGAACAACTGTTCTGTCATGCTAACTAAACCGCCAATGGCAAATAATTCAACTGAGGATTCATCTATGATGAGCTTTAAATCCAGCGATGGGGAACTCACGACATAAGGTGCATAATGAATACCTGCAAATTCCTGGTTCGGACTGTCCCATCCACAGTTACTCCGGTCAATAAAAAAGAGTTTATTCAAGTTATCGTAGCCAATTTTTAGCGATTCATTTTTTTCATTTGATAAAATAATCCCGAAACGCTCACCAAAATTCATTGCTGTATTGTTTTCAGTATTAAAGTTCAAGTTTATTTCCATCGGGAACTGTGGTTTCATATTAATCTCCTGCATTCCTGAAACTGTAGAACCGGAGATCTTTTTTGAACCTGATTTTAGTTTTTCAAATTCTTTTACCGGCGACGAAACAAGTAGATAGTCGTTATAGATTTCTGTCAATTCCAGGGTTCTCGGGAGGGTAAATGCCCCCCTCCAGCCCGATGTCGGAATCTCATTTGCATATTGCCAGTTATTCATCCATCCAAGCAAAATTCTTCTTCCATCTTCATCCGGGATATCCGACCATGTTACACCTGCATAATTATCCTTACCATAGTCCAACCATTTAGTCCTTTCTCCGTGTGGTTCAAATACATGCCCGTCAAATTCGCCTACAAAATATTGTGTAGCCGAACCTCCATTTGGCCCTCCCGGATTGATACTTACCAGTAATACCCACTTAATTTCGTCTGTTCCTTCCACTTGCAAAGGAAACAAATCAGGGCATTCCCAAACGCCGCCATGTGCTCCAATTCCTTCTCCGAATTCGCTTTCCAGGGTCCAGTCGATCAAATTGGGCGAAGAATAGAAATTAATATGGTCAAGCACAGCAAGGGTCATTATCCATTTTTCACTTTCCGGGTGCCAACTCACTTTTGGATCGCGAAAATCACGGATTCCTGGATTGGGTAAAACAGGGTTGTGTTCATATTTTATCCAGTTACGTCCTTTGTCGATACTGTATGCTAATCCCTGATACTGAAAGGTATCACAGCCGGTAACTTCCAATTGACGATTATGGTATGTATATATGGCAACTAATGGTGGATTCATTTGGGTTCCCAATCCAGAGGTGTTATTGACATCAACGACGGCACTTCCTGAAAAAATTGCTCCGTGTTTATCCGGAGCGATAGCGGGTGGCAATCTTTTCCAGTGTATCAGATCTGTACTCACTGCATGTCCCCAGTGCATTTTTGGGAAATCAGGTGTAACAGCGTGAGGTGTATGTTGATAGAACAGGTGATACTCACCATCGTAATAAACCATTCCATTTGGATCATTAGCCCACATTTTTTCCGGTGAAAAATGTACTTGAGGTCGGTATTGTTCATTGTATTTTTCTTGATGTTTATCTGCAGATGGCTTGCAGGCACTAAAAATAAAAACTATCAGCAAGAGCTTATAGAATGTCTTCATAATTATTAATTTACTTTTATAAATTGTTGTGTTGATATTTTGTTGTCATTCAAAACAGAGAGAATGTAGTGTCCTGTTTTTAAATCGCTTATATCGAGTACGGATGGAGAATATCCGGTAAATATTATTTTTTCTTTCAGGGTTTGCCCCAGCAGGTTTATAATTTTCGCAGTGGCGTCTTTATTGGTTCCTGAGTCATGTGTAATATATAATTTATCGTTGGCCGGGTTCGGATATATGAAAATTGAGCTTTTTTCTTCTCTTCGGTCAAATATCCCGGTGCCCAGCTCCTCTTCCCAAATTGAGTTGAGCTCCCAACCATTAAATGATTGAAGTGCTGATGACTCATTTATCGAGAATAATTCGATGCCTTTTTGAAAATAAGGATTAGGAAACATCAATGAAGTTAATACAACATCTCCATCATTCACAAAAACTTCAAGCGACAGTTGGTCAACAAAAACATGAAAACTGATTTTGTTTTCTTTTAACTGCATAGGAGCATTTATAACCCGCGGAAATTTGCTGTTAAAGCTTACATATCCGCTTTGTGTACGGTCGATAAAAACATTCGAGGTTTTAGCGTCGTAACCCAATACCATTTTATTGGCATCCGACACACAAAGATAAAAGCCGACTTTCTGATCGCTTCCCGGGTTTACTTCGTAAACTGCTTCAAACTCATAAGTGTTTTTCAGAGGTTTAAACTCTGTTAATACAGTTGTTCCTTCTACTGTTTTGTTCGTTAGTACTACTTCTTCCTTTCTTAACTTCTTCAATTCCTCAATTGGCTTTTGAATGATTTTATAACCTTGCGAAGTACTTACCAGCTCTATTTCGCGGGGAAGCGACTCTGCGGTACTTCCTCCCCAGGAGGTCGGAATGCTGTTGGCATAATCCCAATTATTCATCCAACCGAGCCAAATAGTGCGGTCGTCATTTGCATCGTAATTCCTATAAGTTCTGACTGCATAAAAATCGGGGCCGTAATCAATCCAGTAGGCATGTTCGTATCGATGGTCGGTAAGAATATCCGAGAACATAATGTGGTCGATATTAATATGTCCCCAACCACCTGAGAAATTGTCGATAATTTGTAATACAGCAGTTTGTCCGATGTATTCACTTACATCCCAGCCAAACCATTTTAGCTGTTCCGAATTGTCGCCGGTAGCCGTTCTTACAACTTCTCCGTTTACAAGCATGTTAAAACAGGTTAAATTATTGTGGTTTCCGCCAGATATTAAAAAGTTGATAAAATTCTTGGAAACCGTAAACTCCGGAGATGTTAGTTTCCCGGTTGCGGCATCGCCACCATTAAAGGAATTCACCAGGTAGTCACTCAAATAACCCGAAACATCCATTTGGCCGGACAGGGATCCATTTGCCGGGCCCGTGCCAAAAGCAGTTCCTTCTGTAGTCCATGTTCCGTAATCAGAAGCTTCAAAATCAGTAAATAGTTCACCGTTGATACCAGTGCCATTTTTCAAATAAGCCAGGGTTGTACCGTCAGGAGTGAAAGTATTTCCATCAAAATCGCCTACCCAGTATTGCCCCCGATTAGGACCCATCCCACAAATCATAACCCACTTCTTATTTTCAGGATTACCATCTAATGGGAGTTGAAAAAGGTCGGGGACTTCCCAGGCGCCTGTTCGTGCACCAAGTGGCCCGAAAGACGATTGTTTAGTCCAGTTTTTCAAATCAGGAGAGCTATAAATTTCAATACGATGTTCACCCGGACGTGTAATAGCCATAGCCCAACGGTTGAGTAGCGTATCCCAAAATACAGAGGGGTCCCTGAAATCGGTTGAAGTGGAAGGAATTACCGGGTTATCGTTGTAATAATTGAAGTATTTAAAATCGGGCGAAGTACTCGATGAGATTCCCTGCGTTTCAATATTTGTTGTTCTATTGTGCATGGTATAAATCGCCACGGCAACCGTGTCATCTCCGGTTCCAAACCCGGCAGTGTTTGCAGTATCTACAACTACCGAACCTGTGTAGTAATCGAAAGATGAACTACCACCCTGCATAGGCCAGGGGTACTCTGTCCAGTACACCAAATCCTCGGAAACGGCGTGTCCCCACCAAAAAAGATGGTACAGACTGTCGAATTTTATAGTTCCGTCCGGATCGCCAATCCAACCACTTTTAGGAGAAAAATGGAATTGCGGACGGTATTGCTCGCTGTAATCCTGAGCTTTTGTGTCAAAGCCCGTTCCTAGTAGGATTAATCCGAGTAAAGTAGCAAATACTAATTTCATCGTTTTTTGTGTTATCGGATCAATGACTTCTTGAGTGCATTTATCGTAAATGACTTGATAAATTTATTCTGCGTGTAGCCATCAAGTCTAAAAAACTTGTAATTATACCTTGGAAAAAACAAAGCAGTCATAACCTTTTCTCCCTGGTTGATAAACAATTCAACTGAATTCTGATCTATCAGCAATGTAAGTGGTAGTGTCTCCCCTGTAGCTTGGTAGTCGCAACTAATTTCGTGCATAAATAAATTATTGAAGGTAACATGTCCCGAATTACTACGGTCAATCGTGAATTCGCCACTTGTTTTGCTGTACCTGATCGTGAGATCTTCCAATTCATTTCCGAGAGAAATGGTAAACTGATCTGTCTCTGAAGGAATGATTTCCATTTCGACCTGATAGCTGCCCCCGGCGATAATTTCATGGTAATCCACATGAATTTGATTGGCCGGGGTTTCGGGTGCAATCGTCTTTTGCGGATCAACTAGTGTATTCAGCTCGTCCACCGGGGAGAAATGAAGAACGTAGCTATTGTCTTGCCTTTTCTTCAATTTGATTTCTCGCGGGACAGTCATTCCGCTGCGCCAGCCGGATTCAGGTACAACATTGGCATACGCCCAGTTGCTCATCCAACCAATAAACAGGCGTCGTCCGTCTATTTCGGGAATATTGCTCCAGGTGACACCTGCATAGTTATCGATACCATAATCGGCCCACAGGATTTCTTCATTTTCTGAAACAAAGGAACTCCCGTCGAACTCACCAATAAAATATTGGGTGGCGCTACCGCCGTTTGGTTCGCTGTTCTCGTTTCCTCCCAAACTAACCAGCATTACCCACTTTACGGTTCCTTGTTCATCCTTCAATGGAAATAAGTCAGGACATTCCCATACGCCCCCATGGTATCCCACATTTTTTCCAAACTCGCTTTCCAATTCCCAAGCTTTCAGGTTCGGCGATGAATAGATGCGAATGTGATCAAAAACGGCCAGCACCATGATCCATTTTTGGGAGGCTTCGTGCCAAATTACTTTTGGATCGCGAAAATCGGCAATGCCCGGATTGTCCAGTACCGGGTTGTTTTCATACTTGGTCCAAGTATCCCTTTATCGTTGCTGTAAGCGAGGCTTTGAACCTGCCTGCCGGTGATATTTTGATGATGGGTAAAAATGGCCACCAATGGCGTTTCGTTCCCGGTTTTAAATCCTGCCGTGTTGTTTAGATCGGCTACTGCGCTCCCTGAGAAGATATAACCCAACTCATCGGGATATAGCTTGATCCCCTGGTCTTCCCAATGAAACAAATCAGTACTGACGGTATGCGCCCAATGCATAGGCCCCCAGGTGGTTCCATACGGATAATACTGGTAAAAAAGGTGATATTTTCCGTCGTAATAGACCATCCCGTTAGGGTCGTTCATCCAGTTTGCCTGTGGTGTGTAATGATAGTAAGGCCTGAAATTGTGGTGATACATCACATCTGCACTGCTGTCCGTTTCTTCGTTATCGCCGCAGGCTCCCAACAGCAACATAAACATAAAAAATATAATTTTGGTCAATTTCATCTATTTCTGTTTTCCGTTTGTAAAAGTATACCTGTTCACTAAGGAAGAGGCAGGCTAAAAGCTGTTCCGCCAGACTGATTGTCCTACCAGACAACGGGTGCAACTTTTAGACCTCCCCAACTTTCGGTGATTATTTTTTTTGAGACAAATAGTTCAGTGAATTCTTTGTAATCAGGTTAATATTGGATTGATATGGATTAACTCCATCTGGGTTAAGTTCACCAGCAGCGTTTTGATTAAATTCAAAACCACCAATACCCTGATAAATTGCCTTCCCCTGATACTCATCGGTTGGAAGCAGTTCCATAACGCCAGCCATAAAATAGTCGCGGATTCCGCCCCAAACACCAAGCCATCGAACCTTGTTTGCTGAAGTAAAAGCTGCATAGGCGTTTTCGTCTCCATTTCCGTAACCATGATACCCGGCTGCTTCAACAATCACATAATTATGGTCCTCGCGGTAGCCCGGTCCAATGATCGGTACCCACTGATAGCCATCACCATCCTGATTAAAAGTTATCCCATTATAAATTGGATGAGAAGTCATATCGTGTGCTCCAATGGTTGCACCAATTGCCCAAGTATCGCCGTTTTCAAAACCGGCACCATCGCCAATAACCATATTGTAGGTATTAGTTAGTCGGCCCAATGTCCAAAAATATCCACACGCGTATCCATTAAATAAAAGATTTCCACCGTTTTGATAATATTCATTCATTTTATTTAAAACGGTTGCATCATGTGCAATTGCGGGTAAATCGCGTTCTGAATCATTATACCACCAAAGAACCCTGAAATCATTCAAATCAACTTCACCGTTCTTTATGGCATCGAAGCTGATATATTTACCATTATCATAATTAGCAAAGAACCATTCTGCAGCAGCTTGTTGATCGTCTTCCGTGATTCCGGAAACATTAGTTGCAGTTCCAAGGAAGCCAATAAAAAATTGTTCTGTAACAGAAATTGTGTAGACACTGTAAACATCCCCGTTCACGATGGTAAAATCGATTGGATTAGAAAAATCCATATTAGATGTGATTTCGGGAGTAATAACAGCTCCTTCAGGAAGCACAACCTCCGGGCTTATATTGCTAAGATCAATATTGCTCCCGCTTTCGATGGTTACCGTAATGGTTTTATTTTTTTCATTAATTTCTCCTTCAGTCCCCTCAACCGAGAAACTCTGTATTTTAACATCGGCATCCAGATTCAGCGTACTTGTGTATTCCTCTTCGCAAGAATAAAATAATCCGGCTGAAAAAGTTACCAGTATTATATATATCAAATATTTTTTCATTTCAATTTCATTTAAATGTTTACACTGTTACCAACCATGATTTTGCTTGTACAAACCTTTACTAAAATCAATTTGATTCTGAGGAATGGCAAAATACTCATGCTTCCCTTCTGTAAACTGCCCATCTTTCAGGTATTCCCTTTTGGTTTTTTCTTCAGCAAAATAGTTGTTGATATAATCTCCGGCTATTCCCCATCTTACCAAGTCAAAGAAACGAATTCCCTCCATGGCAAACTCAAGCCTTCTTTCCCAACGCAAAGCCTGACGCGCAAATTCCTGAGTCCAGTCACAATTGTCTCCAGGTTTGTAGATATCCATTCTGTAGTTTGAATTTGGCGTGCCATCGTTCATTTTCAACATGCCTGTGCTATTGTTTGCACGTTGCCGAATCTCATTGATAATTGGCAGTGCTTCATCCTGGCGTCCTAATTCAATTAATGCTTCAGCTTTCCATAATAATACATCGGCAAAACGGATAATGTCGGTGTTTTTCGAGCTTGCCATAAAAGGTGGCACTTTTTGAAAGCAAGCACAGTTAGGTGACTGATTTTCTTTAAGAGAAGAGAAATGTCCGTAAATTTGGGTTGCCCGGGCCCAATCTTTCTGATAGATAAAATTGGGATCGTATTTCCAGGGATGCCCAGGAATAGCAACGGTATGATCTAATCGCACATCAAAAGAATTGTTGTAGAAATCAGCGCCTTCAAGTACATCCGAGTCGTTAAAAGTATCGAACTGAGGCAATCCTTTTTCGTCGGTTTTAAATGAATTTACAAGGTTCTGTGTCGGAATATGAAACCAGCAACAGCCGTACTCAGGATTCATTGGATAGTTCAGCATGTTTCCCCAATCCAGACGCCCCTTTGGCGTACCGTCGTCAACCGATCGTTGAATAGAAAAAACAGATTCGGTACTACCATCGTCGTGGCTCCAAAGAAAGTTATAGCCAAAATCCGTAAACAACGAGTATTGAGCTGAAACTTCATCAACAAGGCTAACAACCTCCTGCAATTTTGATGAATTGATCCCCGTAACCGAGTTGTCATCACCCTGTTCGTAAGCCTGGTAAAGTTTTGTTTTTGCCAAATATGCTTTGGCTGCATAGGTATTTGGCCTCCCCTTGTCGCTTTGTGTTTCAGGAAGATTACTGGCCGCAAACGCAAATTCGGCAGCAATTTTATCCCACAGTTCCTGGTCAGTAAATTCACGATTCGATACTTCGCCATAAGCTTCGCCAACCACTGTTTCATCAATCCACGGAATGTATTTAAACATAGTTTTCAAAATGAAATAATGATGCGCCCTGAGAAAACGCATTTCTGCCTCACGTTCTGTTTTCTCCGGATATTCTTCAACAGAAAGCTGGTTGATAACTTTAAGTGCTTCGTTCGCACGTCCAACACCCACGTATAATCTGTACCATTTCTGGTCAACAAGAGGATTATCGGTAGTGTTGAAAGCAAAAAGTTCCATAAAATTGAATTCCCAGATATCGCCGGTACCTCCACCGCCTTTGTAAGAATCTCCACTGGTATTGTCGGCATAAGGCCAAAGCGAGTTTGGTGCGGTGTAATGGTCATTACCAAGCTCAGCATAAGTTGCTATAACCATCCCTTCCGCATTTTCGGGGGTTAAAAGCTGGTCGTTACTGATGATGCTCTTTGGAGTCATCTCCAGAAAGGAATCTGAACAGGAAATTAAAAATCCTGTTGCAATGATTGCTATTAGAATTATTGTTTTATTCTTCATAATTGTCCGTTTTTAAAAAGTTAGATTAACACCAATGGTATAACTTGCCGGGATTGGGTAGGCAAATCCGGGTGATTCAGGATCTACACCTGTAAACTGGTCGCTACCTTTTGAATCCTTTATCGTGAAAAGGTTTTGTCCTTGCAGGTAAATCCGTGCTGATGACAGTTTGGCTTTATTAACCAGATTTTTGGGGAGATTATAACCCAACTGCAAATTTCTCAATTTCAGGTACGAACCGTTTTCGATGAAATAGGTTGACCCCCGGTTTTCGTTGTTAGTATCGGTCAGAGTCAACATTGGAATAGTAGAACCAGTATTGTTTGGAGTCCAGGCATCCAGAGTTCTTGATCCAAAGTTTGTTCCCTGCCAGATAGATGTGAAATCGGTGAGGTGTTTAAATTCGTTGTAGACATCGGCACCATAAATTCCCTGAAAGAATATATTTAAATCGAAATTTTTATAGGAAAAACTGGCGTTCAATCCGTATTCAAAATCAGGATTGGGATCTCCAATCCATGTCCTGTCCAATGCATCAACAACACCATCCGGTTGATAAACGAAATTACCGTCTGCATCCAATCCTCCAATATCTTTATAACGAATCCGACCAACTCCTTTGCCGGTTTGTTCAGCATGGTCATCCACTTCTCCCTGGTTCTGGAATATTCCATCCGAGATATAACCAAAATGAACCAAATCAGAATGTCCTATTACGGTTTTGTCCGTTCCTGGGTCCCCAGGGTATCCGGTAAGAACTTCATCGGGCAGATAGGTTACTTCTCGTTTATACGACGATACATTTGCAGATAAATCCATACTAAGTCCACTTGCAAAATCTTTTCTGTAACCTAATACTACTTCCCATCCTTTGTTTTCAAGTGTTGCTCCGTTTACCCATTGGTTTCCACCTTCACCTTTAACTGCGAGATAGGGAGGTTCAATTAAAATATCCTTTGTTTCCTTAAAGAAATAATCGATACTTCCGTAAATGGCCTGATCGAAGAAACCAAAATCGATACCAAGGTTAGTTTGATTGGCTTCTTCCCATTTGAGCAGTGGATTACCCTCACGGATTTTTCTGAATCCGGAAGGTAGCGTACCAGTATCCATTCCCTTAATATCATAAGCTGATCCAGAATCAAAAACCCATGTAGGATCAACGCCATAATCCGTACGATAAATTGAATAAATGGCTTCGTTACTAATTTGCTGGTTACCGGTAATACCCCAGCCGGCTCTTAGTTTCAGATTAGAAACAGATGAAACAGACTCCATAAAGTTTTCTTCACTGATTCTCCATCCTAAAGAAAAGGCCGGGAAGATTCCGTACAAATTATCTTTACCAAAACGTGATGAACCATCGCGGCGTAGTGTTGCTGAAAACAAATATTTTGAATCATATACATAGTTAGCTTTCGCGAAAACAGAAAATAGTGAGTTACCTGAACCACCTCCTCCGTTTAATACTTTTTCCGTTCCGGCATCGAGGTACATATAATCAGGGTCTTCAAGAACGAAACCTTCGCGGCTTGCCCAGAACCATTCATCTTCGTATTTAATGGCTTCAGTACCTGCAACCACATCGAGGTTGTGTTTTTCTTTTTCGAACTTGTAGTTTAAAGTATTGGTCCAGGTCCACGATAAGTTGTGCGACTGTGAAGTGGTTGTACGGTTAATGTCGCTAATCAAAAATCCCGACTCATAACTATAATCCATTCTACGCCTGTAAGTTTGGGTGTAATCCACACCATAACTGGTTCTAAAATGCAGACCTTTTATTAGTTCGAGTTCGGCATAAATATTTCCGAAAACTCGCGATGATTTTCCTTTGTTTTGTGTGTTCTGCTCGATTAAACGAACCGGATTGTGCCGGTCTGTCATACCCGGTGCGGGGCCACCCCAGCCACCATCAACAGAATGTACCGGAACTACGGGCTGTTGCACCAGCGCCAGGTACATTACATCGCCGGTAGGGATTTCAGCATTGTATATTTTTGAAACATTCAGGTTTTCACCCACTTTTAGTTTACCATCCCAAAAGTTATAATCGGAATTTATACGTGCGGTAATTTTATTCGAGTTAGTTTCTTTGATAATTCCATCGTGGTTGTAATAATTCAAAGAAATAAGTGAACTTCCTCTTTCATTTCCGTTAGAGATTGTAAGGTTATACGATTGAATGAGTGAAGCCTGAGAAATCTCGTCGTACCAGCGTGTGTCAGCCGGACGCATGGTTTGCGCAGGATCGATATATTCAGGTAATAAAATCCTGTCGAGCACTGCATTGTCGCCATCCATATGCCAGTCGTATTTATAAATACTTGAAGTTGGTGTCAATCCGTCGTTGATTGCAGCCTGCCAATTTACATATCCCCGGTCATAGGTATTTAGTACATCGAGTTCTGAATTATATTGCTGAATAGTGGCATAAGAGCTGAACTCAACCTTGGTAACTCCTTCTTTACCTTTTTTAGTTGTTATAAGAATTACACCGTTGTTTGCCCGCGCACCATAAATGCTGGCAGCCGATGCATCTTTTAATACCTGCATCGATTCAATGTCGTTGGGATTGAGTTGTTCAATACCTCCTGTTGTCGGTACACCATCAATAATATACAAAGGATCGTTACTTCCTCCGCCCATGGTACTCCCACCCCGGATTCGAACAGTAGCGAATGACCCCGGATTTCCGTCGGTAGTTACATAAAGCCCGGCAACACGGCCCTGCAATGCTTTAATTGCATTTCCTGTTGGCGTTTCCTTTACTTCATCCATTTCAACTACGCTGATAGCACCTGTTAAATCGGCTTTTTTCTGCGTTTGATAACCGGTTACAACAATCTGTTCTAAGCCAATAGCTTCTTCATTCAACTGTACATTAATTGTTGTTTGGTTGCCTACAGCAATTTCCTGTTTAAGCATACCCACAAAACTGAATACGAGTGTTGCATCTGCTGATACTGAGATGGTATAATCCCCGTCAATACCAGTAATTGTTCCATTCGTTGTTCCTTTTTCAACAATAGTTACGCCGGGCAAACTTTCTCCTTTAGAGTCGGTCACTTTCCCGGTTACAGTGGTCTGTTGTGCAAACGACACTGTAGCAAACAAACTGAAAAGAATTATTAAAATTCCTTTAGCCGTTTTTTCAAATTTGATTCGTTTCCTCATAATTAGTTAAGATTATTTTTATTGTCTAAAAATTGTTACTTGTTTAAACTGAAATACCTGATAATATTGAATTGATTTCATTCATATCGTAGCTTGGAGTAGCTCCTGATTTTGATGCCACAAAGGCTCCTGTAGCACATGCATAAGCCAATGCATCTTCTAACGATTTATTGTTAATTAATGATGCAACCAAACCTGCTAAAAATGCATCTCCGGCACCAACAGTATCAACAGCATTTACTTTGAAACCTCGATGCTCATAAAACTCACCATCCGCATATAGCATGGCTCCATTTTCTCCTTTTGTAATACAGACCATTTGTAGATTATATTGGTTGGCAAACCATTTTACCAAGCTCTTTTCGTCGTATTTGTGTTTATTGTACCAGTTGGCAAAAACAACCAGTTCATCATCGTTGAGTTTTGCAATATTTGATTTCTTCAATAACTCTTCAATCACAAATTGCGAATCATATGGTTTTCTAAAATTGACATCAACAAGCTTTATCCCATCATAATCAATCAAATACATAATAGATTCACGAGAAATCGGATTTCGGGAAGCCAGTGTACCATAAATTAGCAGCCCGGCACTTTTTGCCCTATCCATTAGATCATCCGTTAGTCGAATACTGTCCCATGCCACTGGTTCACATATTTCGTAGGTTGCATTATTATTTTCATCAAGGTGAACAAGAACTTCACTTGTTGGTAGATATCCATCTTCCTGGATTAACGAAGTTCCAAGCCCAGATTCATTCAAAAAAGCTTTCAATTCCTTTCCTTCATTATCATTCCCTATACTGCTTGCAATGGCAACATCCATTCCGATAGCATTCAGGTGAAGTGCGACGTTCATTGGAGCCCCGCCGGGTTTTGCTCCTGAAGGCAACTTGTCCCAAAGCACTTCACCAATACACAATATTTCTTTGTTTTTAATTTTCATGATTAGTTTCTTTTGAAATTAAATTATGGGTATTATTTTCTTTTCATTTTCATTTCAAGCTGAATTTCCTCCAGTGATTTCCCCTTGGTTTCGGGAAGAACTTTCCATGCAAAAAAGAAATGAAATACCATCATGATCGCGAAAAAACCAAAGGAGACTCCTCCGCCTACGGCATTGTTTAAAACTGGAAATCCCCAGATAAGCGCTGCTGCAAAAATCCAGTGGGTAAAACTTCCGAGAGCCTGTCCCTGCGAACGTACTTTGTTGGGAAATATTTCTGAAATAACTACCCAAAGAACAGCTCCTTGCGAGAACGCAAAAAACGCGATAAAGCCCATCAGGTAAATCATTACCCCGTAGCCACCAAGGTCAGAGTAATTTTCGGTAAAGAAGGATTTTGAAAGCATTCCGAGAAAAAATACCATCCCAACTGATCCAACCATTAATAAGGTACGGCGTCCGTACCTGTCAATAAGAAACAGAGCAATAAAAGTAAAAAGTAGGTTAGTAGCGCCTACCGAAATAGATTGAAGTAAAGATATATCGTTTTCGAACCCTGCCATTTCGAAAACACGCGGAGCATAAATCATTATAGCATTAATGCCAGCTAATTGGTTGAAAGCTGCAATGAGAATCGCAATCATCACCGGAAAACGATTTTCTTTTACAAACAGTCTACCATGACCAACAGCTTCTTCCTGCTCAACTGAATTTTTTACAATCCGTACTTCCTCTTCCGGGTATTCTGCTTTAATACGTTGAAAAACCGCAACAGCGTCTTCGTTACGTCCCTGATTAACCAGCCATCTCGGGCTTTCCGGAACCAGGTTTAGTAATAGAAAGAAAGAAAGAGCAGGTATTGCTTCCACACCGATCATCCAGCGCCAGGAATCAACGACAATTGTTCTGGCTAAAAAGTAATTGACTGCGAACGCCAGGAAAATAGCTGTTACTACAAAAAACTGATTAAGTAATACCAAACGACCACGTTTTTTTGCTGGTGATATTTCCGCTATGAACATAGGAGTGACGACCGAAATACAACCTAGCATTATACCGGTAATCAACCTAAAAAATAGCAGCATCCCCCAGCCTATTGAAAAAGCACTTCCCAAAGCTGAAATAAAAAATATCCCGGATAACAGGATTAGTGATTTCTTTCTTCCAAATTTTTCGGCAGGTTTACCTATTATTAATGTACCGATTATGGTACCAACAATTGCGATGGCAATTGTAAATCCCAACCAAAAGCTATTTAAGTTATATAACTCTTCAAGTTGAGTAGTCGTTCCCGACATCATGGCAATGTCGTAGCCAAAAAGAAATCCGCCTAAGGCAATTATTATCGCAACTGTTAATACGTTCTGCTGTTTCATTTCGATTCAGAATTATTGGTTTAAAACTCTGAATCAAAAGTAATAGGGCTTCTATTTGAAAACTTTAATGAATGTTACAAATGCAGGTACCAATGTTTCAATCCTCAAAACGCCATGCTCCTAATTAGAATTGCTGAAACATTTTTACAAAATTGCGAAACAAATGCACAAGTGGGTTCATGCTTCGTTCAAGTATAACAATAATATTAGCCTAATTAACATTCAGAATAAGGAAACGTTTTTCAATTCTTCTTTCAGATACATTTTTTACATTTCTGCAACAATCCTATTTTTGATGTAATAAAAAGAACCTAGTCTTGAAACATAACTACTACAGGTATTCAGCATCAATATTGAAAAATAATAACTTACTCTTTATTTTTGACTAAAAGAATCAACGAACATCCAAATACAATTTGGAACTTTTTTGTGTTTTTCTATATTTGCATAAATATTAAAGATTATGAATAGAATTGGCTGTCTTCCCCCTCCCAGGGCTTAATATTTCTTCAAAATTTCTGAGGAACATGAGAACCGGCAATGAGTCGGATGTAATTCTACGCCTCAAATTTTAATTAAATATTAGTTTAATCTCTTGTCTCGTGGCAAGAAAAGAAGTCAATTATTCATGAAAAAATCATATTTGTTATTACACTCTGCTGTAATATTTCTTGGATTTTCCGGAGTCTTCGGGAAGCTCATTTCACTGAATGAAGGTTTAATAACTTGGTACAGAGTATTTTTCTCAGCCATCATTCTTTACATCGTTTTAAAACTGTTAAAAATAAGAAATACAATTTGTTTCAGAGAAAAAGTGAATATTGCTAAAGTCGGAATTCTTATTACATTGTCTTGGGTGTTGTTTTTTGCGAGCATTAAATATTCCAACATCTCGATAGGAGTAATTTGTTATTGTATGGCAAGTTTCTTCACCGCAATCTTCGAACCATTGATCAACAAACGGAGATTCAGACCATCAGAATTTGTTTTAAGTGTAATCACTTTGTTAGGTATTAGTTTAATCTTTCGTTTTGATAGTTCTTATCGCTTAGGCATTGTTCTAGGTGTAATTGCTCCGGCATTTGCATCACTATACACCGTCTACAATGAACGTTTGGTCAAAACCTACGATAGCAAACTAATTAATTACTACCAGATGCTTGGTGGAACATTTGGGCTGGGTATTTTTCTGCCTTTGTATTTACATTATTTCCCAACAGAAACCATTATTCCTGGAATTCGTGATATATTTTACCTTCTATTATTAGCACTTTTCTGTACGGTGGGGGTTTATGTCTCATTAACCTCAATACTAAAAAGACTCTCTGCTTTTACTGTAAATCTAAGCCTGAATCTAGAGCCAGTCTACGCAATCCTTATTGCGTTTCTGTTTTTTGGAGAATATAAGCAAATTAACTTTTCTTTTTATATCGGATTGTTTTTTGTTGTACTCTCTGTTGGATTACAAATACTAATTTCGCTACGTCAATCACGAAGAGTTGACATAATTTAAAAGGAATGGTACAAGCTCACTCTTGTACCATTCCTATTTTAACGAAACAACATTTTTACTCCGTGTGATAATTTATGTTTCAACTGTTATTCAAGCACATACAGTCTTTCGCACCACATTTTAGGATGTAATGATGGATTCAAATTATTTATATTTCAAAGGAAGGAACCCAAACTGGAAAGAATAATCAGCTCCCCTACTACCATGCCCTTGCGATTAACCGTATAGATTTGTGTTTTTGACTGGATAAGTTTACTTCCAGTTTATTAATGATTGTATTGTATGTTTAGCTTTCAGCGCAAATTTCGTTTCCCAAAGGAAAAGAGGCGGGTAAATAATCTGAATTCATTTCATTGCTACTCACAAATAGTTAAAACTATAATTAGAACAAGTATAACATCAAACAAGGGAAACTATAATTCAATAATTATTCGTTTTTTGTATCTTTGATACGTAAATTAGTATTGTTGAAACTCAAGAGAGACTTTACCGAGAACTAAATTTTTCTATTTCTTTAACAAACTGATTTTAAGCACATAAGAAAACACAAAATCGTCTTATTCTGGGCATCTTTCAATAGTCAAAAAAAATACTTTCCGAACTATATTTCATGCAAACCATTAGTAATTCTCAACACTATATAACAATTCAAAATATTTAAACTCAAATTAAAAGAGACGATACCGAGAACAATAAACTAGGATTCACTATTCATAGAATTGCTTTCAGCTTCTTCATATCATCCGAAATCTTTTTATCAACTATTCTTGCGTAAACCTGTGTTGTTCTTAAAGAATTATGCCCTAACATTTTTGATACAGTTTCTATCGGTATTCCATTTGAAAGTGTAACAGAGGTCGCAAAAGAATGCCTGGCAACGTGCATTGATAAGTTTTTTTTAATTCCACATATTGTTGCCAACTCTTTAAGGTAAGCATTCATTTTTTGGTTCGAACGAACTGGCAATAATAATCCTTGTGATTCATTCCAAGCATAATCTTTATATTTCCTCAGAATCTTTAAAGCATTGGGGACTAAAGGAATACGACACCTGTTTTTTGTTTTGTTGCGATCGATAATAATCCAATCTTCACCGTCATCACCTTTATGAATGTGATGGTAGCTCAGTTTTGCAATGTCAGAATACGACAAACCGGTATAACATGCAAACACAAAAACATCCCGCACAATGGCAAGCCTATCAATCTGAATACGTTTCTTCTCAATTTTTTTAATTTCTTTTAGAGTAAGAAAATCCCGATTTGCATCACCTCTTTTTACTTTGAAGTTTTCATAAGGATTCCGAACAATTAAACCCTTGAAACCGCATCATTTAAAACCTTCTTTACGTGCCTATGATATCCCCATACCGTGTTTGTACCAATATTGTGTTTAGATTTTAGGTAAATATCAAAAGCATTTAGAAAAGTATAATCAACTTTTTTGATCTCAATATCTTTCCGAAAATAAAATTCCTTTACAAAATCCTTTAATCGCGTTAACGAAGTACGATAGTGTTTTAAAGTTCCTTTGGAATAGCCTTTCCCTAACTTTTTTTCAATTGATTCGATAACTGACTCAAATAGCTCAATAAAATAATCTTTCGAACTGGTACCTGTGATTTTTTCTTTGATGGTATAAACATCAAAATCATCATGACTTGCTTCCAATTGATTGTAGATATCATAAATTCCAGATACGAATTTTAACAAACGATTATTAAGGATTCTAATTTCCTGCGAATTCCCAGCAATTTCCTGCCTTGATTTATCCCAACTATCTACATCCACTAAGATTGACGTTGACAGCTCAATTCTTCGTCCATCCATCACGCAACGCGCATAAACAGGGCATTTTCCGCTGTTTTTACTTTTTGATTTCTTTAACAAAAGACTAATTCTGATTCTCATAACTCCTAAATTTTTAAGTTTTAGGGTCTCTTTAGGTCTCTTTTGGGGTAAAATTACCCCAAAAAGTGCCGTTTCACAACAGCAAAAGAGACCAATTCAGACCAAATTAAATTATGAATATCAGAGAGTTACAAAAAAGAGACCTATTTTTGAGCCAAAAATCGATGGGTCTCGATTTAGTCCCCTTTTTTTGGTATTTTTTGACTCACTTTGAATTACTACAAAAGAAAAAAGCGCTATAAATCAACGATTTAAGCGCTTTTAATTCGGAATGATTTCCGACTTGGTGACTCAGCTGGGTCTCGAACCCAGGACCCCATCCTTAAAAGGGATGTGCTCTACCAACTGAGCTACTGAGTCATCCTTGAGTGCCTTTGTTTCTCAAAGGCGGGTGCAAAAGTAATTATTATTTTTTTTCACACAAATCATCAGACATTTTTTTTCAAAAAAATCTATTTTTTTCAATTTCAATTTAACATCCTATTTCGACTAAATCCTTTAAGCAGTCATTCTAAAAACGCTCATCTGCCACAAAAAGAACAATTTACAAACTCGCTTTGATTTGAACAATTTTATTTCGGAAAAATTATTTGAAGAGAAAAGATTTTAATACTAGCTTTGATTCGTTCAAGCAGGTTTTGCTAGAATAGAAGGACAACATAATACCACATCACGTTGATAAGTACCGAAGGATATATTGTACTCGCCATTGTATTATTAACCATCATAGCGCTGGCGAAAGAGTTAATGCGTCCGGGGCTTATCTTTTTCTCTTCGGCAATTATCCTTATGGCTACCGGCACTATTACCGATAAAGAAATGCTGGCCGGTTTTTCCAATAAAGGAATGATAACAATTGCCATTTTGTTTATTGTTAGCGAAGGCATACGGCAATCAGGAATCTTAAACCGCCTGGCACAAACCTACCTACCACGAAAAAGAAGAAAAATGGTTTCGCTGATTCCGCAAATTATGCTGCCGGTTTCGGTACTTTCTGCTTTTTTGAATAACACGCCGGTAGTAATTATTTTTGCCCCGATCATAAAAAAATGGTCGGAGAACCTCAACCTGTCATCTAAGAAATTCCTGATACCACTTTCATACGCCACAATTTTTGGAGGAATGTGTACGCTTATCGGAACTTCTACCAACCTTGTTGTACACGGTTTAATATTAGAAAATGGTTACGAAGGATTTAGCATGTTCGAACTGGCAAAGATTGGTGGTTTTATTGCCATTGCCGGAACTATTTATATGACAGTGTTTAGTAACAAACTGCTACCCGGCGAGAAAATATTTTTTAATTCAAAAAGCTCTACCGCATACAAAGATTACCACTACGACATCATAATTACAGCAAACAGTAACCTTATCGGTCTTGAAATAAAGAATGGCCGTATGAAAGAACTTAAAGGTTTGATTATACAAACGATTAATCGCAATGGTAATATTATTGAGACCAAAAAAGGTTCGTTTAAACTAATGGCCAAAGATAAATTACTGGTTGGTGGAAAATCTGACCGGTTAAATTACATCCTGGCTAATTCGAATGTTAAACTTAGTGGTATTGACTTAATAAAAAATGTACCAAAAGAAAAGCTGAAACAATACGAAGCTGTATTATCACCTCGGTTCCCAGCAATTGGTAAGACCATTCATGAGTTTAACTTTTACGATCACTACCAGGCAGTAGTTCTTGCAGTACACAGAAATGGTGAACGCATTACAAGCAACAAGGACAAGTTACACCTAAAAACCGGCGACAACCTTGTTTTGCTAACTACCGAAAAATTTATCGAAAACTGGGGCGATTCAAAGATCTTCCTATTAACTTCATACATTCGCGACTACAGAAGCACAGGAACATTCTGGAAAAAATGGCTTGCTTTTATCATTTTGCTGGGTATGATTGTTGGTACAACCATCGGCAAATTCCTTTCTTCTCCCGATGGCGTGTCGTTAGATATGTTCTTTTTTGCATCCATTGCTGCCATGCTTTTGATTTGGCTAAAGATTATGCCTCATCAAAAATACACGAAAGCTATAAGCTGGGATGTGCTCATTACCATTGCCTGTGCTTTTGCCATTAGTAAAGCCATGCAGAATTCGGGTGCAGCAGAGGTTTTAGCCCGAACAACCATTAACTTCTCTAAAGGTTTTGGGCCAATTGGAGTGATGGCAGCCTTGTACATACTAACGGCTATTTTCACCGAAATAATTACTAATAATGCCGCAGCAGCACTTGTTTTTCCAATTGCACTTGCGGCGTCGCAACAACTAAATATTGATCCGAAGCCCTATTTTGTAACGATTGCCATTGCCGCTTCGGCAAGCTTTTCAACACCAATAGGTTACCAAACAAACTTAATTATTCAGGCTATCGGAAATTATAAATTCCGCGATTACTTAAAAATTGGTCTCCCATTAAATATAATCGCTTTTATTCTGTCCATGCTACTCATTCCATACTTCTGGGGTTTTTAGTTATTTAAAATCATTCTTAAATAAAAATCCCCGAAACGTACAAAAGCATCTAATCCTTAAGTCGGCCAGAATAAAATTCTATATTTGCAATCTTTTGTGAAACAACAAAAAGAGAGCAGAATTTATTCAGCTACAACATTATTACCGGTCTAAACCGGGAGAATAATTGCATATAGCTACAGACAAAAAGCAACAAAATGGCACATTACTTTTTATCAAACTCAAAAACAGTTGATTAAAATGTGTGTTACATATAGGATCGAAGAAAACAAACAACTCTAATTATATGGATAACTATTCATTAACTAATTTACGCGAGCTCGAAGCAGAAGCCATTCACATTATCCGCGAAGTGGCTGCCGAGTTTGAAAACCCGGTAATGCTTTATTCTATCGGGAAAGACTCATCGGTGATGGTTCGCCTGGCCGAAAAAGCTTTTTACCCTGGCAAAGTTCCGTTTCCATTGATGCACATCGACTCGAAATGGAAATTCGAGGAAATGATCGATTTCCGCGATACTTATGCCAAAGAAAAAGGCTGGGACCTTATTGTTCATCACAATAAACAAGGTTTTGAAGAAGGTGTTGGACCATTTACGCACGGGAGTAAAGTGCATACCGATATTATGAAAACGCAAGCCCTGCTTGGTGGTCTTAATAAATATAAATTCGACGCTGCCTTTGGTGGTGCCCGTCGTGATGAAGAAAAATCGCGTGCAAAAGAGCGTATCTTTTCTTTCCGCGATAATTTCCATCAGTGGGATCCAAAAAATCAGCGTCCTGAGCTTTGGAATATTTACAACAGCCGCGTTCAGAAGGGCGAATCCATTCGTGTATTCCCTATCTCGAACTGGACTGAGCTGGATATCTGGCAGTACATTCGTTTGGAGAATATCCCTATCGTTCCGCTGTATTATGCCAAAGAGCGTCCGGTGGTTGACATGGACGGCAGCCTGATTATGGTAGACGACAAACGTATGCCAAAAGAATTGCGCGACAAAGCAGAAATGCGCAAAGTACGTTTCCGTACGCTGGGTTGTTACCCGCTTACTGGTGCAATTGAATCGGAAGCTGATACCATCGAAAAGATTGTGGAAGAAATGATGACCGTTACCGTTTCGGAACGTACTACACGTGTTATCGATTTCGACCAGGATGCAAGTATGGAACAGAAAAAACGCGAAGGGTATTTTTAAGATGAATCGTGCGAGGGCATGAGACCGCTTCGTCATTACATTCCTCGCGGAGTCGTACCACGAACAAACTTTCTTGCACGACTTTCCGAGGGAGGAACGACCGAAGGAAACTCATCCTACAACAACAAAAGCAACTTTGAAGATGACAACAAAAAAACTTAATATAAAGGAATTTCTGGACCAGGACCAAAAGAAAGTGTTCAGTCTCAGCATACAGTTAACAGCGTTCTTTTATAACTGATTAAAACAAATAACAAGATTCCTTATGTGCGGGCGTGTCAAAAATCCGTCAGTCGGGCTAAACCGATACTTTGAAAAAACGCAAAGGTTATTTTTGACTTGATTCTTTTTGTTTCGTTTTTCTCATCTAAGGAGAAAAATGAAAGCCCGTCCGGCAGGACAAAGCAACTTTGAAAATGAAAAGTAAAAAATTAAATATAAAAGAGTTCTTAGATCAAGACCAGAAAAAAGATCTCTTGAGATTGCTAACCGCTGGTAGCGTTGACGATGGCAAATCAACACTAATCGGCCGTTTAATGGCCGACAGTAAAATGCTGTACGAAGATCAGCTTGAAGCCTTGCATCGCGACAGTAAACGTGTGGGACATGCCGGTGAAGACATCGATTATGCCTTGTTACTCGATGGTTTGAAAGCTGAACGCGAACAGGGCATTACCATCGATGTGGCTTACCGCTATTTCTCTACGGCAAAACGTAAATTTATTATTGCCGATACGCCGGGACACGAACAGTACACGCGTAACATGATTACCGGTGGATCGACAGCTAACCTGGCAATTATTTTAATTGATGCTCGCTATGGGGTAATTACCCAGACCAAACGACATACCTATTTGGCCAATCTCCTGGGTATTAAACACGTGGTGGTAGCCATTAATAAAATGGATTTGGTGGATTACGGTCAGGAGCGTTATGAGGAAATCAAATCGGATTACCAAGCGTTTGTTACCCAGCTTGATGTGCCCGATGTAAATTTCATCCCACTATCGGCATTAAAAGGCGACAACGTTGTTGAAAAGGGCGAGAATATGAACTGGTATCATGGTCCTTGTTTACTTGAATTTCTGGAAAACGTACACGTAAGTTCCGATCGTAACTTCGACGACCTGCGTTATCCGGTTCAGTATGTATTGCGTCCGGACATTAAATTCCGTGGCTTCTCAACATCAGTAGCTTCCGGAATCATTAAAAAAGGCGATGAGGTAATGGTGCTGCCTTCCATGAAAAAATCGAAAGTAGAGAAAATCGTTACCTACGACAAAGAGTTGGATTATGCTTTTCCACCGCAATCGGTAACAGTTACTCTCGAAGATGAAATTGACATTTCGCGTGGCGACATGTTGGTGCACCCGGATAATTTGCCTCGTATGGATCGTCAGTTTGAGGCAATGCTGGTTTGGATGGATGAAAACAACATGAACCTCTCTACTCAATTCTACATTAAACAAGCCAATAATACCACTAAAGCGCGCATCGACGAAATTAAATACAAGGTGGATGTAAACACACTTGATAAATCGAAGATTGACAAATTAAACCTGAACGAAATTGGCCGTGCAGTAATAACCACTACCAAGCCGCTTTTCTTCGATCCGTATAAAAAGAACAAACAAACCGGTGCATTTATTTTAATCGATCCGGTTACGCATAATACCTGCGCGGTGGGTATGATTATTGATCGTTTGGAAAGCAAGAATCTACCGTCGCGTATTACCGATGTTGATAAGGCAAAGATTGCCAAAGGCGAGGCACTGATTCAACCGGAAGAATACCTTCAGAAATACAACCAAAAAGGAGAAACTATTTGGATTACAGGCTTACACGGCTCGGGTAAAAACGAACTGGCTTTTAGCCTGGAGAAAAAATTGTTCGACAATGGAGCAACAGCCGTATTGATAGATGGTAGTTCGGTACGTTCAGGAATAAGTCGCGAGCTGGATTACTCTCCTGCCGACAGGGCTGAAAACCTGCGCCGTGTAGCTCACATTTGTAAGCTGCTGAACGATCAGGGAATTATTGCCATTGCATCGTTTATATCGCGTAACGAAAGTTTACGCAGCCAGGTCGCTGAAATTATTGGCGAAGAGCGTTTCCATATGTTTTATATGGATGCAGATTTGGAGTATTGTAAAAACAATAAACCGGAATTGTACGAATTGCTCGAACAAGGTAAAACAAGCAATCTTCCGGGTATTGATCTGGAATATGAAGCGCCAACAAATGCAAAACTGGTATTCAATCCGGAGAGTAATGAAGAGAACCTGGATGCTATTTTAGATTATTTAGCGCAAAACAAAGTATATCCTAATCACTAAGGAAAAATACAAATGAAAATTCTTGTTACAGGAACAGCCGGTTTTATCGGCTTTCATTTGGCGAACAAATTGGTGGAGGCCGGAGTAGAAGTTGTAGGCATAGATAATATTAACGATTACTATTCCACTGATCTGAAATATGCCCGTCTGGAGGAATCCGGTATTTCAAAGGAAGCTATAAACTGGCATCAAAAGGTGGTGAGCAAAAAAACTCCGGCTTATTCGTTTGTTCGGATGAATCTGGAAGACCGCGAGCAGATCGACCAACTTTTTGAAACCGAAAAGTTCGATATGGTATGTAATCTTGCGGCTCAGGCCGGGGTGCGTTACAGCATTGAAAATCCGCGTGCATACATCGATAGTAATATTGTAGGTTTTATTAATATACTTGAAGCCTGCCGCCACAATAACGTTAAGCACCTGGTTTATGCCAGCTCATCAAGTGTGTATGGGAACAGTGCCAAAATGCCACTATCGGTAGATGATACTGTAGATAACCCGGTTAGTTTATACGCAGCCACTAAAAAAAGTAACGAATTAATGGCGCATACTTACAGCCACTTGTTTGGTATCCCAACAACCGGATTGCGCTTTTTTACTGTTTATGGCCCATGGGGCCGACCGGATATGGCGTATTTTTCGTTTACCAAAAACATACTTTCAGGAGAAGCGATTAGAGTATTCAACCATGGCGACATGTATCGTGATTTTACCTATATCGACGATATTGTAAAGGGAATTGTTAAAATACTGAACGAGCCGCCTACATCTATTCCTCCCTATAAAGTTCACAACATTGGCAACTCCAGTCCGGTGAAACTGATGGATTTTATCGAAACTATTGAAAAAGCACTGGGACAAGCAGCTGTTAAAGAGTTTCACGAAATGCAACCCGGCGATGTGTATAAAACCTACGCCGATGTGAGCGTATTGAAAAGAGATTTTGGCTACTCGCCCGACACGCCATTGGCAAAAGGAATTGGCGAATTTGTAAAGTGGTACACAACGTTTTACAAGTAAAAACAATTCAGCGGGTGACTAGTTGTCTTAACTTTTAGTCACCCGTTGAATATTGATATCCCGACAAACTTCTTTATCGGGATTAATTCAACCAACAGAATTTTGCTCTCCATCTAACGCTGGATTCCAAATCCTGAGTTTTATTAAAAAGGCAAGCCTGTAAGCCGGGTCCTGTCAATCCTGACATTTATCGTCAGGAAAGCTTTATCATTTATCTTGCCCAGATATCACTACCTGAGTCCTGCAGCCTACCCCTCCAAAGTCCTTTGTGCGTTAGGAGCAAAACGGGCCGTTTCGCTGTACCGCAACAGCGGCAAACACTTTGGATATACATGGCTTTGCAACCCGCGAGACATACGGCTGACGATGTTGCCACCGCCACCGGTGCGCTTTTACCACACCTTTTCACCCGTTCCCCGCTATGGACGAGCCATAACAAGGTGGTTATTTTCTGTTACGTTACTATCCCCTTTCAAAGATCTTCCCGCTAAGAAGCACGGTGCCCTGCGTTGCCCGGACTTTCCTGACTGACATTAATAGTCAGCCCGATAAAGCGGCTTGCCGGTGCAAAAATAATAAAAGGATTAAGGTTAATGGATAAAGGATGAATTAAAAATAATAAAGGATGAATTGTTACTTCCACGATTATCTCTCCATTTAATCATTCTTTATTCATCCTTTCCTCAGTATCACCATTGTAGCACCGTAACCATATTCTTTAAACGAGGCATCCTGGAAGTAATATTTTTTGAATTTGCGTTTTAGCAGGTCACTCACTTGCTGTTTTAAAACACCCTGCCCCACACCATGAATGAACACTATTCGTTTGGTATGATTTTTTATCGCCAGGTTCATTTCCGATTCTACAGTTTCCATCTGTATGTCCAGCATTTCGCGGTTACTCAAACCTTCCGAATCGTCTAGTAATTCAGTTATGTGAAGATCAATCACCACTTCTTCCGAAGTTCGTTTTCGTTTTTTTCTTTTTGGTGCTTCAACAACTTCCTTCGCCTTTACCACTTTTTTGAAATCATCCTGGGTCAACTTATCCAGCTCGGTTTGAAAAGCATCAGAAGTAATTTTAAGCACTAAGGCATTCTTTTTGAAATACGAGTTCTCGCGAAAAGTCGATTCTTTGTAGAACTTCACCGGATTCACCCTGAATTTCTTCACCATTGGTGTATTCCACTCACTTTCTGTTTCGCGAAAATAAATCAACTGAAAGCCAAAATCAGGCAAATCACTTAATTCCTCCTGAACTAAGGCATCAATTTTCTCTTTTGAATTGGAACGAACCGTGCCTTGTTTTACGGCCTCAACACCATCAGTTTTGATGTACGAATAATTAAAGAGCACTGTAAAATTACTGTCGTTTACCAGGTATAATTCTATTTCGCCCGAAAGTGGATTTTTCGGATCTTCAGGAACAAAACAAAAATAAAATTCAGCTGTATTTTTTCCGTTAATAATCTCTCCTTTCGGCTCAATGTATTCAGGTTCTGATTCCACTTCAACAGGTGCTTCGTGCTGAGCCGGTTCATTACTTCTTACATTCATTTCCGGAGCACTCACATTCACCAACTCTTTTATCGGATAAGGCACCTCAAAACCATCATCACCTTCTACATTTACCGTATTCTTGTTTACAAATCCGGTTACTATCCCCCACCAATATCGTTTAAGAACTTTACCTTATCTCCTACTTTAACCATGACTTTTTTACTTTTGTGCAAAAGTACAATTTTATAATAGAACATTGGTAGCCTCTTGGTCTTTACTGATAGCCTTACTTTGAGTGAGGCTATCAGTAAAGAATTAGAAAAAAGATTACTTTTGCCTCACAAAAGAAGAACGGTTTGAGCACATACAAAAACATAAAGATCAGCGATTACTCGTACGATCTCCCCGATGAGCGGATTGCCAAATACCCTTTGAATGAGCGCGATAAATCTAAGTTGTTAATCAGTCAAAACGGAACAATTCAGCAAGATATTTTTGAAAACTGTACCAATTACCTGCCTGAAGAGGCGCAGCTGGTTTTTAACAATACCCGCGTTATCCATGCCCGTTTATTCTTTTACAAGGAAACCGGTGCAAAAATCGAGATCTTTTGCCTGGAACCTGTAGAACCGGCCGATTACCAGGTGGCTTTTCAGGAAACCGAGGAGGTAACCTGGAAATGCATGGTGGGCAATTCAAAAAAATGGAAGGAAGGTTTTCTGAACCAGACATTTAAAATTGATGAAGAAACGATTGAGCTGACCGCCGCAAAAATAGCACAGGAGGGTAATTCTTTTCACATTCGTTTTGTGTGGAACGGTGGTGTTCATTTTTCAGAAATTATCGAGCATATTGGCCAGTTGCCAATTCCGCCATACCTTAACCGTGACACTGAAGAAAGTGACGAAGAAACTTACCAGACGGTTTATGCCAAAATCGATGGTTCGGTGGCAGCACCAACAGCCGGATTACATTTCACCAACCCCGTAATTGAGCAACTTACAGCTAAAAACATTACAACAAGCGAAATAACATTACATGTTGGAGCCGGCACTTTTCAGCCGGTAAAATCGGCTACTATTGAGGGACATACCATGCACCACGAACAAGTGATTATCCCGATTGATATTTTGCGTTCTTTTCTGGAAAATCCGAACAATATAATTGCAGTAGGAACCACTTCTGTGCGCTCGCTGGAAAGTTTGTATTGGATTGGATTGCAACTGGAAGAAAAACGTTTCGATCCTTTTCACCCTGAAATAAAACAGTGGGAACCGTATGAGAACGAAGCCAAAATATCCATTGAAAAAGCCGTGCAAAACATCATTTATTTTTTGGCCGAGAACGAAGAGAACGCGATTCGTTTCTCAACGCAAATTATCATTTTGCCGGGTTACGATTTTAAACTCATCAATGGCATGTTTACTAACTTTCATCAGCCGCAAAGTACATTGTTGCTGTTAATCAGCGCGTTTTTGGGCACCGACTGGCAGAAAGTTTACCATTATGCACTAGCCAACAACTTCCGGTTTTTGAGTTATGGCGACAGCAACCTTTATTTAAAATAAAATGAAAAATAAAATCAATCTACTCCTCACAGTTTTACTGCTTTGGTCATTCACCGCTTTTTCGCAGCAAAATGAAGTTAAATGGTGGAACCCGGCAGAAAACAGTGCCGACGTTATCGACGGACAAGGCTGGAAAGACGGATTGGCAACTCCCTACGACCGACTTCCTGAAAAAGCAGAAAACACCGTTCGTGATGCGGTTTGGAACCTATCGAAACATACAGCAGGATTAAAAATACGTTTTCGTACAAATGCTTCAGAAATAAAAGTACGTTATCAGGTTGGTGGAAATATTAACATGCCTCACATGCCATCAACCGGTGTTAGTGGAATCGATTTATATGCAAAAGACAGTGATGGAAAATGGATGTGGTGTCGCGGACATTATTCGTTTGGCGATACCATTACCTATGAGTTTCGCAATATCACACCCAACGACAATTACCACAAAATGGGGCGCGAATATCACTTGTATCTGCCACTTTACAACTCGGTTAAATGGATGGAAATTGGGGTAGCCAGTGATGTGCTTTTTAAGCCTATTCCCTTACGAAAGGAAAAGCCGATAGTCGTTTACGGAACTTCCATTGCTCAAGGTGGTTGTGCCTCGCGGCCGGGCATGGCCTGGACATCCATCATCGAACGAAAAATGGATAATCCGCTGATTAACCTGGCCTTCTCAGGAAATGGAAGAATGGAAAATGAAGTTACTGAATTGCTCAGCGAAATTGATGCGAAAGTTTATATTTTAGATTGTTTGCCAAATCTTACGCTAGGTGATAAATATTCAGAAGAGAATATTTATCAGAAAGTGTTGAATACCGTAAAAATAGTACGATCGAAATCTTCGGCGCCAATATTGCTTGTTGAGCATGCAGGTTATGGTCATGGAAGCAGCAACAAAGCGCTAAAAGCAAGTACCGATCGATTAAATGCAGCACAGGCCAAAGCTTTTGCCGATCTGATGACAGAAGGCTACACCAATCTGACAGTATTAACTCAAAAAGAACTGAATCTCGATTTCGACAGTTATGTCGACGGCGTGCATCCTACCGACAAAGGAATGGAACAATATGCAGAAGCGTACGAAGCGAAACTTCGCGATTTTTTGAATCGGCCAAAAGGAACCTTTTCTACTACAATACCAATTTCTCAATCGCGCGAACCAGGTAGCTACAACTGGGAAGCCCGACATAACAAACTACTGGAAATGAATAGAACCAATCCTCCAAAAATCTGCTTTATCGGAAATTCTATTACGCATTACTGGGGTGGCAAACCCGCTGATCCAAGAAAAGCCGGACCGGAATCGTGGAATAAATACCTGGGCGATCTTTCAGTTCAGAACTATGGATTTGGCTGGGACCGCGTTGAAAACGTATTGTGGCGCATTTACCATGAAGAGCTGGACGGATTTCAGGCAGAACAGGTTGTTTTTATGCTTGGAACCAATAACCTTCACTTAAATACCGAGGAAGAGATTGTTTGCGGATTACAGTTGGTTTACCAGGCGGTGAAAACCCGGCAACCACATGCCCGGGTGCTGATTCTTGGAATTTACCCGCGAAGAAACGAAGAAAAACGCGTAGCATCGCTGAACTTAAAAATTGCTCAGCTTGCCGGAGAAATGGGACTTGACTATGCCGATGTTGGAATTGTTCTACTCAAAGAAAATGGAAAAATTGATGAATCGCTCTTTTCTGACGGACTTCATCCCAACGCTGCCGGCTACAATAAACTGGCACCTAAAATCAGACAACTACTAACTCAACATTCAAATTAAGTTGATGTTATAGCTATTGTAAATAACATTTTTTAATACTAAATATTTGCACAAAAGCGAACTTTAACCATATTTACAGCTATTATGCAGAGAGATAAAATCAACAGCTTTTCCGCCTTTATTTCTGAATCAGTTAAAAATTATGCCAACAATAAGGCACTTGGATTTATTAATGAGGAATACCTTACCTACAGCGAAATGGGGCAAAAAATCTCCGCTGTTCAGGCATTTTTAGAAAAGCTTGGCATTGGCGAGGGCGACAAAGTAATTATCTATAGCCAGAATATGCCAACCTGGGGAGTTGTTTATTTTGCACTGCAGTGCTCGGGAATTGTGGCAGTTCCGGTTCTTCCCGATTTTAGTCCGGTCGAATTGGAAAATGTAATAAAACATTCCGAGTCTAAAGCCCTATTTATTTCTGAAAATCTTCAGTATAAACTAAAAGACACTGACGCTTCTTCACTGGATATTATTGTAACGATTGATGATCTGTCGCTTTTAAAAGCGGAAGACACATCAGTAGTTTTCGACGAAAACGCAACCAGCAAAAAAGCTTATACACCAAAAGAAAATGAGTTGGCCGTGCTGATTTACACCTCCGGAACAACCGGAAACTCAAAAGGTGTTATGCTTTCGCAGAAAAATATTATTGCCAATGTGGTTCAGTCGGGAGCTGTTCAGAAAATCACTGAAGATTTCCGTTTCTTATCGGTACTGCCTTTGTCTCACACCTACGAAAACACCATCGGTTTTTTACTGGCAATATATAGCGGAGCAAGTGTTACCTATTTACGCAAGCCGCCAACAGCAAGTGTTTTGCTGCCTGCGTTAAAATCATTGCGCCCCACTATAATACTTACGGTACCAATGATTATCGAGAAAATCTATAAAAACAGTATTTTACCCGGCATTAACAAAAAGGCTTTTACCCGTGTGTTGCATCGTTTTCGTCCTACACGCAAGTTGGTTCACCGTTTGGCAGGAAAGAAACTAATGGAAACTTTTGGTGGCCGCATCCAGTTTTTTGGCATTGGCGGTGCAAAACTCGACGGCAAAGTGGAACGTTTTCTGCGCGATGCAAAATTCCCGTACGCCATTGGTTATGGCTTAACTGAAACCTCACCTCTTATTGCTGGCTCAAATCCTACCACAACACGTTTCAGAGCAATTGGCCCAAAAGTTATTAATTGTGAACTAAAAATTCATGATCCGAATCCGGCAACCGGAGAAGGCGAAATCTGGGCAAAAGGGCCAAACGTAATGTTGGGCTACTACAAAAATCCGGAAGAAACAAAACGTGTTTTAACCGACGACGGCTGGTTTAAAACCGGCGACCTCGGCGTTTTTGATAAAGATGGATGGCTAAGCCACAAAGGCCGGTTGAAAAATATGATAGTAGGTGCCAATGGAGAAAATATATATCCTGAAGAAATAGAGTCCATCATCAACAATTTTAGGCATGTTGTAGAGTCGGTAGTAATCGAAAAAAAAGGACAACTGGTAGCACTGGTTCATTTTAACAGGGAGGAACTGGAGCAAAAAGTGAGAGAAATGCGTTCTGAATTGGGAGATAGAATGGATGAAATATCTCAGCATGTAGATGAAAAAATTGACGAGTTAAGTGTTGAGCTTAAAGATTACATTAATTCACGCGTTAATAAATTCTCAAAAGTCCAGCAATTTATTTCTCATCCTACTCCTTTTATTAAAACCGCTACTCAAAAAATTAAGCGTTACCTTTATCATTAAGTCCCTAAAAAATCAGGATTATCCCTTATTTAGAATCAAAACAAAAGGATAAAATTTTACATTCGTGGGTTCAATTTGAAAAAAATAAAAAACCTATGACTGATTATTTCAAGCAGTACCCCAATAAAGAGGGATTTTACAAGGAATATGGTGGCTCGTTTATCCCACCCGATTTGCAAAAAGAAATGGATAAAATTACCAATGCTTACCACAGCATTAGCAAATCGCATAATTTTATTTCTGAACTTCGCAGTATTCGCAAGCATTTCCAGGGTAGGCCAACTCCAGTGTATTACTGCCAGAATTTGTCGGCAAAATACGGTGGCCGCATTTACCTGAAACGTGAAGATTTGAACCACTCCGGAGCGCATAAACTTAACCATTGTATGGGTGAGGCACTGTTGGCCAAACACCTGGGAAAAAAGAAGCTGATTGCTGAAACCGGAGCCGGCCAACACGGTGTGGCACTGGCTACTGCAGCAGCGTATTTTGGTTTAGAATGCGAAATTCATATGGGTGAAGTTGATATTGCAAAAGAGCATCCCAACGTGGTTCGCATGAAAATTCTGGGAGCCGAAGTAGTACCTGTTTCTCACGGATTAAAAACCTTAAAAGAAGCTGTTGATTCGGCATTTGAATCCTACCTAAAAGATCCGATAAGCACCATTTATTGCATTGGTTCTGTTGTTGGTCCACATCCGTTTCCGATGATGGTGCGCGATTTTCAGCGCGTTGTTGGTATTGAAGCACAGGAGCAATTTCACGAAATGACCGGTGAAAATCCTGATCACGTAGTTGCATGTGTAGGTGGCGGAAGTAATGCCATGGGAATGTTCTCGGGCTTCCTCGATATTGAAGAAACAGAACTACACGGTGTTGAGCCGGGTGGAATAGGAACAAAACTTGGCGAACACGCCAGCACCATTACTTACGGAACTCCAGGAGTAATACATGGTTTTAAATGCTATACTTTACAGGATGAAAAAGGCGAACCTGCACCGGTTTATTCGGTGGCCAGTGGACTTGATTACCCTGGAGTTGGACCGGAACACAGTATGCTAAAAGATATGGGCAAAGTAACCTATGGTGTTGCCAACGACGCAGAAACGATTGATGCATTTTACGAATTAAGTCGTTTGGAAGGTATTATTCCGGCTTTGGAAAGTGCACATGCTGTGGCTTACAGTTTAAAACTGGCCAAAGAAAAACAGCAACAATCAATCCTCATCAACTTAAGTGGTCGTGGCGACAAAGACATCGATTTTGTGGTTGACAAATATGGTTTACCTGAATAAGAATTATTTCTCAAAAAATATTGAAAGTCCGGTTTTGCCGGACTTTTTTTTATACCCCCATTCCCAAAACATCAGCCAGCACGTTAATTTAAGACTAACTACACCATTACTTGTTATTGCTTTAACACCCAGTATCAAATAATTGCCTAGTTTTGCACTCCCTTTAAAAAAGGGGTAAAAATTGAAAACAGAATTATAGAATGATTACAGTATCGAATTTAAGAATACAGTTTGGAAAACGCATACTATTTCAGGATGTGAACATGAAGTTTACCGCCGGAAATTGTTACGGGGTGATAGGCGCCAACGGTGCAGGCAAATCAACTTTTTTAAAAGCAATTTCGAAGCAGATTGATCCAACAACAGGAAGTATTACTTTAGGCTCGGGCGAGCGACTTTCAGTGTTAAATCAGGACCACTTTGCTTTTGATGAATTCTCCGTTTTGGATACTGTAATGAAGGGTCACTCAGAGCTTTGGAACTTGATGAAAGAGAAAGACGCCCTGTATATGAAACCCGATTTTTCGGAAGCTGACGGTATTAAAGCCGGCGAGCTGGAAGAGAAATTTGGCGATATGGGAGGCTGGAATGCCGAAAGCGATGCCGCTACTTTATTAAGCAACCTCGGTATAAAAGAGCAGTTTCATTATACATTAATGAAAGACATGAGCGGGAACCAGAAAGTTCGTGTTTTGCTGGCGCAGGCTTTGTTTGGTAACCCCGACAACCTACTGCTTGATGAGCCAACCAACGACCTCGACCTGGAAACTGTTGTTTGGCTGGAGAATTACCTGGCCAACTACGAAAATACTGTTTTGGTGGTTTCACACGACCGTCACTTCCTCGATGCTATTTCTACCCATACCATCGATATCGATTATAACGATATAAAAATGTTTGCCGGTAACTATAGTTTCTGGTACGAAAGTAGCCAACTGGCTCTTCGCCAGCAATCGGCACAGAATAAAAAAGCTGAGGAGAAAAAGAAAGAATTGCAGGAATTTATTTCTCGATTTAGTGCCAACGTAGCCAAATCGAAACAAACGACCAGTCGTAAAAAAATGTTGGAGAAATTGAATGTTGAGGACATTCAACCATCAACACGGAAATATCCGGGGATTATCTTCACACCCGAACGCGAAGCCGGCGACCGTATTCTGGATGTGGAGAACCTGAGCGCCAGCATTGATGGCACTACGCTTTTTAGAGACGTGGAATTCTCGACACAAAAAGGAGAAAAAATTGTTTTTCTCTCGCGCGATCACCGTGCAATGACCGCCTTTTTTGAAATTATAAACGGAAACCGTGAAGCCGATTCGGGAACTTACCAATGGGGACAAACCATTACATCGGCATATTTACCGTTGGACAACTCGGAGTTTTTTGATAGCGAAATGACTTTATTCGATTGGTTGTGCCAGTTTACTACCGACACTACCGAAATATATATTCGCGGTTACCTGGGAAGAATGTTGTTTGCCGGCGACGAAATCTACAAAAAGGTAAATGTTCTTTCAGGAGGAGAGAAAATGCGCTGTATGATTGCCAAAATGCAATTGCTCGATGCCAACGCACTTATTTTGGATACGCCAACCAACCACCTCGATCTGGAATCGATTCAGGCATTTAACAACAACCTGATAAAATACCCGGGCAACGTGTTTATGTCGTCGCACGACCACGAGTTTATTTCGTCGGTTTGCAATCGAATTATTGAATTAACACCAAATGGCATAATCGACAAACTAATGCCTTACGATGAATATATTGAGGATGAAAAGATTCATGCCTTGCGCGAGAAACTTTATACTGTTTAAATTGTTTTTTAATTAATCAGGCCTGCTAAAACGTCACAATAAGTTTAATCGAAAAAGATAGACAGATGATTAATCAACAAAGAAAAAATATTAAAGTAGGCTCGAATGTGGCCGTTGTAAAAAAAGAACACCAACGATCAGGCGAATTAACCTGCGGCATCGTTCAACGAATACTGACCAATTCGGCCATTCACCCACACGGAATAAAAGTAATGCTCGAAAGCGGAGAAGTTGGCCGCGTGCAAAAGATTATGCAGGAAAATTAAAGAAAATAGTAAAACTGCTAAATTGAAGAATTGTAGTTTTTATCATTGCATATTCTTCTGTGTTAAACTCGGTGTCTTCTCCGTGTAACCCTGTAGTAAATTTATTTGTTAAACTCCTCACTATTAACACTATATACAAATACCTCCTCGCACCTTGCCAAGATGACAGAAACTGGCCTTTTTGCCTTTATACTTTTACTTTTAGCCCTGTCTTTCCTCTTCCCGACAGGCCATAAAAGCAGTTGAGAATGGAGCCGTCGTTGGTTTCTTTTGATAACGATTCGATGGTGTTTTTAGTAATCGTATAAACATTAAACACAGCCATAGAGGCAGTTATTAAATTTTGGATTAACGTTAAATCCTGTTTTATTTTTGCTGTTAAATTCAAATAATCTCTTACGAAGAGAAAAGAATTTTTGAATGAACATTTTTACCCAAGCTTTAATACATGCTTATTTTATCGTTGCTCGTTTTCGCTAAAACCACCAATTTCTCAACTAACAATTATTTTTTAATCATATTTGAGCTTTATTTGTTATAAGGGAACAAATTAGATAAATGACAGAAAACAAACTACATATTACAGACTGGCTCCCCACCTCGAAAAAGGAGGTGAAACAAATGGGCTGGGAAGAACTGGATGTAATTTTATTCACCGGCGACGCTTATATTGATCATCCATCGTTTGGGGCAGCTGTTATTGGACGGGTACTGGAAGCCGAAGGATTGCGCATTGCAATTGTTCCGCAACCCAATTGGACCGACGACCTGCGCGACTTTAAAAAGCTGGGGAAACCCAACCTGTTTTTTGCTGTAACTGCAGGAAATATGGACTCGATGGTAAACCACTACACGGCAGGAAAACGAAAACGGTCGAACGATGCCTACACGCCCGGAGGACAGATTGGAAAACGCCCGGATTATGCCACTATTACTTACTCGAAAATATTAAAAGATTTATATCCTGACGTGCCGATCGTAATTGGTGGAATTGAGGCCTCGTTGCGCCGCTTAACACATTACGACTATTGGTCGGATCGTTTAATGTCCTCGATTTTAGCCGATACACAAGCAGATCTGCTTTTTTATGGTATGGGCGAAAAATCGATTGTAGACTTTGCCCGCCTCGTAAAACGTGGTATTCCTATTGATACTCTTACAACCATTCCGCAAACGGTGTTTATGACCGATGCTGATGAAGACTATGCTACCAAGAAAAACTGGGATGAGCTGGAATTGGCATCGCACGATACATGCCTGGAAGACAAAAAAGAGTTTGCTCGAAACTTCATGCATATTGAAGAGGAATCGAATAAAATGGAGGCCAAAAAGCTGGTGCAACGCATTGGCGATAAAAAAGTGGTCGTAAATCCGCCGTGGCCAACTTTTAAGGAGAAGGAGATCGACCGTATTTACGATTTGCCATACACACGTTTGCCACATCCGCGCTACAATAATAAAGGCGCTATTCCGGCTTACGATATGATCCGGCATTCCATTAACATTCATCGTGGATGTTTTGGCGGTTGTACCTTTTGTACTATTTCGGCCCACCAGGGAAAATTTATTGCCAGCCGTTCCGAGAAATCGGTTTTAAAAGAGGTGGAGAAAGTAACCGAAATGCCCGATTTTAAAGGATACATTTCCGATTTAGGAGGCCCGTCGGCCAACATGTACAAAATGAAAGGTATTCACGAGGAGATCTGCAGAAAATGTAAACGGCCATCGTGCATCTTCCCGTCGGTTTGTAAAAACCTCGATATCAACCACAAACCAATGCTCGATCTTTACGAAAAAGTACGTCATAATCCGAAAGTAAAAAAAGCTTTTATCGGCAGCGGCATTCGTTACGACATGATTTTGGAAGATACCAAAGACAAAGAAGTAAACCAAAACAACCGAAAATACCTGCGCGAGGTCATCAAGCACCACGTTTCCGGACGATTAAAAGTGGCACCGGAACACTCGTCGGACGATGTACTGAAGTTTATGCGAAAACCTTCGTTTAAATTGTTTGAAGAATTAAACCAGGAGTTCATAAAAATAAATAAGGAAGAAAAGCTCAATCAACAACTGATTCCGTATTTCATTTCGAGCCATCCGGGTAGTAAATCGGAAGATATGGCGAATCTTGCTATTCAAACCAAAGACATGGATTTCAAACTGGAACAGGTGCAGGACTTTACTCCCACACCTATGACATTGGCAACTGTAGTTTATTATTCGGGCTACCACCCCTATACAATGGAGAATATCTACACCGCACGAAACAAGGATGCCAAAGAACAACAACGTCAGTTCTTTTTCTGGTACCGAAAAGAAAATCGGAATAAAATTATTCGCGACCTAAAAGCAAAAGGCCGTGAAGACCTCGTTAAAAAGCTCTTCAGTAAAAAACCAAATAAAGACGCTAAATGAAAATTATTAGATCATTTACACTAGCCGTAACCATTTTGTTATCAGGCTGTGCCGAAGTTATGCAAATTGCCCAGCAAACGCTTGAAGGAGAAACTCCGTTAACCCGGACAGAAATAGTTGCCGGACTAAAACAAGCATTAATAACAGGAACCAATAACTCAGTAAGTATTTTAGGAGCACAAAACGGTTATTACAAAGATGATCTGGTAAAGATTATGTTACCACCAGAAGCTGATATTATTGTTGAGAATGCAGGGAAAGTGCCGGGTGGCGAAAAGCTACTCGAAGATGTACTTCTGCACATTAACCGCGCTGCCGAAGACGCTGCAAAAGAGGCCGCCCCTATTTTTGTGAACAGCATTAAAAATATGACCATAAACGATGCAGTGGGTATTTTAAAAGGCAATGACAACGCTGCAACGTCGTATTTACATAAAACAACTTACGATCAGCTATTTGCATTGTACCAGCCAAAAATTAAAGCATCGGTTGAAAAAAAATTGGTAGGAAACGTATCGACCAAAGAAAGCTGGGATACACTGGTTGGGAAATGGAACCTGGTTGCCGGCTCATTTATCGGGCAAACGGCAGGTTTGGAAGAAGTTGACACACAGCTGGAAGACTACCTGACGGCCAAAGCTCTTGATGGTGTATTTATTAAGATTGCCGCAGAAGAAAAACTAATCAGGGAAGATCCGGCCGCTCGCGTAACCAGTCTGCTGAAAAAAGTATTTGGCTCAGTCGACAGTTAAACTGCTAGCCACAATTTTTAGCTTGTAAAACATATTTGATTGAATTATTGCTTAATAATTCATAATTTCATTATACCCGAATCAGCAAGAGAGAACTGAATGAGTAGGGGAATTATACTAACCTGTTAAATTTAAGTGCCATGAGATTAGAATTCAAAAGAGTTGAAGAGGCCAACGACCTGGTTAACCAATTGATTGAGCATCATCCACAAGCCATTTTCCTAACCGATCACGATTTTAAAGTAAAGTACTATAATCACTCCTTCCAAAAGTTATCGAAGAGCGATAAGGGAGATATAATTGGACATGAGTTTTGCGAAATTATGGGATGCACGCAGCGCGACAGACTTACGGCAAAAGATGATGGTTTTTGTAAGCGTTGCCAGCTGCGCGACTTACTTTCCGGATCAAACCTTTCGGAATTGGTACTTATTCGCGATTTTGTGATTAACAATAAGGTAAAAACAAAACACCTTCATATTGATACTCACCGTTTAGTGATGGACGGCACAAAATACAGGCTTGTAGTTATCGAAGACCGAACAGGGCATACTATCAAATCAAAATAATATAAGCTCCGATCATTTTTGTTCGGGGCTTTATTTTTTATAAAGCCCCTTCCCCTGCCAAGTATCTCGCTCCTTCAAGCGCTTTTCCACTTTGGCTACAAACTCAAAATTCTTTAATCCCCATTTTGGTGCAATCAGCATTTCTGGTGGTGCCTGGCTGATAAAACGTTCAACAATGATTGCGGGATTTAAAAGCTCCAGGTAATCAACTACAAGATCGATATATTCATCGGCGGTGTAAAGGCTAAAATTTTCGGGATGTTGCTGAAACTGCTTCTCCAACAAAGTTCCTTTATGAATCTGCAATTGATGCAACTTTAGGTTTTTTACCGGTAGTTTCGATATCGCTTTTGCCTGGTCAAGTAGTTCTTCGCGTGTTTCGCCCGGCAAACCAAGAATCATATGTGCACAGTTGTTAATGCCACGTTTCGCCGTTTCTTCAATGGCCCAAACAGCTTTGGCAAACGAATGTCCGCGGTTAATACTTTTCAGCGTTTTGTCGAGGTGGGATTCCAGTCCCAATTCAATCATCACATAAACTTTTTACTGAGTTCGCCCAGGTAATCCAACAACTCAGGATACAAACAATCAGGGCGCGTTGAAATAACTAGTCCAACCACCATCGGATGTTCCAGCGCTTCCTCATATAAACGTTTTAAATCTTCAAGTGGCGCATAAGTATTTGTATAGGCCTGAAAATAAGCCAGAAATCGCATCGACTTGTATTTCTTAGAAAAAAAAGCAACACCTTGCTCCACCTGGCTGGTTACACTATTCTCCAGATTACAATAGGTGGGTTTAAAAGTAGTGTTGTTGCAATAGGCACAACCGCCAAAGCCTTTTGTCCCGTCGCGGTTGGGACAGGAAAAGCCGGCATCTATCGAAACCTTTTGCACCCGCTCCGAAAAAAGTTGTCTGAAATAGCTTGGAAAATCGTTATATCGCTTGTTGTGTCCCCAGCTGTATGTTCCGTTTTGCATTGTCCTTATTTGAGATTGCAAAAGTACTCAAATTTTGAAATCCGTATTCTCGGTAGACACTTTTAGAAAACTTATCAACAACTCTTGAAAACTTTCCGCGAATATCAACGGTTTTGCTTTTTTAATACAGCTTCAAATCTATACATTTAAAGGAAAATTCAGACAGATATGTTCTCAGAAAAAGATAAGCAGCAAATTCAGGAGCGCGGAAGCCAATTGGAAACTGTGCAAATTCAGATAGAAAATTTTAAAAAAGGCTTTCCCTATTTACATATTGAAGATGCCGCCTCGGTGGGAAAAGGTATTATCCGTTTAAATCCCGAAGACTTGAAAAAAAGAGGCGAACGTTACGATTCAAAAATAGCATCGGGGACAAAAGCCTTAAAATTTGTACCGGCATCGGGTGCTGCAAGCCGTATGTTTAAAGCGCTGTTTCAGGCACTGAAAGATTTCCAGAATGAGCCAAATGAAGAAGTTCTTGCAGCTAACCGAGATGCTGCACATTATGTTACCGACCTCGACAAATTTGCTTTTGCCGAAGAGCTAAAGAAAGCTGTATCAGATGCTGGCGAGCCACTTTCGGCCGCAAACAAACTCGATTATCTGTTAACAGAAAAAGGGTTGAATTACGGAGCCAAACCAAAAGGGCTGCTAAAATTCCATTCGTACAAAGAAGGAGCCAGAACACCTTTTGAAGAGCACTTGGTTGAAGGGGCAAAATATGCAGCCGGCAAAGACAATAAAGCAAGCCTGCATTTTACCGTTTCGCCGGAGCACCAGCCGGGTTTTGAAGCCTTGTTTGCTGAAATAAAAAATAAATACGAAGAGCAGCTGGAAATTGAGTTTGATGTAACATTCAGTCAGCAAAAACCATCAACCGATACAATTGCTGTCGATCTGAAAAACGAACCATTCCGAAACACCGATGGCAGTTTACTTTTCCGCCCGGGTGGACACGGTGCTTTAATCGAAAACCTGAACGATCTGGATGCCGATATTATTTTTATTAAAAATATCGACAATGTCGTTCCTGATCGATTGAAACAAACCACCATCGATTATAAAAAAGGGCTGGCCGGAGTGTTGTTAAAACACCAGGAAAAATTGTTCTACTATCAGCACGAATTGAACGAAAAGCATTATACCGCGCTTAATAGTCGTTTTTTGGCCGAAGCAGCCAACTTCCTGGAAAATACCTTGAATACCAAACCAGCCAAAAACCATTATTACACTGAACGCGAAGAACTTTATCAATACCTGAAGGAGAAATATAACCGACCATTTCGTGTGTGTGGAATGGTGAAAAACGAAGGCGAACCCGGCGGCGGACCATTTTGGGCAATTAATGCCGACGGCACGGTGTCGTTGCAGGTAGTTGAAAGCTCACAAATCGATCCGGATAGTGTTCAACAACAAAACATTGTTCAGCACGCCACACACTTTAATCCGGTTGACCTGGTTTGTGCAATAAAAAATTACAAAGGAGAAAAATACGATCTCACCCAATTTACCGACCCGGCAACCGGCTTTATTTCCCAAAAATCGAAAGACGGAAAAGAGCTGAAAGCACAAGAGCTACCGGGTTTATGGAACGGAGCAATGAGCAACTGGAACACCCTTTTTGTTGAGGTTCCGATTGAAACATTTAATCCTGTAAAAACGGTGAACGATTTGTTACGCGATCAACACCTGTAAGATTGTTTTTGAGTTTCAAAGCGAATTGTTAATTTCGCGAACCTATTTTTGCCAATGAACGAGGAAAGAGATAATTTCAGGGAAGAAGATATTAGCGAAGCACTTAAGCGTTTTAAGGGTTCATTGCTCTCGGGCCGCTTAAAGTATTTTGATGTGTCGGAATTTGAAGGAATTGTAGAACAGCTGATGGAAGAAGGCGATTTGCGGTCTTCTGAAATTGCGGCTAAACAAGGCATTCAGATCCATCCCAACGCGGTTGCTCTTCACTTAAAATATGCACAAATTCTGCTGAGCAAAGGGAAATACGACCAGGCTCAGAAATACCTCGATTTTGCTGAAAGAGTTGAAAACACCAATCCCGATGTCCACTTGTTAAGAGGTTCGGCATCGTTGATTATGGGCAACGAAGATCTTGCAAAAGCATCATTCAAAAAAGCAATCAAAGTCGGAAACGGAGAAACCGACGATATTTTATACCACGTTGGTTCGGCGTTTATTCAAATTGGCGAAATAAGAGAGGCCATCTCCTATTTCAAAAAAGCGCTAAAACTGAATCCGAAACACGAACTGGCACTTTACGATCTTGCATTTTTTACCGACCAGATTGGCGATTACAAAAACAGCATTAAGTATTACAATCGTTTTATTGATTACGATGTATACAATTACTCCGCATGGTTTAACCTGGGTATAGTGTACAACAAAGCCGACATGCACGATGAGGCAATTGAAGCTTATGAATACACGCTGGCCATCAACGAGAATTTCCATATGGCCCTGTTCAATATCGGTAATGCGCTGGCAAACTCAGGACGTTTTAAAGAGGCCATTGAAAAATACAGGGAATTCCTTGAATTTGATGCCGATAACGACGATGCTTACTGTTACATTGGCGAGTGTTACCTGAATCTGGACAACCAGCTGCAATCGGAACACAATTACCAGAAAGCAATTTCCATGAATCCGGAGAATGATACGGCTCATTTTGGTGTAGGGCTGATTATGTGGATCGCTAAAAAGTACGACAGAAGTATTGACTACATCAACAAGGCCATAAAGATCGACAAGCAAAATTCGGAATACTGGCTGACTTTGGGAAAAGTTAGCAGCGACGCCGAATACCTGGATGATGCAATAAAAGCATTTAAAAAAGGTGCACGTGTTGATTCTGAAAATACCGAAATCTGGCTCACCTGGACCGAAACATTAATGAAGCACGGTGATACAAACGGTGCCATCCGAATACTGAAAAAGGCGATCGACAATAACGACGACTCGATGCTAAAATACCGCCTGGTGGCCATATTGCTCGGGAACCGGAAACGCAAGGAAGCATATGAATGGTTGCGTTCGGCAATGCTGCAGGATTTTGAAAACATCAACTACCTCTTTGATATTTACCCGAGAGCTTTAAAAAGTAAGCAGCTTAAAAAGGTTGTCGACGATTTCCGCCGGGGAGATAAATAACCAATTACAGATTATTCTTTATTCAAATTATTAAATCCCCGGGCAAAATCAGTATCAGGGAGTCAACCTTCTTCTTCTAATCCCTGTTTTACAATTTGTTTTTGTATTTTGGCATCCCAAAATAAAAATTTACACCGTTACAAATTCAGACCATAAATGAACAGATCCGCAAAAGATTACCTTACACTGGTATTAAAAGGAATGGGAATGGGTGCTGCCGATGTGGTACCTGGCGTTTCAGGAGGAACAATTGCCTTTATTACCGGTATTTACGAAGAATTGATTAACTCGATAAAGTCAATCAATTTAACCGCTATTAAACTCTTATTCAGTTTTAAACTTGCTGAGTTTTGGAACGCCATTAACGGAACATTTCTTATCAGTGTATTTATCGGCGTAGGCATCAGTGTTTTCTCACTGGCCAAAGGGTTGGAATATTTGCTACACCACTATCCTATTTTAGTGTGGTCGTTCTTTTTCGGATTGATCGTTGCATCAGCTATTTATGTGGCACGCTCCATAAAACGATGGAAAGCCGACACCATAATTGGCGGCATAGCAGGAATTATAATTGCCTACCTGATTACAGTTATCACACCTGCCGAAGCAAACACCAGCTACTGGTTTATTTTTCTGTCGGGAGCCATTGCAATTTGCGCCATGATCCTGCCAGGTATCTCAGGTAGTTTTATTTTGGTACTGCTGGGCATGTACAAATTCATCCTTTCGGCAGTTGGCGATGTGAACATCGCGGTGATCCTTACTTTCCTTGTTGGAGCTGCAGTTGGCATCATTGCTTTTTCAAATGTGCTGTCGTGGTTATTGAAAAAATACCACAACACCACCATTGCTGTGTTAGCCGGTTTTATGGTAGGATCGCTAAACAAAGTATGGCCCTGGAAAGAAGTTACACAAACAATAATCGACCGGCATGGTGAACTAAAACCCATCGCCGAACGTAATATTTTACCCGGAACATACGAGCAAATTACAGGACACGAAGCCTGGTTGCCTGGTGCAATTCTACTGGCAATTGCCGGATTTGCACTTATTTTTGTAGTTGAAGGAATTGGAAAGAAATTGAAGAAGTAAACTGGATTCTGGATACTTGATACTTGATACTCACGACTCAATACTTATAAGATGAAAAGATACGGATTATTAGGCTACCCACTCACCCACTCATTCTCGAAGCGTTATTTTACCGAACGTTTTGAAACAGAAAAGATAGATTCAACTTATGACAATTTCGAAATCGATTCGATAACTAAATTCCCGGAGGTGGTAAAAGACAACCCGGAAGTGATTGGTTTTAACGTTACCATTCCGTACAAAGAGCAGGTGATTCCCTATTTGGATGAGCTAAATGATTCGGCAAAAGAGATTGGTGCTGTTAATACCATTCGTGTTACACGAACTGAAAATGGTGTGCATTTAAAGGGATTTAATACCGATACTTTTGGTTTTGAGTCATCGCTGAAACCGCTTTTAAAAGATCATCATAAAAAAGCACTGATTCTTGGAACAGGTGGTGCTTCAAAAGCATTAAAATATGTCCTCAGAAAATTGGGAATCGAATATATTTCAGCATCGATTGAAGAGTTAAAGGAAAATGAGATCCGTTACGAAGATATTGATGAGCAAGTAATCACCGGGCGTTTGCTGATCATTAATGCCACTCCACTGGGAACCTATCCAAAAGTTGAGACTTTCCCGAATATCCCTTACGAATTTATAACTGACAAGCATTTGCTTTTTGATCTGGTTTACAATCCTGAAGTAACGCAGTTTATGGCCAAAGGACAAGCCAACGGAGCCACTGTTAAAAACGGCTACGAGATGTTGCTGAACCAGGCTAAAAAGTCTTATGAGATTTGGAACTCGGAAGAGTAAGTATTCAGTGATCAGTCACAGTTTTCAGTAAGATTGCAACTTGTAATCTGAAACTGGAAACATCATCCCCCTTAATCCCCCTTTGAAGGGGGAAAACGACGAAGGAGTTGGGGGATGAAACCCAAAAATGTAACAGTCTTGAACCATGGATAAAACAAAAGTACTTTTCGTATGTCTCGGAAATATTTGCCGTTCGCCAAGTGCAGAGGCGGTGTTTAACGGTGTTGTAAAAAAAGCCGGTTTAAGCAAACAGTTTGAGGTGGATTCTGCTGGAACATCGGGCTGGCATGCCGGCGAACCTGCCGACAAAAGAATGCAATCGCACGCTATACGCCGCGATTACAATTTAACATCGCTTTCCAGGAAGTTCGATCCACATTCCGATTTCGATTATTTCGATTACATTATCGGGATGGACGACAGCAATATGCAGAACTTAAAAAGTATGGCCCGCAATGGTAACGACCTGCAAAAGCTGCACAAAATGACAGATTTTTGCAGCGATGGCCAATACGATGAAGTACCTGATCCGTATTACGGTGGAGCCGAAGGTTTTGAGCTGGTACTCGATCTGTTGGAAGATGCATGCGAGGGGCTGCTCCGGAAAATAAGTTAAAGCTTGGTTTTGCAGAAATATACTTTCATCCCCCTATCCCATTTCGACTTGAGAAGCGATGAAGGAGAGGGGGATGAAAAAACTTTATAAGTAGTTCTGTTTTATTCGAAGTGGTAAAGGAAATTTACCAAACAATCGTAGGCCGGTTTCCGCTCACCTTCGATATCAACCACAATTTTCACCTGAATTTTAGCAATCCCACGCAGGTTCTTAATGTCGTTTAATGATACTGTTGCCCTGATTTTGTCGTTCACTTTTACCGGCTGCTGGAAACGTAAACTCTCGATACCGTAATTTACGATCATCTTTACATTTCTTACATCAACAACATTGTACCACAGATAAGTCAGCATCGACAACGATAAATAGCCGTGTGCGATGGTGGTTTTAAACGGTGATTCTTTGGCTGCACGCTCCGGGTCAGTGTGTATCCACTGGTAATCGAGCGTGGCATCTGCAAATTTATCTATCTGCTCCTGAGTTATCTGAACATAATCTGAAACTCCAATAACCTGCCCCAAAAGGGCCTCAAACTCTTCGTAGTTGTTGATAATTCGTTTTTCCATTGAAAAATAATTCTGGTAAATGATGTGCCAAGTTAATCCTTTTTCCGCAAGTATAGCAGTTTTCAGTGTTGCGAATGCCCGGATTTTATAAAGCTTTTACAAAGAAAAACTGAATTTTTATACTTTATGTTCCATTTTTAAAACGACTTTGAAGTTATATTGAAAAATTCAGACCTACACATCCGGTTTTTATCAGAAAATGGTCACCTTTGCATTTCAATTTATCGTATGAGCAATCTTTTCCGAACAACAACATTCCTGGCAATTGTTGCCTGCCTTTTGTGGTCGACCGCTTTTGCGGGAGTAAAAATCGGGCTGGAATATCATAGTCCGTTCCAGTTTGCAGGCATCCGTTTTACCATTTCCGGCCTGCTGATGTTTTTGTATTTCGGAAAACCAAAACGCTATTTTTCAGAATTAAAACACAACCTGAAATTTATCCTGTTGCTCTCAGTGGTGCAAATATTTGCACAATATGCGCTGTTTTACAGTGGTATAAATTTACTTCCCGGTTCCTTATCTGCTATGATCGTGGGATCGCAACCGCTTTTTATAGCATTGGTGGCGCACTTCTCGTTTAGCAACGATAAAATGACTCCACTAAAAACATTTAGCATATTAATTGGCGTAGTTGGAATTGCAATAATCACACTCGGCCGCACTAAAGTTGAGATGACCGGCTACCTGGAATATCTTGGTATTGCCATATTACTGGTTAATAATATTGTATCGGGTTATTCCAATGTAATGGTAGCGAAACACTCAGGCACAATATCACCGGTTGTTTTAAGCTCCACTTCGCTCATTATTGGTGGTTTGATGCTATCCATTGTTTCTATTCCTGTTGAAGGCATTCACCTGGGGCCATTTCCGCCAAAATACTGGTACGCTTTGGCATGGCTGAGCTTTTTATCGGCGGCCGCCATTACCATTTGGTATTCATTACTGAAACGACCGGGGGTAAAGGTTTCATTACTAAATGTGTGGAAATTTCTGATTCCCGTTTCAGGCGCAGCACTCAGCTGGATTTTGTTGAGCAACGAAAAAGCAGATCTCGCTTCAATTATTGGAATGATGATAATTGCCGTGTCGCTGCTTAGCCTGAACTATGCCAACCGCAGGGAACAAAAAATGATCAGAAAAAAAGAGCAGAAGTAGTTATTCTTCTAAAATCAACAATTCTATTTTCCTGAAATCGGTACCATGACTTTCAGCCTGAATGGATATCGTTCCACCACTGATTATTTCATTGCCATCAGCCGGTAATAATTTTTCGAAATACTGATCACGCGGATCCAGTTGTGGCTTTTCGTAGCTAAGTACTTCTTCTCCGTTTACAAAATGACGGATAACTTCTCCGCCGTGCACTTCCACCTCAACACTTACCCACTCATCATCAAACTGCGTTTTCGATTTTGAATCGGTGCAATGCTGCTCCCATAATTCGCCGTTTAATATCACATTGGTTCCGGGAGTACAAAGGTTCATAGTTGAACGTTCACCTTGTCCGGTTACGCCACCCAACAACTGCACTTCAATTGATGATGGAAAATCCTGATCCAACTCCATCGACTCGGCACTTTGCCCGTGAATCATCAATCCGTTGTTTCTGAATGCCCAGCCGGGTCCGTTTTTTGCCTGTTCACCAATAAACCGGTACTCAACCCGCAAACGGTAGTGCGAAAATTCATCTTTGTAGAATAGGTGGCCAAATTTACCATTCCACTCTTCCCAATTCTCATACGACACGCGAAGCAAACCATCCTCTACCCGGAAAGTGTTCTTATAATTTTCGCCCAGCACCTCTCCTTTAAATTTTACCTGCCAGTCGTTTATATCTTTTCCGTTGAACAGTTGAATCCACTCCTCACCTGATTTTTCAGCTGATTGTTGTGTTTTTGGTTTTGAGTTGCAAGCCGACAGAATTACAGAACATGCCACCAAAGCCACCAGGATAAATTTATACGTAGTTGTCATCATCAATATTTTTTTAATTGGTTTAGTAATGAATAGTAAAGATAAACTATTATCCAAAAAACAAAAATTAACCATCTGGTTAAATTACATGGTTATTTTCTTGGATAATTGAATTCATCCACTTACTTTTGACCAATTGGTTAAACTATTTAGTTAATTTCAAATCATGACAAACATAAAAAAAGACAATACCGAGGAAAAGATCCTAAGTGCCGCACAGAATGTCTTTGTTCGGAAAGGAATGGATGGAGCGCGTATGCAGGAAATTGCAGACGAGGCAGGTATAAATAAAGCATTGCTTCATTATTATTTTCGTTCGAAACAACAGTTATTCGAGGCCATTTTCAAAAGTGTTTTCGGAAAAATTATGCCCAACATTATGCTGATGGCAACATCCGAAAAATCAATCGAGGAAAAGCTTGGCGCCTTTATCGAAAACTACATCGATATTTTAATGAAAAATCCCTTTCTGCCGACCTTCATTTTGAAAGAAATACATCGCGATCCAGAGTTTCTGGCAGGAATGATAAAAGAAAGCGGATTACAGCCCGAACTTATTATTTCCATGTTTAAGCAAGAAATGGACAATGGCAACATTCGGAAGATGGATCCACGAGATTTGATCATTAATATATTAAGCCTCAGCATATTTCCTATTGCCGCCAAGCCACTCATGTCGGTAGTATTCTTCGACACAGATCAGAAGAGTTACAACAAATTTATCGAGAAAAGAAAAGTAACCGTAAAGGAATTTGTCCTTCACTCAATCCTGATAAAATGAGAAAGATCCTGATTCTATTGCTATTTCCGTTTCAGTTGGCAGTTGCCCAAAACAACGTTCAATTAGACAGTTGTTATGTGTGGGCACGGCAAAATTACCCCAACCTGAAACAGTCGGAACTGTGGAAAGAAATCAACTCGCTTTCCATACAAAACCACGAAACCAATTACCTGCCGCAGGTAACCTTGAATGGCCAGATCAGTTATCAATCCGCAGTAACCGAGGTTCCTGTTTCAATGCCCGGAATATCAATCCCAACTGTATCGAAAGATCGTTACAACGCTTACGCCGAGTTGCAACAAACTATTTATGACGGTGGGCTTACCAAAACAAACAAAACCCTCGAAACAGCGATTTTAAAAAGCAACCTCAGTCAACTTGAAGTTGAACTCTACAAACTGAATGAGCAGGTTGCACAGGCGTTTTTTACAGCCCTGATTGTCGATCAGCAAAAAGAGGTGATCCTCGCACAAATAAAAACCATTGACGAACAACTGAGCCGCGTGGAATCGGGTATTCGTAACGGAGTAACCGAACCTTCGGCAGCTATGGTTTTAAAGGCAGAACGAATAAACCTCGAACAAAATATAGTTGAGCTGGATGCGGCTAAAAGTGCATCGCACCAAATGCTTGAATTGTTAACCGGAAAGCAGTTTGATAAAAACGGAACATTCACCTATCAAACCAACTTTTCATTCAATTCTGAATTGCTGCGTCCGGAATTACAATTACTGGGTAATCAACGCGAACAGTTGGTGGTTCAAAGCGATCTGCTTTCCAAAACCAGAAACCCGAAACTTTTCGGATTTGGCCAGTTAGGTTATGGCAAACCGGGATTGAACATGTTACTCGACGAATTTAAAGGTTACTACCTTTTGGGCGTGGGCATTTCGTGGAATGCCTTCGACTGGAAACAAACTTCTCGACAGCAACAGGTCCTGAAATTACGGCAAGAAATGCTTCAAAGCCAGGAAGCCACATTTATACAAAATCTTAACCTTTTACTCATCCAACAAAAAGAACAAATCGGGAAACTGGAACAATTAATTACCAACGATGAGAGCTTAGTTGAACTGCGTTCCGGAATTACCAAAGCAGCCGCCTCAAAATTGGAGAACGAGACAATTACTACGTCCGACTATGTGCAGGAATTACAAGCCGAAACCATAGCAAAACTAAAACGCGAGCTGCACAAAATCCAACTCAATGAAGCCCGAGAGAAATATGTCCTCATCAAAGGAAAAACCTTGCCGGGCACAACAACACATAACTAAAAAAATACCAGCAAAAACATTCGTACCATGAAAAAGATATTTTACATTATTTCTCTGCCATTTCTTTTCCTCACCTGCCAGTCGAATAATGACACGGCCGACGCTTATGGCAATTTCGAGGCGGAAACAGTTATTGTTTCGGCGGAAACTCCGGGAAAGATCCTTGAACTAAATGTTGACAAAGGTGATAAAATTGAGGCGGGCTATTCTGCTGCGCTTATTGATACGGTGCAGCTACATTTACAATTGTTACAACTTGATGCACAACAAACTGCAGTTGTGGCTAAGCGCCAGTCGATTCAGTCGCAAATTGCTGTATTCGAAGAGCAAAAAGCAAACCTGAAAATCAACGAACAACGTATTCATAAAATGCTAAAAGACGGTGCTGCCACTCAAAAGCAATTCGACGATATTCAGGGGCAAATAAGTGTGATCGACAAACAGATTGCCAATACAAAAACACAATTTACGCTCATTAGTAAAGAGCAGGAAGTTTTGGAGGCACAAAAAGCTTCAGTAGCCGATCAGTTAAGCCGTTGCAACATAAAGTCTCCGGTTTCAGGAACCATTTTGGAAACTTACGCAGAACAAGGAGAATTGACCGCTGCAGGAAAAGCGCTTTTTAAAATTGCAGATATCAGCGAACTGGAACTTAAAGTTTATGTAAGCGGGGCACAGCTTCCGCATGTAAAACTTGGTCAGCAGATTGATGTATTAGTCGATAAGAATGCTAATGAAAACCAATATTTCACCGGAACGATTACCTGGATTTCGTCAGAAGCAGAATTTACACCAAAGATCATTCAAACTAAAGAGGAACGTGTAAAACTGGTTTATGCTGTAAAAGTAACGGTAAAGAATGACGGAACGTTGAAAATTGGAATGCCCGGAGAAGTTCGGTGGCAGTAAACAGTCTCAGTGAGCAGTCACATTATTCAGTCACATTAAGTAATCAAATGCGCTAAGCGCCCAGGAATAAAAAATGATCGAAATTAGCAACATAACAAAGTCCTACAAAGAAACCATGGCGCTTTCGGGCATTAATCTGCACGTGGATAAAGGAGAACTTTTTGGATTGATTGGTCCTGACGGCGCCGGAAAAACTACCTTGATAAGAATTTTGATGACACTGCTTTTGCCGGATTCCGGCGAGGCGGAATTAGACGGTCTGGATGTAGTAAAAAACTACAAGAAGATCCGGAAAATGGTTGGTTATATGCCGGGGCGTTTTTCGCTGTATCAAGACCTCAGTGTAGAAGAAAACCTAAACTTTTTTGCCACCGTTTTTGGCACAACAGTAGAAGAAAATTACGACCTGATCCGCGACATTTATTTCCAGATTGAACCGTTTAAAACCCGCCGTGCCGGAAAACTATCGGGTGGAATGAAACAAAAACTGGCGCTTTCGTGTGCTTTAATTCATAAACCCAAAATACTGGTACTCGACGAACCAACAACGGGTGTCGATGCTGTTTCGCGAAAAGAGTTTTGGGAGATGCTCAAAAACCTGCAAAAAAAGGGAATCACAATTCTCGTTTCAACACCTTACATGGACGAAGCAGATCTTTGCGACCGGGTGGCACTGATACAAAACGGACAGATACTCGATGTAGATTCTCCAAAACGCATAACCGAAAAATTTTCTCGAAAAATTATTCAGGTGGGTGCCAAAAATATGTACAAACTCATCAGCGATTTACGGGCCTACGAAAAGGCTGAAGCCGTTTATGCTTTTGGTCAGTATGCCCATTTTACAGCGATGAATGATGAAGTGGAAACCAACGAACTGGATAATTATCTGCAAAACCTTGGTCATGAGAATATATTGGCAGAAGAAATCCCGGCCGGCATTGAAGATGTATTTATGAGTTTAATGGAGAGAAGTCACAGTTGACAGTCACAGTTTTCAGTAAAACAAAAATAAATGGCATGGATTTTAAAGAATTAATCGTATACCAAAAAGCGTTCAAATTGGCGATGGACATTTTTGAGGTTTCCAAAACTTTTCCCAAAGAAGAGCAGTATTCGCTTACCGATCAAGTACGACGATCTTCCCGTTCAACATGCACCAACATTGCAGAAGCTTATCGTAAACGACGATACCCAAAACACTTTTTAAGCAAACTTACCGATTCCGATGGCGAAAACAGCGAAACTGCAACCTGGCTTGATTTTGCATTCGCCTGTGAATACCTGAACAATGACATTCATAAGAAACTATATAACGAATGTGTGGAAATTGGTAAACTGTTAAATTATATGATGAACCATCCTGAGAAATTCGGAAGTGCCCCGGTTCTTTAACTGTAAACTGGGACTGAATACTGAGACTGCAAACGACTATCATGGAAAAAGAAACAATCATTTCAGCAAGAAACCTGATCAAGACATTTGGTCATTTTACCGCAAACGACAACCTGACTTTTGAAGTAAAAAAAGGGGAGATTTTTGGATTTCTGGGAGCCAACGGAGCTGGAAAAACAACAGCCATTCGTATACTTTGTGGCCTTTCATCGCCAACATCTGGAGAGGTTGAAGTGGCAGGCTTTGATATTTATCGTGAAACCGAAAAGATAAAAAAGAACATCGGTTACATGAGTCAGAAATTCTCGTTGTATGAAGACCTTACCATTTCGGAGAACATTAAATTATATGCAGGGATTTACGGAATTAGCCGCAAACAGCGTAAAGTAAAAGAAGCTGAGCTGTTACAGAAGCTTGAGCTGGAGAATGTAAAAAACAAACTTATAGGCGATTTACCGTTGGGATGGAAGCAAAAGCTGGCTTTTTCGGTGGCTATTTTTCACGATCCTAAAATTGTATTTCTCGACGAACCAACCGGAGGCGTTGACCCGGTTACCCGACGTAAATTCTGGGACCTGATTTACGAAGCAGCTCATAATGGCATTACTGTTTTTGTAACTACACATTACATGGATGAAGCCGAATATTGCGACCGTGTTTCGATTATGAATGCCGGGAAAATTGAAGCACTCGACACGCCGGCCAAACTAAAAGAAAAATACAACGCAACAAACATGGACGAAGTGTTTTTGAAGATAGCACGATAGCCACAAAACCGTGTCATTTCGACGAGCATGCGAGGAGAAATCTGTTTCAATGAATTAGATTTCTCAGTCATTCTTCCTTCGAAATGACATCTGAAACCTAAGAAGTAAAAATGAAACAACTAAGATCATTCATAAAAAAGAATTCTTCCACATTTTTCGCGATCCGCGAACAGTGCTGATACTTTTTGGAATTCCGGTAATTCAACTCCTGGTTTTTGGCACAGCAATAAAAAGTGAAATTAAAGATGTTCACATTGCCATTTACGACCAATCGAAGGATGAAACTACACAGGAAATAACCAATAAGCTGCTTTCTTCGGGCTATTTTTTACTAGATGAAAACCTCGATAACCTTGACGATATTGATGCTATTTTCAGAAAAGGGAAAGTGCGCGAGGTGATTGTTTTCGGTAATAACTTTGGGGAAACGCTCGGAAAAGAAGGCCTTGCCAAAATGCAACTGATCGCCGATGCATCAGATCCGAACCTTGCAAAGCTGGCCATTTCATACACAACTGCCATCGTTAACGACTACATCCGCAAATTGTATCCCGAGATGCAACTACCCATGCAAATTACACCCGAAGTACGCATGTATTTTAACGAAGAAATGAAAAGTGCTTACATGTTTGTCCCGGGAGTGATGGCGCTGATTTTAATGCTCATTTCGGCCATGATGACGTCCATTTCAATTACTCGCGAAAAGGAGTTGGGAACGATGGAAATCTTACTTGTTTCGCCGCTACGCCCCGTTCAGATCATTGTTGGGAAAGTACTCCCCTACCTTTTACTGTCGATCGCCAATGCATTTATCATTGTACTGATCGGGCATTTTGTTTTTGGCGTACCGGTAAATGGCAGCTTTATTTTACTCATGCTCGAAACCATCCTTTTTATTATGATGGCGCTGTGTCTGGGAATCTTTATCTCAACGGCAGCAAAAAACCAAATGGCAGCCATGTTTATTTCGATGATCGGATTGATGCTGCCAACGATATTACTTTCAGGGTTTATTTTTCCCATCGAAAATATGCCAGTCCCCTTGCAATATTTCAGTCATATTATGCCTGCCCGGTACTTTATTACCATTGTAAGAACCATAATGCTGAAAGGAACCGGTATACTTTTCATTTGGAAAGAAACAGCAGTATTAATTGCTATGACTGTGTTTTTTATTGCAGTTAGTGTTAGAAAGTTTAAGATTAGACTTGAATAGTGGCCTTGCAATTCTCTGTCATTTCGACGAGTATGCGAGGAGAAATCTGTAACAAATAGAAAAATGAAAGATCATAACTATTTCGTTTATATCATGACCAACAAGAATAAAACGGTTCTTTACATTGGTGTGACCGGAGATATACTACATAGAGTATTTGAACACGAAAATGGCGAAATCCCGGGATTTACAGAAAAATACAATTGCCATTATTTGGTATATTATGAACACTTCCAAAATATAAATGAAGCGATTGACAGAGAGAAACAACTAAAAAGATGGAGACGAGAAAAAAGGAACAACTCATTAGTGCATTTAATAATGATTGGAGATTCCTTAATGCGCAAATAAGAGATACACTCTAAGTCATCGGTAAAAGAACAGACAACAAAGGTAAGGAACAGATTTCTCAGTCGTTCCTCCTTCGAAATGACAATTTTATTGTAACGAACAAAAATGAAAACAATACTCTACCTATTACAAAAAGAATTCCGCCAAATATTTCGGAACAAGACCATTCTACCAATGATCTTTGTTGTGCCGATCATGCAAATGCTGATTCTGGTATTTGCGGCGACCTACGACATGAAACGTATTGATTTGGTAGTGGTTGACCACGACATGTCGGAAAACTCAAGGCAACTGATCGCAAAATTCGATGGTATTCCGTTTTTTAATGTGCATCATTTAGAACAATCTGAGAAACTGGCAGAGGATAAATTATTAAATGACGAAGCAGATGCTATTCTTGTTTTTCCGGTTGATTTTGAGCGCAACCTTATTCGCGATGACGAGTCGAAGGCGCAACTTTTAATAAATGCTATCGAGAGCAATTCAGCACAGCTGATTTATGCTTATTCGGCAAACATCATCAGCGATTTTAACAAGGACATTATTGCTGAGTGGAAAGGAATCCCGGAATTTACACCACCCACAAAAGTTGAAATAACCGAAAACTACTGGTACAATCCCGAGCTGGATTACAAATGGTTTATGGCGCCGGGAATTTTGGCAATTCTTGTTACCATCATAGGTATGTTCATGTCGGGGATGAACCTGGTACGCGAAAAAGAAATCGGTACTATCGAGCAATTAAACGTAACGCCGTTAAAAAAATACCAGTTTATTCTTGGCAAACTTATTCCTTTCTGGATAATTGGTCTGTTCGATCTGGCTTTTGGGTTAATCATTGCCTGGCTGGTTTTCGACTTGCCAATAGCTGGCAGTCTGTTCACCTTGTTTTTTATGGCCGGCATTTACCTCATCGGGGTACTGGGTCTCGGACTGTTTATTTCTACGCTTGCCGACACCCAGCAACAGGTTATGTTTGTTAGTTTTTTCTTTTTGATGATTTTTGTTCTAATGGGCGGCATCTTCACTCCGGTTGAAAGTATGCCCGACTGGGCACAAACCATCGACCGGCTGAACCCAATCTACTATTTTATGCGGGTAATGCGCATGGTAGTATTGAAAGGCTCAAACATTTCCGACCTTTTACAAGAACTCGTTTCCCTGTCGATTTTAGGAATTACATTTTTAAGTCTGGCCATTTGGCGTTACCGAAAAACAGCATAACTTTTAGCAGCTAACCTTTTTCCATTGTTATCGTTTATCTTTAAGCGAGATGGAAACACGAATCCCAACTTTTCAAAGGGTAAACAATGAGCGAAGAATTTAGTCTGGAAATAAAAGAACGTGAATATTTTGAAGAAGGCATATTTCGTGTTCTTGACAAACTACATTCCGATTCGGCCAGGTTTATTACCCAAACTAAACGACAGCATTTTTACATTCACGAAGTCAGAACCAATATCAAGAAAATAAGAGGTTTACTACGCTTGCTACGGCACGAAATTGGCGACGATAATTTCCGTGAGATGAACAAGTACTACCGAGAACTAGCAATGGAAGTTGCTCCTTTGCGCGACGATACTTCGCAAATAGAATTGCTTCAGGAAATAAAATCAAAACTACACAATCCTGCTGTTACAAAAGCGCTCGACAAAATTATTTCCCAACATCGCCGAAACCGAAAAAACGCATTCGAAAATTTTAAACAATCAGGACATGCTGAAGATATAAAGCAGATGATGCTCAGCCTGCAGCAAATGATGCATAGCCTGAATTTTGCAGGCGATCCGGAATCATTCATTCTGAAAAGCCTGCAACACATTTATATGCAAGCGCGGGGTGCGTTTGAAACCACTGAGTTTTTGAATAACGACGAGATTTACCACTACTGGCGAAAACAGGTAAAATACCTGACGTATCATTTAATGCTGCTGAATAAAGCCTGGCCAAATTCAATACGTGCCTACATTAGCGATTTGAGCATATTGGGAAGTACACTTGGAAAACTGCACGACTTGAATTTGTTTCATGAAGCCATCAAAAACAAAAGCATTTTAATTCCAGAGAAACAATCGCGCGAGAAATTGATGCGCTATTTATATAATCGTCGATTGGGTTTAAGGAAACGCGTTCAGGCTCTTGGTGAACAATGTTTTGCAGAAAGCAGCGAGGCATTTGTCCTACGTATTTTCAAAAACTGGGAAAATTCGATAATGCAAAAAAAAACATCTAAAGCATTTTAACGGCCGCAAGTCAAAGAATGATTTTCAATGTGAGTGTGATGACAATTAAGCTTCAACTTCCTTCGCCATTTCCAACAACTTTAAGGTAGTTTTCCAATTACGGGTAGTTGCACTCACTTTTAATTGGATCTCGAAAAAGTTATTGTTGATTTTGGTTTTGCCATACCCGTGCGGACAATACAAATAAACAACGCCTTCAGAAATCGCAAACTCCTCTCCGGATTTTATATAGCCATTGATTCTTTCTTCATCCACATTTGCCGGATTTTCTTTAAAAAAAGTAACATGCAGGAACTGAGGTTCTCGATTTTCATCACCTGCAAACGGATTGTTTTTAACGATATTCGCCAATTCCTTTTCATTTAACACCAAAACCGGCACCTCAAATCCAAAGTCTTTTAGAAGTTGTTTATTGATCAATTCTTCCAAATTACCGGAACTTGTCTCCTGATAACGAAAAACAACATTCCCGCTTTGAATGTAGGTTTGTATCTGCTCAAAGCCAAGGGTGCTGAATGAGGATTTCAGAGCATCCATCTTAATTTTGTTTTTCCCGCTAACATTTATTCCGCGTAAAATAGCCACATAAGTTTTCATACATTTATTAACAGAATTTACTTATGATGGTTTCTATCGAATACATTATATGCCTAATTTATTTTCATCGGCGAGAAAACAAATTAAGTAACTTAAGGGTTTTTAAACTGTAGACAGGAGAACCGAAAAACGATCATCTACAATTAAAAATTCAGAAATATGAAAATAGCAGTAACAGGAGCAACAGGACAATTAGGGCAGTTGGTAGTTCAACAATTAAAACAAAAAACAGCAGCAGAAAACATTGTAGCATTGGTGCGTACACCTGAAAAAGCTGCCGGACTTGGTGTTGAAGCACGTGCCTTTGACTATGAAAAACCGGAAGAACTCGCCGGAGTATTAGCTGGTATCGATCGATTACTGCTGATTTCCAGCAGTGAGATTGGTAAACGCGAACAACAACACAAAAACGTAATTGAAGCTGCGAAAAAAGCCGGCATTCGCTGGGTCGTTTACACCAGTTTATTACATGCCGATACCTCTTCGCTAAGTTTGGCCGGCGAACACCTGGCAACTGAAGCGGCGTTGAAAAACTCGGGCGTTGAACACACCATTTTGCGTAACGGCTGGTACACCGAAAACTACACCGGATCGATTGAAGGAGCATTGGGTGCAGGAGCATTTGTGGGAAGTGCAGGTGATGGAAAAATATCGTCAGCAACACGTGCCGACTTTGCTGAAGCTGCTGCAGTAGTTTTGACAAACGAAGAATACAAAGGCAAAGAATTTGAGTTGGCCGGCGACGAGAGTTATACACTAACCGACCTTGCAGCAGAGATCTCGAAACAAACAGGAAAAAATATTCCATACAATAACCTTCCTGAAGATGAGTACGCTAAAATTCTGAAAAGCATTGGTCTGCCCGAACTATTTGCCGAGGGTATTGCAAGTTGGGATACCAGCGCTTCAAAAGGCGACTTGTTTGATGATTCGAAACAGCTGTCAAAATTAATTGGAAGGCCAACAACTCCACTGGCTGATGCTGTAAAAGCCGTATTGTAATTCAATCAAAAATCGCATTTAATAAAATTCTGCCTGCATTTTCACATATTGAAAGTTGCATGCAGAATTCTTTCCTCCCATTACAATGCTAACCCTCTCAGGCAGTTACCTAACTACTCAAACCTGTTGTAAAGGAATCTACAATGTCAGCAGGCAACATCTTTTTAAAACTAGTAACAAATTCCTCTTTTATTTTTTTTTATAATCCCTATTTTCGTCCTGTAAAATAAACCAAGAATGAATTATTCCTTACTTGATTTCCTGACCTTGATCGGGGCATTGGGACTTTTCCTTTATGGGATGAAATTGATGAGTGAAGCGCTGCAAAAAGTGGCTGGTGGCAAACTACGCAACTTTTTAGCTGCCATGACTTCCAACCGGTTCATGGGTGTAATAACAGGGCTCTCAATCACTGCCATTATTCAATCGTCGAGCGCAACTACGGTAATGATCGTAAGTTTTGTAAATGCCGGACTTTTAACGCTTACCGAATCAGCCGGGGTTATAATGGGCGCAAACATCGGAACAACCGTTACCGCCTGGATCATCTCTATTCTTGGTTTTAAGGTAAAAATGAGCATATTGGCCTTCCCGATCATTGGTATTGGTTTTCCTCTTGTTTTTTCCAAAAAAACCAGAAACAAATCATGGGGCGAAGTGCTGGTTGGTTTTGCATTGCTTTTTATTGGTTTGGAAAGTCTAAAGGCAAGTGTACCTAATATTGGCGAGAACCCCGAAATCCTTGAATTTCTGAAACACTTTACCGGAATGGGCCTGGGATCGAACCTGATCTTTCTACTTATCGGCACCCTACTTACCGTTGTTATTCAATCGTCGAGTGCAACAATGGCACTAACACTGGTAATGTGCAATAATGGCTGGATAGAATTCGACCACGCAGCGGCCATGGTGCTTGGCGAAAATATTGGGACGACTATAACCGCTAATATTGCCGCTATGGTAGCCAACTCATCGGCAAAACGCGCTGCCCGGATTCACTTTCTTTTTAATGTAGTGGGTGTTATCTGGGTGCTTTCCGTTTTTCCGGTTTTCCTGCGCGGAGTAGATTCCATTACTCAATCAGTAACCGGAAACTCGGCATTTAACAATCCCGGGGCTATTCCGATAGCACTATCGTTCTTCCATACTTCGTTTAATATTTTGAATGTTCTATTTCAGATATGGTTTATTCGATTCCTTGTAAGACTGGTTCAGAAGTTAGTTCCGGAAAAAGAAGATGAAGAAGAATTCAAGCTCCGGTTCATCAAATTCGGAATGCTGAATACCAGCGAATTATCGCTACTCCAGGCAAAAAAAGAGATTATTGTTTATGCCCAGCAAACAAAAAAGTTATTTGGCAGAATAAATAACATGCTCGAGGAAAAAAACGAGCGCAAACTGGTTAAACAATTCAATAAAATTGAACTTGGCGAAGACAAAAGTGACCAAATGGAAGTTTCTATTGCCAGTTACCTCACCAAAGTTTCGGAAGGCGTTTTGAGTAAACAATCGTCGAAAAGTATTAGTTCGATGCTTCGTATTGTTGACGAGATTGAAAGCATTGGAGATAGCTGCCTCAATATTGCACGAGCATTATTACGTATCAGCGATAAAAAAGAAAAGCTGACTCCGAAAATGAAAGAAAAAGTGTCGGAAATGATTAAAATGGTTGATAAGTCGATGAACATTATGATCGAGAACCTGAACAAGGACAATAATGAAGTGGCTATAACAGAGGCCGATGCCATTGAAAAACAGATTAACAGGTTTAGAGATAAATTACGAAAAGACCATGTTGCCAAAATAGAAAACGAGAAATACTCGTACCAAATAGGAACATTATACAAAGATATTTTCTCAGGACTGGAAAGAGTAGGCGATCACGTTTACGATGTAACTATTTCGATTATCGATTACGCCGATTAAGAATATTTCAGGCTAGTTAAAACGGCTTTGACCAATTATTAGAACTCGACATTCAAAAACAAAGCTGGAGTAAACGAAATTGCATCGGAATAAACACCAATAAGACTAACTTCGTCGATGGTGCTAATCCTGATATTCGAGTATTTAATGTTTTCGGTATTAAAAATATTCAGTACTGAAATTCCGGCTTCAGCTTTCACCTTTCCCGGCTTGAACTTATAAACCAAAGCTGCATCTAACCGGCTGTAAGCTTTATTGAAATTCAGATCGTTATCAACGTCAATATCATAGCGCTCGAAACCTGAACCGTAAACATAATTTGCCGACAGATAAAACGACTTATAATTGTAAACCCCCGCAAATTTCAGCTCGTGCTTTTGCTGATGTGGTGCCGGGCGCCATGCGTTTATCCGAAAATAAGGAAACTGCTCTTCCGTGTTACTCAAGGTGTACGAAACCCAGGCCATGTTCCGTTTGTATTCTTTTTTTAGAAAAAGATCGAGCCCTTTACTTCGTGCCTTTCCTTCATAAAATCCCTGACTAACAAACATATTACCATTTACGTAACGGCTCAATCCATCAGTGGTTTTATAAAAAGCCTCGGCACTAGCCGTAAATCCGTATTTTTGATAGGACAACCCGGCCACAAAATGTTCGGCACTTAAAACCGGAATTTGATCATCGTTTGAATTCGTCCAAAATTCGGTGTAATTATTTGTACTGTCGAGTACCGTTGTTTTTGATATGAACTGGTTGTACAGCCCCCATGAAGCATTTATTTTCATGTCATCAAAAACAGAAAACGATGCCGAAATCCTCGGCTCAACATACCATTTACTGGGTTTGGTATTATAAATCAACCGTACACCCGTTTTTAATTCCAGCAACTCTCCAAGCGGATATTCATCCTGCAAATAGGAATAAATGCGCGGTGACTCGTTGTTAATGTCAATCTGTTGTTCGTCCAGCGAGAAGCGTGATAATTCAACCTTATTATTTATTGCGCCGGCACCTATTAGTAAACGATGTCCCTGATGAAAGTTTAATGTATGCTCGGCATTAAAACTTATTTCATCCACGGTATTTTTGGAGTCCAAATGATTCAATATATTGATATTCCCGTTTTGATAATTTTCTGTTTGGGCTTTCTGATACACCTGACGCTCAAACGCCGAATAGGCAAAAGTTAAGTTCGTTGCATCCCCGTTATTCCATGGGTAATTCAATTGTGCCGATCCGCCTAACTGGTTGTTTTGTTCCTGCTCTTCACGTGTCCATAAAACCCTTGCTAAACGGGCATCCATATCGTAACTAAAATCATCACCTCCACCATATAAGCTAAGTGAAAAGCGACTTCCGTCATCCCCCTTAAACGTATATTTCAGGTTGGCATCGCGAAAAACAAAATCGGGTTTTACTTCACTAATACGACTGGTTGCAGAACCGTTTCCGCGAGGACTTCCTGGTCCGGCACCGGATCCCGATCCTGAGATTTCTTCACGCGCAACAATATTTATACGCGTGGGATCGTACAACTGATGGTAGGTTTGGCGGTAGGCAGCCAGCAGTGATGACTTTTTTGAAAGCGGCAGTTGCACCATCGAATTTATTGTAATAGAATTGATATTGAATGTAAGAGTTGGTTTTAATAAGGTTCCGTCTTTGCCCTGAATATCAACAATTCCTCCAACACGATCGCCGTAACGGACTTCGTAACAGCCTTTCATTACTTCAATATTTTTTACCACCAAAGGATTTACAACAGCAATGTTATCGTTAAAATTCTTCAGTCCGAAAACGGTAAATCCATCAAACTGAATTTTACTATGACTTTCGTAAGCGCCCCAAATAAGCAAGTCGTTCGACTGCTCACCCGATGCCATAATTCCGGGCATTAAGCGCAAAAGGTTAAATACTGAATTATCGCCATAACCGGGCAGGATGGGTGCAATCTGGTGGTTAATTTTCATTCTTCCGGCATTATTTCCAATAAGCGTCGATTTTTCGATGGGATTGCTATAAATCTGCACCTCTTTAATTCGCTCGATTTGCGGATAAAGCAGAAAACTGCGACTGAGACTTTGGGTAACAACCGTATCGTAAACAAAATAACCGAGGTGCGAAATCTGAAGATTATAGGAAGTGTCGGCCGAGGCAATAAAATTAAAATGCCCCTGCAAATCGGAGCGCACCGGACGACGATTAATAAGAATATATGAATAAGGAAGCGGTTCAAAAGTGTTCGCTTCCAGCACTTGTCCTGAAATTTGTGTTAGCTCCGGCTTGTTGTCCCGTTTTGGGATAATGAGCAAAACATCGCCCGAACGTTCAATTTCAAGTGGAAAATCTTTAATGAGAAAACGCAGTGCTTCTTCATCGCTGTTGAAAGTTTTTTTGTTGGCACTGACTAAAAAACCGGAGAGTAAATCGCTGTCGTAGGCAAACTGAAAGCCATACTTTTCCTTTAAATCGATTAAAACCTGATTTAAAGGGATTTTGCGTGTGTTGATTTCTATTTTCGTTTGGTTTTGTGCTGCCAGTTGCATTACGGCCAGCAGCATTATTAAAACCATGACGGTTAACTTCCTCATTAACTTTCGTCTGTCACGTTGTAAACATTATTCGCTTGTTTTTCGAACTTCAGATTCATTGGTTTGCAAACAAAATCCAACACATCTTCAACGCTGTGTTGTTTTGAAAAATTACTTCCGAAGTTACGATTATTTAATTGCGGATCGAGTTTTATTGTTACGGCATACTGGCGCTCAATTTCGTCGATTACTTCTTTTAACGGACGCCCGGTGAAGTAGAAATAATTTTGTTTCCAGCTTATCGCCTTTTCGGGTTCAAACATTTTGGTAACAACCAGTTTCCCTTCTTCCAGTTCAACATGATTTTGAGGTAGAAGAACTACTTTTTCGTCGCTTGGCGAAGTAACCTGAACTTTTCCCGTGAGACAGGTTACGCGGTAATTTTCTGCGCGGGCATAAATATTAAAGGAAGTTCCGAGAACCTGCGTAGTTCCATTATTGGACACAATAGTGAAAGTCGATCCTTTTTCAACATTAAAGAAACCTTCACCTTCAAATTTCAGTTTACGTTCCCATTTCCATTTTAGCGGATAATAAACCAGTTTTGATCCAGCATTTAAATCCACACTCGATCCATCGGGTAATTCGGCTACCAGGTGTTCACCGGGCATGCATTCTATGGTTTTCTGCCAGGATGAAATGACTGCTCCGAATCCCAAGATCAACATGACTGCGGCCGCCGCTGCCCACTGAATCCAATTGTTTCGGAACGAGACCACTTTCGCCGTTTTTTTGTCCATCTTGCTTTGCAGCTCATTCCAAACATCAGCCTCCGATTTCTCCCAGTTGATCTTTCCTTTTCCGAAAAGATTTTTTTCGAAATCGATTAACGGATCGTTATGTTTATTTTTATCATTCATTTGTTTTTAAACTAGTTCGCAAAAAGTGAAGCGCGAGCCTCATTCTCTTTTCTACGGCTTTTACACTTACCCCAACCATTTCGGCAATTTCGTTGTAAGTGAGTTGATCAACGCGGCTCATCAGGAAAACGGCTCGCTGCTTTTCGGGCATTCTTTGCAACGCGTAACTATAATTTTCCTTCAGTTGCTTGAAGACCAGGTCTTCTTCCGGGTTGCGCGTATTTTCATCCGGTTCATAATGCTTAAAAAATTCAAAAGAACGTTTTTCTTTTCGGTAGTATGACACAAACAGGTTGTTGGCAATTTTAAAAAGCAGACCTTTCACCCTGGCGTCATCAATTTTATTTTGCTTCTCCCAAATCTTCAGAAATGTTTCCTGCGCAATATCTGTAGCCAATTCGGTATTTCCCGAACGATAGAACATATAGTTACGAACCTGGTTGAAATGTTCATCAAAAAGCTTTTTAAATTCTTCTTTTGTCAAAACGCGGAAACAATGATTAGAATGTTAAAGTTACATCTATTTGCGGGATTGAGAAATACCGGGAGATCCTAAAAATACATCCCGGTATTATCTACCCACTACTCACTATCCGTTGCCGTTATGATTTTGATTGCCATTTTGATTTTGGCTGCCGTTTTGATTGCCATTTTGATTTCCGTTTTGATTTCCGTTTTGATTTCCGTTTTCACCGGTGTACTGATGTTGGTTCCTATTCTGATTTTGTTTTGCCAACCCGTTATAATTTTTTACCGAAAGATCAATCACCTCATCTCCGGCATCGGTTGTCAACAGTGCATAATGGTCGCATTCCTCTCCACTTTCGTTATAACCATAATCCAGTACCGAAACCAGCTCTCCTCCAACATGAACTTCAACCACTCCTTCAACCATGTACCTGCACATTGTCAGTCGTTTCAGCGGAGTAGTAATTACTTTACTATAGGTTTCTTCGGTTCCATCGGGCCAAACAATTGTTCCGGTAACTTCGCCGGTAATAATCACGATATCATCACTTTGCATTTCGGGCGTATCAAGTCCGGCCAGCCACTGCCAAACACGTTCGGCACTGCGCGTAACGGTTGTTCCGTTGGGATACATAAAGGTCATTTCCGACTCGAATTTACGGAATGTACTGTCTACTTTATCAACTACAACTTCTGAGGTACCGGATATCAGCATCGAATCAACAGTAAAATCATTAAAGTTTACCAATCGTGAATAATCCTGGCTATTTCGTGGCGCTGAAATTACCATTACAATTTCTCCGCTAAGCACCTTCCCATTATTCAGCACTGTGCTATCGCCATAATTCAACGTAATCGTAAGCGGATATCCGGTACTATCGCCTTCCTCTATGGTTACATCCGGACATTGATTTTCGAAATAGCGCAAGTTGCTGTTCCATCCAAAAAATTTGCCCATTTGCCACCAACGTGTAAGAATCGGTTCGGCATTGGCAAAAAATTCCACTTCGTAATTACATTCGGTAATGGCAGCTTCGGCCTGCACTTCGGCCACTGCAATTTCGGCCGATTTTAAGGTTTGTTCGTCACTCATCCCGGGAATATCAATACCGTCGTCGGTAGTTGTATTACACGAGAACATAAACATTGCTAAGGCAACAACTGAAAATCCAATAATTTTTTTCATGACATTATATTTTAATGATTATTTCTACTTGTTATCCGCACAAGACTCGCCATACCCTACTCTTTTGCGTGTTTTTTTTCTGAGTTATTTTTAATCATTAGCTCAAACTTCTGACAAACAATATTTTGTATCGGCTATTTTTTTTTGGCTTTGCAAAATTCCTTTGTTGAAAGCATTCAAAATGTTTACTTTTGGCTGCTCAAATCAGTATAGAATATGAAGGCAGGCGTAGTTATAGTTTTAGGTTTTATTCTTTTATTTCTTGGTGGCCAAACACAGGCACAAAACAATGAACCGATTAATAGCGGGAAACCCAAAGTGGTAATTGGTATTGTTATTGAAAACATGCGCCCCGATTACATTCAGCGCTTCTGGGATAAATTTCAGTCTAGCGGTTTTAAAAAGATCTACACGCAAGGGGCAGTTTGCCAAAACGTAAAACTTGCACTGCACGAACAAAATTACGCCAGTGGAACGGCCACTCTTTTTACCGGCGTTCATCCATCCATTCACGGAATCGTTTCAAATAAGTGGTACGACCGTTTGAAGAAAAAAGAAATTGACAGCACCGAAGATGACTACTACTTTACAGTTGGTGCCGATACCGAGGCCGGCGATGCTTCACCAAAGAACCTGCTTTCCAACACCCTTACTGATAATCTTAAAATATTAAGCGGCGGTAAAGCCAAAGTTTTTAGTGCTGCGTTAAACCGCGAATCCGCTATTTTTACTGCAGGTCACGCGGCTGACGGAGCCTATTGGTTCGATCCCAAATCGGGAAGAATGATATCGAGTTCGTTTTATGTGAGTACTTTCCCCGATTGGGTGCGTATTTTTAACAGCGAAAATTATGCCGATGTATACAGTCATCGAACCTGGACTACACTGCTCCCGGAAGCAAGCTACACCGAATGCCTGCGCGACGACTATCTGCTGGAGCGCGGTTATTTCGGCGAGTTTAATACTTTCCCGCATTCTATAAATAAATACATTAAACGTACCAACGATTTCAGACCGTTTAAAACAACGCCGTCGGCCAATATGATGATCAAAGATTTCACCCTGCGTTTATTGGAGAACGAAGAAATTGGAGCGGATAACGTAACCGATTTTGTTACGGCTGTTTTTTCGAGCATGGATTATGAAAATGGTTCTTTTGGACCGGCATCGCTTGAAATGATGGACACTTATTTGTACCTCGACCAGTACATTGGAGAATTAGTTGATGCTGCCGAAAAGAAATTCGGACAAGACAACGTTTTGTTTTTCCTGACGGCCAACACATCAGCTTCCTATCCGATTGAGTACCTGAAAGAAGAATTTCACCTGACTGTTGATTATTTTAATATTGAAAGTGCTATTGCGCTGCTAACCTCTTACCTGAACATTACTTATGGCGAGAAAAAATGGATTGAACATTATTCTGATCTTCAGCTGTATTTCGATCATGATATCATTAGTAAAAGCGACAATGTAACCCTGAATGAGCTGCGCGAGGTGTCATCAAATTTTATCAACCAGTTTACCGGAGTGCAGGTATCCATGCCAGCTTTTCAGTTAGAGCAGGGAAGCTCGGCAAACGGATTGTTTGAGCCCTTATACAATACGTATCACAAAAACCGCTCGGGCGATTTTATCTATACATTAAAAGAAGGCTGGCAACCGAGTTATAAATATAAACGTGCTAATTACACCGATCAATCGCGCATTCCGCTAGTGGTTTGGGGAAATGGTATAAAAGCACAAAAGATAAGCACAATGCACAATGCTGTTGATCTGGTACCAACACTGGCAGAACTTATCTCCGTGCCGCTACCAGATAAATGCCAGGGGAAAATTATTAAAGAAATACTGGAAATGAAATAAGATAAAGTGTTTGCGACTTTTCGCGCTAAAACACTTTAAATCCTTTTCTGTCGTTCTTCTTCTCCGTTTTTAGCTCTGCATGAACCAGATCGTTCTTTTTCTGTCGGGTTTTGCCACTAAGCAGTGGTTGAAGGTTTACGAACAGCGTAGTATCAGAAACAACTTTTACATGATGTAAAACCGGTTTAAACCCTCCGTTTGATACCGACAAATCTACATCTCCTTTATCAAGAATAAGTTTATAAAATCCATTCTGATTGGTAATTGTTCCAATTCCGGAATTTTTATCGAAGATACTAACGTTTTCCATGGCTTTTCCGCTCGCCCCATTGTTAACATAACCTGTTATGGTAACGATCTGCGCCCAACTCATGCCAGGAATTACTAATAATAGCAAAGCGAAATGGGTGATTAATACTGTTTTCATTTTTTAAACTTGTTTTAATTGTTATATGGCTCTATAAAGTTAGACAAAAAAGAGGAGAGAAAGGTTGCTTCATCCTTTAATTTTCTTTAAAAACATTGTTAACGTTTAGTAAATTTCACCAGCAACTAACAATCTTTATTTAGACTACATAGCATTATATCCCACACAAAACCTTTTCGGCAACACAAGTACACATGACAAAAGTTAGGCTATTGCAACTATTTAAAATGAGATTTAATTACAATACACGTTTCCTGCTGAATAACATCATGTTATGAAACAAATACACTATTTTTTTCTATGATAACTGCTTACATTTGTTTATAATTAAATAAAGAATTTTTTCTTTATTCTAAAACCAAATTTGTAACAGACCTTGCCTTAACCGGCGCACTGCTTAACAATAACAACTAATAACCAATTTTAAATACAAAAAACTTGTCTCATGGATCCAATCCAAACCTTAGTTAAAAACCTGGCAGATAAACATGGTAGAAGCCGGGAAAGTGTATTACCAATTTTGCAAGGAGTGGTTGAACAGGAAAAATTCCTTTCGGAACGTTCGATGATCGAGATTGCAAGAGAGATTGACATTCCTGCAGCCGATGTTTACGGAACAGCCACCTTCTATTCATTTCTTGAAACCAAGCCTGCCGGAAAGTTTATTATTCGGGTGTGCAAAACGATTACCTGTGCCATGAAAGGAAAAAACCAGGTTTTGTTTGCCATACAGGAAATGCTTAAAATTAATTTAGGGGAAACCACCCCCGACAAACAATTTACCTTATTGGAAACCAACTGCCTTGGTTGGTGCCATAAAGCACCGGCAATGCTTATAAACGATGAAATTTATACCGAGCTCACTCCTGAAAAAGTGAGAGAAATTTTAACGAGCCACATGAAAGCGAACGCTAATCATTAAACCAGCAATTATGGCAAATTCACATCAACTAAAACGTGTTGATTTCATTTTTAGAAATGAAAACGACTGGGAAAAAGTACTTTCTACTACCATAAAAAAGAAACCACAAGAGTTAATAAACGCGCTAATCAGCTCAGAACTCAAAGGACGAGGAGGAGCCGGCTTTCCAACCGGACTAAAATGGAAATTGACTGCCGAATCAAAAGAAAAGCAGAAATATGTGATTTGTAATGCCGATGAAGGTGAACCCGGAACTTTTAAAGACCGCGAGATCTTATCGCGCGTACCATACAAAGTGCTCACTGCAATGGCCATTTGCGGATACATTACAGGAGCCAATAAAGGGTACATCTACCTTCGTGGTGAATACAAATTTCTACTACCAGAATTGAATAAAGTTATTGATGAATTCAGTTATTACTGTAAAGAGATTAATCTCGATTTTAACATTGAGATTTTCATGGGCAGCGGTGCATATATTTGTGGAGAAGAAACGGCATTAATGGAGTCGATGGAAGGAAAACGAGGCGAACCACGGAATAAACCACCATTCCCAACCCAAGCAGGATATATGGGCAAACCAACCGTAATAAACAATGTAGAAACGCTGGTTCACTCCTTTACCATCTTTAAATACGGAGCAAAAAAATTCTACGATCTGGGCGTTCAATATTCACGGGGCACCAAACTTTTTTCGGTATCGGGCGATACTCCCAAACCGGGAATTTACGAACTGGAGCTGGGTATGAGCCTTCAGGATTTTGTGTATGAATTTGGCGATGGAGATACCAAAGCTGTTCAGGTAGGCGGTGCATCAGGATTTCTTGTTCCGCGCAAAAAATTTAAAGATGCAGCCATTGGTTTTAAAGGAAAACTTACTGGAATTTCACTTCCAACAGGAGGCTCAATGATGCTATTTAACAGTTCGCGTTCCATGTTTAATGTTCTTGATAACTACCTCGAGTTTTTCCGCGAAGAATCGTGCGGACAATGTACTCCATGCCGTGTTGGTTGCCAGCAATTGCTTTTAGGAATTAAAGCAGTTAAACGTGGTGAAAAACCTGCTTCGTATCTCGATAAATTGTTGCGCCTAACCGAAACCATGCAATACACTGCTAAATGTGGTTTAGGCCAGTCGGTAGCAAACTCCTTTTCGTCGATTGTTGCAAATTTCAGAGAAGAAATGATCTATTAAATAACCGGAAAAAGAAAGAAAATGAGCAAGAAATTAAATATGACAATAAACGGTCTTCCGGTTGAGATTTCCGCTGGGAAAACCATTTTAGAAGCTGCAGAAGAACAAGGATTAAAAATTCCAACGTTGTGTCATCATAAAGATTTGTGCGTTGCCGGAAACTGCCGGGTTTGTGTAGTTGAAGTAACCGGACAAAATCGTCTGTCGGCGGCTTGTGCCACACCTTGCGAAGAAGGCATGGAGATTCTCACCAACAGTTTAAAAGTACGTAACTCGAGAAAACAAATTATTGAATTACTTTTGGCAGAACACAATGCCGATTGTACCAAATGTTACCGCAATGGAAACTGCGAGTTGCAAACACTGGCCTCGGAGTATAAAATTATGACCCAGGACTTTCTGGAACTGGTTCCATTAAAGAATTACACTATTGATGCTTTTTCGCCTTCCATTATAAAAGACGACAGCAAATGTATTAAATGCCAACGCTGTGTAAGAACCTGTGCTGAATTACAAGGTGTTAACGCGCTTACTGTTGCCCACAAAGGCGACCAAATGAAAATTACTACATTTTTCGAAAAAGCCATGCGCGATATAGTTTGTACAAACTGTGGGCAATGCGTAAATCACTGTCCAACGAGTGCGTTAGTAGAGAAAAATTATATTGAAGAAGTTTGGGAGGCTATCGCTAATCCGAATAAACATGTGGTTGTACAAACAGCGCCTGCGGTTCGTGTTGGACTGGGCGAAGAACTTGGTCTCAAACCGGGAAAACGTGTTACCGGCCAAATGGTAGCTGCATTAAAACGTCTGGGATTTGATTCCGTTTTGGATACTGACTTTACTGCCGACCTTACAATTATTGAAGAAGGTACAGAACTGCTCACCCGCCTGAAAAAAGTCTTGGTTGAAAAAGACGAATCGGTAACCTTGCCGATGGCAACGTCCTGCTCTCCGGGTTGGATAAAATACATCGAACACATGTATCCTGAACATCTGGAAAATCTATCGACATGTAAATCGCCCCAGCAAATGTTTGGTGCCTTGGTAAAAACCTATTATGCTAATGCACGTAATCTTGAGCCTGAAAACATTGTTTCAGTATCGATTATGCCATGTACGGCAAAAAAATACGAAGCTTTTCGTCCGGAAATGCACGATAGTGGTTACCGCGATGTTGACTATGTATTAACTACCCGCGAGCTGGCTATTTTAATAAAACAGGCTGGTCTCGACTTTAATAAACTTGAACCGGTTAAATACGACCGTTTGATGGGAGAATCTTCTGGTGCCGCTGTTATTTTCGGAGCAACCGGAGGTGTTATGGAAGCCGCTTTGCGTACGGCTTACGAAATTGTAACTGGGCGTGAAGTTCCGTTCGAAAACCTTAACATTACACCGGTTCGGGGAATAGATGGTATTCGTGAAGCATCCATAAAAATTGAGAATCCGGTTAAAGAATGGGCTTTCCTTGATGGGGTGGAACTGAAATGTGCGATTGCACATGGATTAGTTAACGCTAAAACCGTTATGGATTCCGTACGGGCAGGAACTGCCGATTACCACTTTATTGAGTTTATGGCTTGCCCTGGCGGATGCTTGGGAGGAGGGGGACAACCAATTCCTACCAATCCGGAAATCAGGCAAAAGCGTTCAGAAGCAATTTATGCCGAAGACGAAGGCCTGTTAATTCGAAAATCGCATGAAAATCCGGAAATTAAAAAGCTTTATAAAGATTTCCTGAAAGAACCACTGGGTGAAGTATCACATCATCTGCTGCATACTCAATATACGAAAAGAGATAGATATTAATTACGAGCCTAACTTTCCTTAAAATCCGGTATCTTTGGGTATCGGATTTTTTATGGGAAATTTTAAAAATTATATTAACTCTCCTATAGGCTGGCTCGAACTTGAAGCAACAGCGAATGCATTGTGCGCCGTAAGGTTTAAATCAGTTGAAGGAATTGCCAGTACTGAAATCCCTGAAATTCTCAACCAAACCAGGATCCAACTGGAAGAATATTTTTCCGGTGAAAGAAAAGAGTTTAACCTGAATATTGAACCTCATGGAACTGAATTTCAGCAAAAAGTATGGAACTTTGTTGAACGGGTAAAATTTGGAACAACAGCAAGCTACCTGGATATTGCAAAACAAACGGGATCGGATAAAAACACACGAGCCGTTGGATTGGCCAACGGAAAAAATCCAATACCCATAATTATCCCATGCCACCGTATTATTGGTAGTTCAGGAAAACTTACCGGTTATGCCGGAGGTATTGAACGAAAACGCTGGCTGCTTAATCATGAGCGTTCTCACACTCCTTCCACCGGACGACTATTCTAATTACGGGAATAATGTCCCAAAACGAACTCCATCACGGAGCCACAAAACACCCCTACCAATCTGTCTTACTGAGTATTATGCTTTTCGGCATGCACTTTGTTAAACCAATGCGAAATCAGGAAGATAAAAGATAAGGAAGCTATAATAAGTTAACCTTAAGAAATGGAACTCAATTTTGGGTTCCATTTTCTTTTGCTGATAATCTGATATATCCTATATTCACAACAAAAAATTTATGCATAAAAAGTTAAGCCTCGTTATTCTACTGTTTTTCCTGGCGGGTATCTCTTTTGCCCAGGAACGATATACCTCCAATTTATTTGATGATATTAGAGTAGAGACCGCAACTTACGCCACAAAAGACGGCGAAAATCTTGATATGGATATTTATCTTCCGCAAAACGACTACGAGCCTGAACGTGCCACCATTATTTATGTGCACGGCGGCGGCTTTAGCGGCGGAGAAAGAGATGGCGAAAACGTAAAATCTTTTTGTACACGTATGGCGAACTATGGTTATGTAGTAGCATCCATATCCTACCGCTTAACACGAAAAGGGAAACCGGAAGGTTTTGGCTGCGATTGCCCCGCAACCGATAAATTGAATACCATTTATTCGGCCAGCGAAGATCTTCAGGACGCAGCATTCTTTTTAATAGAAAACCGCCATCAGTACTCCATTAATCCACAACAAATTATATTATCGGGAAGTAGCGCCGGTGCAGAAACAGTATTATACACGGCTTATCAGCCACCTTATTGTTATGGATTGGATTCGGGTCCGGTTTCGTTTGCAGGAGTTATTGGCATGGCCGGAGCAGTTCCTGACACCACCGCCATTTATGATGAATCAGCAATTCCGTCGCTTTTATTTCACGGCACCGACGACAATCTGGTACCTTATGCCACTGCACCTCATCACTATTGCGATGAAGATAAGGCGGGTTATTGGATTATACATGGCTCAAAAACTATTGCCGAAAAACTCGACCAATTGGAAATTCCTTACTGGTTGCACACATCGTGTGGTGCCGCCCATGAAATAAACATTTCGCCTGTAGAAGATTATTTCGATGTAATTATTGAATTTTGTAAGCAGTTTGCCATTGAAAAAGATGGCGACCAGCGTCATACAATTATTAAAGGAAAACAAAACGCAGAAAAATATCCAACCTATAACTACTGTTCCGAATGAAACGAATAATTTTAAGCCTATTAATCATTCTTCCATCAATGCTAGTTGCACAGCAAATAAATGTAATGACATTCAATATCAGGATGAATACCGCCAGCGATGGAATTAATGCCTGGCCAAACCGTATTGAAATGGTAAACGGCTTACTGAATTTTTATGAACCTGGTATTTTTGGATTGCAGGAAGCTTTGTACGATCAGATTCTAGACATTGAAAAAGGCGTGCCTGAGTATAAATGGTTTGGTGTTGGCCGCGATGATGGCAATAAAGCCGGAGAGTTTATGCCTATTTTCTATAATACCAAGAAGTTTATTCTTGTGGAAAGTGGTCATTTCTGGTTATCGGAAAACTGCGATGACCCGGGACTAGGGTGGGATGCCGCCTGCAACCGTATTGTTACCTGGGGGAAATTTAAATCAAAAGTTACCGGAAAAAAATTCTTTGTTTTTAATACGCACTTCGATCATGTGGGTGTTGAAGCCCGCAAAAATTCAGCGAAATTGATTCATGAAAAAATGGAAGAGTTTACAGCGGGTTCCGGCTTACCAGTAATTCTTACAGGCGATTTCAACCTAAGGCCGGATGCACAACCAATAGCCTTGATAAAGCAATACTTGAGCGACAGCCGCGAAGTAACGAAAGAAGCACCTTACGGACCTGTTGGCACTTACAACGGATTTAAACCGGGTAGCGAAGGCGAAAACCGCATCGATTATATTTTTGTGAACGACAAAGTTAAAGTGTTAAAATATGCGGCCATCAGCGATACATATGAAAACCGATCGCCTTCTGACCATTTGCCGATATTTGTAAAGCTTCAGTTGAAATAAATAGTTCTCGCAGATGGTGCTGAATTCGCCAATTTTAAGCGAATAGATAAGGGGCTTATCTGCGAAGTTGCGTGTAAACTGCGAGAAATATTATTAATCAGAATCATCCAATTCAAATATTTCATTTACGGGTTTCTCAAAAATCTTTGAAATTTTAAGCGCTAAAACAGTTGAAGGTACATACCTCCCCTTTTCGATGGAATTAATGGTTTGGCGCGAAACACCAATAAGTTTTGCCAAATCGTCTTGTGTGAGGTTTTTAATGGCACGTTCTATTTTAAGCCTATTCTGCACTATCGATTCCTTTTCATTAACCCAAACATTCCAAAATAAAAGAGAAACATTGTTAAAAGTAATCCCTCTATTCCCATATCTTCAACTATAAATTCACCATCGAAAAGCAAACTAACAAAAGGACTTACCACTACATATCCCACTCCGAAAATGAAGGACGAGGCCAGCGCTTTTAGCCGGATTACCAACGTTAGTTCATCTTCAATCTTATCTCTTGTAAGTGCCAACAACAGAAACGAAAGTAAAACTCCCGAGCTCAAAATTGTTTTGGCAATTTCGTCATCAATCGCAATAACTTTAGTTACAGAAAGCGTAATAAGAAGTATGCTTAAAGCCAATAAGCTATAAGCCAATTTCTTAAATCTTCGGGGTAGTAAACGCAAATTATCTTGAGTTTTATTCATCACATATCAGCTGTAAATTAATGTATGGTTTGGCGCGAAACACCAATAAGTTTTGCCAAATCGTCTTGTGTGAGGTTTTTAATGGCACGTTCTATTTTAAGCCTATTCTGCACTATCGATTCCTTTTCATTAACCCAAACATTCCAAAATAAAAGAGAAACATTGTTAAAAGTAATCCCTCTATTCCCATATCTTCAACTATAAATTCACCATCGAAAAGCAAACTAACAAAAGGACTTACCACTACATATCCCACTCCGAAAATGAAGGACGAGGCCAGCGCTTTTAGCCGGATTACCAACGTTAGTTCATCTTCAATCTTATCTCTTGTAAGTGCCAACAACAGAAACGAAAGTAAAACTCCCGAGCTCAAAATTGTTTTGGCAATTTCGTCATCAATCGCAATAACTTTAGTTACAGAAAGCGTAATAAGAAGTATGCTTAAAGCCAATAAGCTATAAGCCAATTTCTTAAATCTTCGGGGTAGTAAACGCAAATTATCTTGAGTTTTATTCATCACATATCAGCTGTAAATTAATGTATGGTTTGGCGCGAAACACCAATAAGTTTTGCCAAATCGTCTTGTGTGAGGTTTTTAATGGCACGTTCTATTTTAAGCCTATTCTGCACTTCTTATTTTTGATTTGGTAACGTAATAATTCAATAAATACATTAACAACATAAATGTAATCACCTGAATGGCAGGAACCAATTCAAATTCATCGCCATGAATAAATTCAATGGCTGTAAAAATAAACACATAAGCGAAACCAAGAACTGTACTCCGATAAAACGATTTTAACCGAATAAGATTAGACATCTCATCTTCCTGTTTATCACGCGAGAAACAAATCAAAAATAGACCTAAATTTACAACTGTTAATCCAAGGTAGTTTTTACCTTCAATAAGCAAATTGGCATAAAATGGAATAGTAGCCGACAATAGTACAATAACAATTCCAACGATTTTTATCCAACGGGGAAATAATTTTAACTTTTTAAAAACCTCGTATTCACTCTTATCTGCAAAAAGCCACAAAAACATGCAGAGAAAAACAATTGCAGCTATTAGAAAGATTGTTGATTTTGGGTCCATAATTAATTATTCTCTTTTCGTAGTTTATAAAGGGTAAAATAAAAGTAGAGCGTTGCTATAAATAGTCCACCTCCCATAAATGCCTGAATGATAAAATTACTCCATTCTCTGCCACCGGAATCATTAATTCGAGAAGCCCCCAATGCACAACACATAGCAACAAAACTTACAAACGAATAGGAAAAGGCTTTAAACCTAACTTGTTCCGAAAATTCATCTTCTGTTTTTTGTTTCGAGAAGAATATTAAGAATAATGCCAGGTTAAAAACTGAAATTATCATTTCATTCTTGTTTACTATAGAGTTTCGAAAAATTAATATTGCCAACAAAGCAACAGTCGCAAAGATTAATGCCACTGTTTTAAACCAATTTGGCAATAAGCGAAATTTTCGCTCATATAAATCAAAATTTAAAGAAGAAGAAGGAATGATGTAATAAAGTAGTCCGATATAAATGCAAAAAACGATAATGCTGTAAATTTCCATTAGTGTAAACTTTACTGTTCAATATGACAAACATACTTTACATCTTATAAAAAGTCAAGTTTTCTTTACATTTTTTACAACATCTTTTTGAATCACAAGAAATAAAGCATTTTATCATAAAACATGACTTTTATCTTTCAGATTGCTGTTTGATAATTGGCAAGTTTTACATTTCTTAGCGGAATGTTTGAAAATATTGGCGAACTCATTATAAAAATCTCTGATGGAATTTGGGGAGCTCCTATACTTATCCTGTTGCTTGGCGGCGGGTTTTATTTTTTAGTTTATTCGCGTTTGGCGCCACTCCGTTACATCGGTCATGCCCTAAAAATCCTCACCGGAAAATACGACGATCCGAATGAAGCAGGGCAGTTGCGCCACTATCAGGCACTTTCTACCGCATTGGCCGGAACAGTTGGCATGGGAAATATCAGCGGTGTTGCCGTTGCCATTACCATGGGCGGACCGGGAGCCATCTTTTGGATGTGGGTTTCGGCATTGCTGGGTATCAGCACCAAGTTTTTTACCTGTTCGCTGGCGGTTATGTTTCGCGGTAAAGATTCAGCAGGCGAAATTCAGGGTGGCCCTATGTACTTCATCACCGAAGGATTGGGGAAAAACTGGCGCCCTGTAGCTGTCTTTTTCTCGCTTATGGCCATGATCGGTGTTTCACCGCTCTTTCAAGCTAACCAACTTACCCAAATGATTCGCGATGTAGTGTTAGTGCCGAATAACGTCGGAGGTTCATTTACTTCCGATCTTGTCACCGGAATTATAATCGCCATAATTGTTGGTCTGGTTGTTATCGGGGGAATTAAACGTATTGGTAAAGTTACCGGAAGACTCGTGCCCACTATGGTTGTTGTTTATACCATAACAGTTCTTTACGTAATTTTCTCACACCCCGCTGCTATACTTCCTGCCTTTAGAACCATTTTTGAAGATGCTTTTACCGGCAATGCAGTTTTAGGTGGATCGCTCGGTGCAATAATAATTACCGGTGTGCGGCGCGCGGCCTTTTCAAACGAGGCCGGATTGGGAACGGCGCCAATGGCGCATGGCGCTGCCAAAACCAACGAACCCATTCGTGAGGGCTGGTTGCCATGCTTGGGCCAATTATCGATACCATTATAGTTTGTACCATGACAGCCCTGGCCATTATTGTTACCGATACCTGGCTCGAAAGTAATGCCGATGGTATTACGCTTACTGCTCAGGCTTTTGATTCTGCCATCCCGATATTCGGTAAATATATCTTATCCATCTGTGCCATTTTCTTTAGCATGTCAACCATGTTCGCCTTTCCATACTACGGTGTAAAATGCCTTGGTTTTGTTGCCGGAGTAAAATACCAACACATTTATAACTACATTTTTGTGGCGGTAATACTTATTGGAGCCGTTTCAAACCTGAGGGTAATTATTGGTTTAATCGACATCTCCTTTGCCCTGATGGCCTTCCCAACAGTTATCACAACCATACTTTTATCGCCACATGTAAAAAGGGCTGCCAAGGATTATTTTGCGCGCTTAAAAGTGGAAAAGATAACCAAAACCTAATCTTCCTCCTGCTTGTTTTATGGCTACATCTCCCTCATAATGAATAACATTCAATAAAACACAGATAATTTTAAAGTAATGTTCAAAATCCAGTAGAATCTTCTCACTTGTGGGAAGATTCTTTTTGTTTTTGTATCTTGATAAAAATTAATCTTATGAACACAAACCTGCAATTTGAACAACTGGAAAAAGCCTTCTTTCACGATGGCTATCAACTGGGTATGAAGGCAGTTGAGGCGAATATGGAACAGGAAGCGTTGCACCAATCTTTAAAAGAAATGTATGCGGCAATTGACGGACTGATTGATTCGTTGTTTGTTTATGCCCGGCAACAAAACCAAAGTATCGATTGCAAACGAGGCTGCAGCTGGTGTTGCCACCAACCGGTTTTTGCGCTGGACTACGAGCTGGATTATTTAAAGGCCGCTGTAAACAAGTCTTTTGACGCTGAAACGATCTCGGGAATAGCAGAAAAAGCAAAACAAAAACAAACCAAACTGAGCCTTTTAAAAGGCGATGATCTGATGAATGCAAAACATCCCTGCCCTCTGTTAAAAGACAAAACCTGCATGGCTTACGATGCCCGCCCGATGGCCTGCCGCATTTATCTTTCGTCAGATGTGAAAAGCTGTGTTCACTTTTATAACCACCCCGATGATAAAACCACCTACCCTGCTCTTTTGGATATGCCCATGCGCCTGGGACGAATGATGAATGAAGGATTTAAAGCGGCACTAAAAACCAATGCTGTTGAGGCAAAAGAATATCGTATTGAAGAGAAACTAATCTAAACTTCCTCCAGCACAATTCCGGCCTCTTCAAATTTACTTTCCAGAATTTCAGGAGAAAGTGGACGGCCATTTTTTGTTAGTACCGAAGTAATACGGCCTCTTACCATCAGCTTTTCATCGGATTTACGAATTACCTCCTGTAAAAACACAATGCGCAAACGCCCTTGTTTACCAATCTTCAAACGTACTAAAAAATCGTCGCCGGGACGTAGCGGAAATTTGTATTCCAATTCGGCTTTTATAACCACCGCATCAATTCCATCGTCGTGTAATTGTGCAAAATCAAGCCCAACATGATTCAGAAATTTATGGCGCGTATGTTCCAGGTAATTCTGATAAACAGCGTTGTTTACAATGCCCTGAATGTCGCATTCGTAATCGCGCACCTGCATTTCAAGCTCAAATTGATGATTCATAAACAAAAAAATTAAAAAATAATGTCAGATAAACAATGAACAGATTTCTCACTTCATTCGAAATGACAATGCTTTGGCGGCTTCAGCCCTACTTCACTTCAAAGTCAAACAGCTTTTTGTCTTCCAGATATCCTTCCAAACGATCGCCAATAGCAACCGAACCAACATTTGCAGGCGTTCCGGTGTAAATCAGATCGCCAATTTTTAATGTCACGTATTTCGAGATATTTGCGATCAACTCATCAAAGTCAAAGATCATCAAACCTGAATGCGATTCCTGTACTGTTGCTCCGTTAATATCTAATCGGAAACCAATTGCTTCCTGATCGGGGAAAATCGTTTTGGGCAAAAAGGTGCTACTTAAAACTGCCGATTTATCAAAAGCTTTTGCTTTTTCCCAAGGTAATCCTTTAGCTTTTAATTGCGCCTGCACATCACGGGCCGTAAAATCTATACCCAAACCAATTTCGTTGTAATAACGGTGTGCAAATCGCTTTTCAATATTTTTACCAATGCGATTTATCTTCACCACCAACTCTATTTCGTGATGCACTTCGTTGGTCCATTCCGGAATATAAAACGGATCGTTGTTGCGCAGTAACGCGGTATCGGGCTTCATAAAAAAAATAGGCTCCTCAGGAATATCGTTCCCCAACTCTTTGGCGTGAGCCACGTAATTTCTTCCTATGCAAATTATTTTCATGATATTAAGCTTTTTAATTTCACTATCATTTCGAACAAAGAGAGAAATCTGTAACAACTTAAACAATACAGAAACAGATTTCTCAGTCGTTCCTCCTTCGAAATAACAAGCTTTACTTGCTCATCATTTTCAATTTCAATTGTGTAAGCACCTTTTTAGTATAAAGAGGGAATTCGCTGTTTAGAATCCAGCCAAAGTAGCCGGGCTGTTCCTGCAAAACCTTCTCCACCGGCACACCTTTGTTCTTTCCAAAATTAAAACATTCTACTCCATTTTCATCGTAAACAATGCGGCCAACAAAATCAACATTCCGATCGTACGAAGAGAATTCACTCAACTTATCTACATTGTTCTCAACGGGCGTCGATTTTTTCCCTTTGGGATCTTCATACTCCACTCCTTTGTATTTATCGAGCTGCGATTTTAATACTTCATAGGTAGCTTTTGTATCGGCCATTGCGCTGTGTGCATCGGTTAAATCCTGATTACAATAGAATTTGTATGCGGCTGCCAGTGTCCGTTTTTCCATTTTATGGAATATGGCCTGCACATCAATAAATTTGCGTTTTTTAAAGTCTACATCAACCTCGGCACGCAAAAACTCTTCGGCCAGTAACGGGATATCGAAACGATTGGAATTAAAACCGGCAAGATCACATCCTTCAATAAATTTAGCCAGCGTTTTTGCCACTTCTTTAAATGTTGGGGCGTCTTTTATATCCTCATCGTAAATTCCATGAATCAGGGAAGCCTCAATGGGAATCGGCTGTTCAGGATTTATGCGCATCAGTTTTTCTTCCTCTGTCCCGTCAACATTTACTTTTACCAGTGCAATCTCCACAATTCGATCCGTAACAATGTTAATTCCGGTGGTTTCCAGATCTAAAAAAACCAAAGCATTTTTTAAATGTAGCTTCATGGTGGGTATGAATTAAAAAAGGTACCCCAAAACAAGCGTTCCCGGATACCTTTTCGGTTTATCGTTTTACTTTTTTAAACGTTTATCATCATTGGCATCAACAGCATCAACATGTCTTCATCTTCCTCATTTTCTGCCGGAAGTAACAAGCCTGCCCGCGTTGGATCGCTCATTTCAACCTTTACATCGCTGGTTGAAATATTGGTAAGAATTTCCTGCAGGAATGTTGATTTGAAACCAATTTCAATTTCTTCTCCCTCGTATTCGCAATTGATGCGTTCAACTGCCGAAATAGAAAAGTCAATATCTTGCGCCGAAACCACCAACTGGTTATCCGAAATTGTCAGTTTTACAAGGTTGCTCGCCTGGTTTGAGAATACTGAAACACGTTTTACGGTGTTGAAGAAATTCAGACGATCGATGATCATTTTGTTTGGATTATTAGTAGGAATTACTGAGTTGTAAGTCGGGTAATTTCCTTCTACCAAACGGCTGATAAGTTTGTAGTTGCTTAAGGTAAAAAACGCATTCTTATCGTCGAATTCCAATTTTACATCAAACTCTTCTTTTGGCAACAGGTTTTTCAACAAACTTGCCGGTTTTTTGGGCAGAATAAATGAAGACTCGAATTCAGCCTTTGCATCCAATCGGCGGTAACGTACAAGCTTGTGCGCATCAGAAGCTACAAAGCTCATAAAGTCAGGTGTTAACTCAACGTAAATACCATTCATAACTGGGCGCAACTCATCGTCGGCGGTAGCGAACAACGTTTTTTCAATTCCTTTCTGAAGAACTACATGGCTAACATCAATAGACGATGCACCTTCCTCATCCAATTGTGGTTGCTCAGGAAAATCCTCGGCATTCTGCCCCATAATGCTGAACTTTCCATTGTCTGAATAAATTTCAACAAGATAAGATTCGCCATCAATCTGAAATGTCAGCGGTTGCTCCGGAAATTCTTTCAATGTATCTGTGATCAACTTGGCCGGAACTGCAACGGCTCCTTCGCCTTCAATATTATCCAACTCGAGGCTGGTAATTAATGTCGATTCCAGATCGGAAGCTGTTATGGTTAACTCTGTTTCGCTTAACTGAAACAAGAAGTTATCGAGAATTGGCATTGTACTTTTACTGCTGATTACCTTACTAATTGCAGAAAGGTGGCTCAGTAACTCGGTGCTTGAAACTACAAACTTCATTTATTTCGATTTATTTTTTTGAATTCGTCTTATTAATTGGTTCTAATTTACAACCAATCTAAGTACACGAATATACAAACTTTCATGAATTATCCCTACCGTGCTTCGGTTGATTTTACCCCATTTTATGAACGATTGTACCTGTACTTGCGAACAAGATTGTAAACCAGTGCGAAAACGATGACTAAAAGCAGCGGCAGCAATACATTGAGCCATTTCCAAAAGGCAGCTTCTTCGCGTAGTTTTACTTTGTCGAGTAAGCGCATTTTTAATGATCGGCCGCGCAGTTGCATAATCCCTTGTTTGTCATCGAGGTATGAAATGGCATTAATCAGAAATTCCTTATTACCGAAAACCTGCCCTGATACTTCATCAAAGCCAAGTTCCTGAATTTTAGGTGGATTGGTAGAATAATTCACTTTATTGGTTATCATTCCGCCGTCGGCAATCACGATCATTTGTGTTGGCTGACTTTCCGTAATTATATCGGCCGAAGAATAACCATAGGTTTCCACCATGCGGTTTTTGTAATTTGATGTAAAAACACCTTCCAATAAAACACCAACCGGAATATTCGACTGCGTAAACAACTCGCGTGCAGGTGGATTATTAATGTTTGCCAGACTTACCGAGGATGGAGCCTTTATTCGGCGCGCATATGGCGAAGTACTCAGAATTACCTCTTTACTGATTGTAGAATTGGATGAAACCGTATCGAGCGACGAAACAAATTCTGTTTTTACCCAGTTCAGATTTCGGCTAATAGGATGATCATCATTTGGTGTAAGCAGTGGCGAATAATACCACGGATTTGCCGTGTAACGTGGCGGATTTCCCGGCGCGGCTGTATTTACACGAATTTGAATACAGTTCACATCCTGCAACAATTCGTAATTTAAACGAACGCCATAACGAAAAAGCTGATCCCCTATATTCAAATCGTTTGGAAATGAATAGGTTTGAAATCCTTTGCTCAAACTGTCTAAACTTACCTGCACCGGATCGATCAGCCAAATTAGCTTACCGCCTTTCATCAGGTACTGATCGAGAGCTATTTTTGAAGTTTCGGGAAATTGTTTTTGTGGATTTGCGATCACCAAAATATCAACGTCCGAATCTTTAAGATCGACTGCATCCATCATATCGATTTCAAAATCAGATGAAAGTGCCCGCGCAATATCGGCCACTTCGTATTGATTAGCCTCATCGTGTCCTTGCAAGAATGCCAGCACTGACTTCTGTTTGCGCATCAGTTTTCGGAATGCATTTACCAACTCGTACTCGATGGTTTCCACCGAATGATTAAAGTTGTTTTCGTAGCTGGTATACGGATTATTTTTTAGAAAATTCACCGCCAGTTCTTTATTCTGATAACGAATAATTGCTCCGGGGAAGATAAATTTTGAAGCAATTCCCTGTTCTGTTTTATGTCTGAAACTAATACGTGGCACACCTTTATTTACCAAATCGTCAATCAATTCTTCCTGCTTATCGATATTCCCGATACTATAAGGATTAAACATACGCACCCGGATTGGAGCCGAACTGTATGCATTCAGAACAGCGATTTTCTCCAGTACTTCGTTTTGTATTTTCCTTAATCCTGGTTCTAACTCACCTGTCAAATACAACTCCACTTCTACCGGACCTTCCAAACCTGTCACCATTTGTTTACTAACCTCTGATAAGGAATAACGTTTTTCAGCCGTTAGGTCAATGCGGTATAAAAAATTGGATGAAATCGCCAGCACCAATAATACAACCACGGGAATTACAACAGCACGAACTTTTGCTTTTGTGGTTCGGAGCTTGCCTTTTCTTAGAATCAGCGTTGTCCCATACAAAAACAAAAAGGCCATCCCGATAAAATACAGGATGTCTCGCATATCAACCACACCTCGCGAAATGGAAAGGTAATGATCGTTAATGCTCAACCATGAAAACAACTGCTCTAACAGATACGATACTTCTGCTGACGCCACAAACTCGAAACCGAGGTAAAAAATAAACGACAATGACATCCCAAATATGAAGGAAACAATTTGGTTATCGGTGAGCGACGAGGCAAAAATACCTATGGCCACATATATAGTTGCCAGAAAAAACAGCCCCATAAACGATCCCCAGGTTGCACCGGTGTCGATACTTCCAACCGGGTTTCCCAACCAATAAACCGACAAAAAATACAACAAAGTGGGCAACAAAGAAAAAACAACCAACACCAATCCGGCCAAGAATTTTGCCATCACCATCTGAAAATCAGCCAGTGGCCGTGTAAGCAGAATTTCGATGGTTCCACTACGTTTTTCGTCGGCGAACATACGCATGGTAATTGCGGGCACCAAAAACAGGTACAACCACGGCGCCAACGTAAAAAGCCCCTGAAGCGTTGCATAACCACTTTCAGGAATATTATAATTACCCGGAAAAATCCACAGAAACAAACCGGTAACCAATAAAAAAACCAGAATGGCCAGGTAACCGATTAACGACCCGAGAAAAGTTTTTATTTCTTTTTTAAATAAGCTATACACCTGTATTCTTATGATTTATGTTCAGAATCCAAAGATAATAATTCAATCATTTTTTCCGCTGCCCGTTTCGAACACTCCGGCTCTCCCATTAGCTTTTGCATTTCCTGATAATCAGATAAAATTCTTTTTCGATACGTTTCATCTTCGAGTATACGATCCAGTTCTGCCGTGACTTTTTTAACGGTCATATTTTTTTGAAGCAGTTCTTTTACCGCCATTTTACCTAAAATAATATTAGGCAGCGACACCCAGTCAATTTTTAAAACTGCCGCCATAATGTAATGCACTAACACGCCACCTTCAACTTTGTAAAGCACGGTCTGCGGCACCTGAAACAAAGCTGTTTCCAAGGCTGCTGTTCCCGAAGCTACCAAAGCCGTATGCGCGTTATTCAGCAAATCATAAGTAGATTCGTAAAGCACTTTTATGTTGCTTCCCTTTAAAATTTCGTCATATAATTCTTTATCGACCGACGAAACTCCGGCCAACACAATCTGGTAATCATTCCGGCCTTCAACAGCCTTTTTCATTACGGGCAGAGTTCCTTTAATCTCCTGCACACGACTGCCGGCCAGCAAAGCAATTATCGGGCGGTCATCCAAATCATTTTTTGCTTTAAAATCGGCCTCCGACTGCGCTGTTTTTTCGAATTCCTTAATCGAATCAAACAGCGGATTCCCGACATAATTTACATCGATGCCGTGCTTTTTGTAAAACGCTGTTTCAAACGGAAAAATAGTAAATAGTTCATCAACAAAAGCACGCACTTTTTTTACGCGGTATTCTTTCCACGCCCACAGTTTTGGTGAAATATAATAGTAAACTTTTATGTTGTTTTGTTTGGCAAACTCGGCAATTCGCAGGTTAAAGCCGGGATAATCGATCAGGATGATAACATCGGGTTTAAAGTTGAGCAAATCTTTTTTGCAGAACTCCATATTTTGTTTAATGGTCCTGATATTCAGGATCACATTCACAAAACCCATAAATGCCATTTCGCGGTAATGCTTCACTAACTCGCCACCAACAGCCTGCATTTTATCGCCGCCAAAAAAACGAAAATCAGCTTGTTTATCGGCAACCTTCAATTCCTTCATCAGATTTGAACCGTGCAAATCGCCCGATGCCTCGCCGGCTATAATGTAATACCGCATATTAAACTGCTCTTGAAATTAACACCACAAAGGCATAAAGAATTGTAGCGCCCAAAACTCCGCGGGCTGCCTTTTCGTATTTTAATTGCAGAAAAATCCAAAAGGCTCCAACGTTAGTAAAAACACACAAGCTTCCTAATTTAATGAGTGCCTGCATACGCCACATTCCGGCAATGTATTTTGTGAACGACATATTGTCTTCGCCAATCAGGTAAACGATAAAAAAAATAACAATGGGTAGCCCCAGACCGGTAAAAACACCAAGTCCAATTTCGTCGTATTTATTCTGTTTTCTTTTTTGCATATTAAAACTTCCACAACTTAATTTGCTCCATGGTTTTATAGCAAGTCATATCAACCCGAACGGGAACCACCGTTGCAAAATTATTTTTCAGCGCAAAAACATCGGTGTCTTCCGCTACTTCATCAAGATTCTGAAAATAACCGGAAAGCCAGTGATATTCCCGTCCATGTGGATCGGTTCTTTTTTCAAACTCTTCCATCCATTTTCCGTGCGCCTGCCGGCACACTTTAATGCCTTCGGGTTTTCCTTTCGGAATATTCACATTTAAACAGGTAAATGCGGGAATACCATTTTCAATAACATTCTGAAAAACACGAGCCACAATCAATTTGGCTTTCGAAAAATCAGCATCTGAACTGTAATCTTCCAGCGAAAAACCAATAGACGGTACACCATGCAAACCACCTTCAATGGCAGCTCCCATTGTTCCGCTGTAAATAACACTTATCGATGAATTGGAACCGTGGTTAATTCCTGAAACCACATAGTCGGGAGTTCGCTGGAGAAGACTGTTAAAACTAAGCTTTACACTGTCAACCGGAGTACCGTTACATTTATAGGTTGGCACACCATGTATATTTTCTACAGGTATTGCCCGCAGCGGTTGATCAACCGTGATTCCACATGCTTTCCCCGACATAGAAATCTCGGAAGAAATGACCACAACATCACCAAAAAACTGCATTACCTCCACCAGTTCTCGCAGTCCTTTTGCATGAATTCCATCGTCGTTTGTAACCAATATTAACGGTTTTTCAGAATCGTCTTTTTGCATGAGAACAAAGATAATTAGAAATTACTATCTTGTGCCATCAAACCAATAATATACCTATTATTCGAATATTTCATTTCCTGTATAGGGCTTGTGAACATTTTGTAGCATTTTTTATATCTAACTTTTCTGTTGATTGATGCTCAGAAAATTTAATGTGATGAAAACAATTCTGGTCTAAAAATATATTCTTAAAAAAGTTAAATGATGAAATCTTTGAAAAAACTCACTACATTTTGTATTGTTTCTCTCCTATGTTATGGAGCTGCTGCCCAAGTAGATATCGGATACCAAAAACCACCTAAAGAAATACTGGAGTTAATAGATGCTCCGGCAGTACCTTCGGCGGTTTTCGATGCCAAAAATGAAAATATCGTTTTGCTGCATCGTAATCAGTTTAAAAGTATTGCCGAGTTGTCGGAACCCGAATTACGTTTAGCGGGATTACGTATTAACCCGGTTACCAATATTGGCAGCAGAACACGTTATTACTCCCACATTTCGCTTATGAAAGTTGGCGAATCGGAAGAAATTGAGGTTGGCAATGTCCCAACAAGCGAGCGCCTTGCCAATTTTACCTGGTCACCCGACCAAAGCAAGATGGCTTTTACCAACACCGTTAACGAGGGGGTTGAATTATGGGTGCTGGATATTAACAAAGCAGCATGTAAAAAGCTAACTGATGCGAAACTTAACGCAAATATTGGTTCTGCATTTGAGTGGTTTGAAGACAACAACCAGCTTCTTGTTAAAATGCTGCCGACCGACAAAAAGCTTCTGATAGATAAAGCTACTGCTGTACCAAGCGGTCCAAAAGTTTCGGTTAGCGATGGCGAAGAGGCACAAAACCGTACTTACCAGGATTTGTTAAAAGACAAGGCCGATGAGTTCAACTTCAAACAATTGGTTCGTTCAACACTTTACACTGTTGATTTGGAAGGAAATACTTCGCAATGGAAGGAAACAGCCATGTACACCGGATTGAGTTTTTCTCCTGATGGTGAATATATTTTAGTTTCAACGCTTGGTGAGCCTTTCTCGTATATTGTTCCTTATTATCGGTTCCCATCTAAAACTACCATTTACGATAAGTCAGGCGTGCTGGTAAAGGTAATTCGCGAAGTTCCGCTGGAAGAAGTTCGGCCAAAAGGATTTATGTCTACCACTAAAGAAATGCGCAGCCTGCGCTGGCGTGCCGACAAACCGGCAACTGTTTTTTATGTGAAAGCACTTGATGGAGGCGACCCTGCTGTTGAGGTTGATTATAGAGACGAGCTGTTTACAGTTGACGCCCCGTTTAGCGGTGAACCAAAATCTATTCTAAAAACACAACAACGATTTGATCGGATTATTTGGGGAAACGATGCTATTGCAATTGCTACCGATGAGTGGTGGAATACCCGAAACGAAAAAACATATCTCTTCAGCCCAGGCGATCCATCAGTGGGTCCGGAAATTCTTTTTGACCGAAATTCAAACGACCGATACAATGATCCCGGATCGTTTGTAACAACAAAAAACGAATTAGGAACTTACACGCTCGAGATGGGTAAAAACACATTATATCTTACCGGGCGTGGTTATTCTGCGGAAGGAAGGCGCCCTTTTTTCGATGCCTACGACCTTAAAACAAAAGAAACAGAACGCTTATGGCGTGCCGACGGAGAAACAACTTTAGAAAACATTATACGAGTTATTGATGCGCAAAAAGGTGTACTGTTAACGCGCGTTGAAACCAGCACACTATATCCGAATTACTACATAAGAAACATAAAAAAACGTATTGCGCCTCAGCCGGTTACCTTCTTCAAAAATCCATACCAAAGCATTGCCAACATTCACAAAGAGATTATTAATTACAAACGTAAAGATGGATTGGATTTATCGGGAACGTTGTATCTGCCGGCCGGTTACGATATGGACAAAAAAGAAAAGCTACCAATGATAATGTGGGCATATCCGCGCGAATATAAAGACAAATCAACTGCCGGACAGGTTACCTCGTCGCCACATACTTTTACTTACCCGTCGTACGGATCGATTATTTTTTGGGTAACAAGAGGCTATGCCGTTCTCGACGATGCCGCCTTCCCAATTGTTGGCGAAGGAGATAAAGAACCCAACGACAGTTTTCGCGAACAACTAGTGGCAAATGCCAAAGCGGCTATTGATGCTGTTGACGAACTGGGTTATATCGATCGTGAACGTGTTGCTGTTGGCGGCCACTCATACGGTGCTTTTATGACTGCCAACTTACTGTCTCATTCCGATTTATTTGCTGCCGGAATTGCCAGAAGTGGTGCTTACAACCGCACGCTTACTCCGTTCGGATTTCAACGCGAAGAAAGAAGCTACTGGGAAGCGCCTGAAGTTTATTACACCATGAGTCCGTTTATGCATGCCGACAAAATGAAAACACCATTGTTGCTTATTCACGGAATTGCCGATAACAACTCCGGAACTTACCCGATGCAAAGCGAGCGCTATTTTAATGCCTTGAAAGGTTTGGGAGCCCCGGTTCGTCTGGTAATGCTACCAAAAGAAAGTCATGGCTACTCAGCTCGCGAATCGATTTTGCATTTGCTTTGGGAGCAGGATCAATGGTTGGAAAAGTATGTAAAGAATAAGAAATAAAAGCTTTTTAAACGAGGAAAAAGTCCAAAACTGGTTCAAACTTGTTTTGGACTTTTTTTTGTTTCAGAAATTGTTTAACATTTTCTTCAACAACATTCAATTTCCAAGATTATTTAAAAGTCTACCTTTGTCGTTCGTAAATAAAAAATTAATGGCACTGTTATGTCCGTAATTCTAAATAAAAAAGAGGGAATGCAATACCGTCGCTTTGGGAAAACAGAAAAGCACTTGAGTACGGTAACACTGGGAGGCATGCGCTTTAAACATGGCTGGGACGAACCCCGGCGTGCTATTCCTGAAGACACGCTGGACGAATGTTTAAACACCGTTCAACTGGCATTTGATGCGGGCATTAATCATATTGAAACAGCCTGGGGCTATAAAAAAAGCGAAACCGTTTATGGCAAGGTTTTAAATGAGGAGTTAATGATACCTCGCACTTCATATCATTTAATGACCAAGGGAAATCCGCTAACAGCGGATGCCACCTACGAAATGGTAGAAAATCAGTTGCGCGACTTGCAAACCGATTACCTCGACTTTTATGGCTGGCACGGAATAAATACGCCCGAATTACTGGAGCAAAGTTGCAAAAAAGGTGGCCCGGTTGAAGCCCTGCTAAAGTTAAAAGACGAAGGAATTATAAAACATGTTGGTTTTAGCACACATGGCCCCTGGAAGTAATTGTACGTGCCATTGAAACCGGATTGTTTGAATTTGTCAACCTGCACTACTACTATTTCAACCAACGAAATTTAGCAGCGGTGCAAATGGCAGAAGTACACGACATGGGCGTTTTTATTATTTCGCCAAACGATAAAGGAGGCCAGCTTTTTAAAGTTCCTGCCAAAGTAAAAGATGCAACCTATCCGTTAACACCAATTCAGTGGAATGCCCGGTTTTGCCTGAATAACCCTGCCATTCACACGCTCTCGTTTGGCATTACCGAAAAAGAACATTTTGAAGAGATGAAAGGTATTTTCCCCACTACATCGCCATGGAGCCAAAAAGATTATGAAACGAAAGTGAAATTAGATAGTTTCGTTCATGATGATCCGTATGCAGCTTACGATGGTTTTGAACTACAAAATGATCCTTCGGGAATAAACATACCGGAAGTACTGCGTTTACGACGACTTTGGAAAGCATACGATATGATCGATTTCGCTAAATACCGATACAAAACGTTTAAAGAAAAAAGCCACTGGTTTCCGGGCGAATTGCCAACGCAAAACAACCTCGACAAGATAAACACCTCAAAAGTTCCGGCACACATCCCGCTAAAAGAGCTGCTTGCCGAAACACATAAGAACTTGTATAAAGTAGAATATACATTAGCAAAGTCTTAAGGATTTTTAAGTTTTCAACAAAAAAAAACCTTTGTTGTTATTCTATAATAGTTTTATTTTTGCAACATGCTTTATAACAAAGTATTTCCACATAAGACCTCAAAAACCTGGGTGGTGTTTGTACACGGCGCCGGAGGAAGCAATGTGGTATGGTTCAGACAACTGCGCGATTTCAAGAAACATTTCAATGTGCTATTAGTTGACCTTCGCGGGCACGGCAAATCAAAAAAAGAATACACCAAAGAAGAGATTTACGCTTTCGATGAAATCGCCTTGGATGTTATTCGCACAATGGATCATCTGAAAATTGAGAAAGCACATTTGGTAGGCATTTCGTTGGGGTGCATTGTAATTCGGGCTATGGACAAACTGGCTCCGGGTCGTGCTGAATCAATAATTCTAGGTGGTGCAATAGTACAATTTAATTCGCGTATTAATGCACTGGTATCGGTGGCCAAATTGTTTCAAACTATTTTCCCTTACATGTGGCTATACCGGATTAATGCCTGGATACTGATCCCGTATAAGAAAGACATTGCATCGCGCAAGCTGTTCATTAAAGAAGCTATTCGTCTGGGCGAAAAAGAGTTTAAAAAATGGCTGTGCATGTCGACCGAAATTAAGGATAACTTACAGGAATTTCTGATTAAAGAAGCATCAGCTCCGGTACTTTACCTGATGGGCGATCGCGATCACATGTTTTTACCAACAGTCTCTAATTTGGTAAAAAAGCATTTTAACTCAAAACTGGAAATTATAAAAAACAGCGGTCATGTTTGTAATATCGACCAACCCGATGCTTTTAACGAACGCAGCATACAGTTTATAAAAAGTATTTCTGCTACCTAGTTCACTCCCCGTTACGGCACCAAAAAAAATTACACCTTCCATAATTTATTGCTTTAGCTAGATTGAAACCAGTGCCTGGATGCTAGCTACGATAATCCTGCAGCCACAAACAAAAAAATCCCCTCGCAGAAAATACGAGGGAACTGTTTCATTTATGCAGTAATTATTAGCTCCGGAGAACTAGCATTTAATTGCCTGATATTCGGCGATAATCTTTTTCACATCGGTTGGAGCAACACGACCGTACACTTTTTCTCCAACTGTAACAACAGGCGCCAAACCACAGGCTCCCACACAGCGTAAGCAGTTGATGGAAAATTTACCGTCTTCAGTCGACTCGCCCACTTCAACTTTCAACTGGCGTTTAAATTCGTTAAGCACCTGCTCGGCACCGCGAACATAACACGCCGTTCCCATACAAATTGAAATTGGATTTTCGCCCTGAGGAATCATCGTAAAAAAGCTGTAGAAAGTAACAACACCATATACTTTTGCAACCGATGTTTTAAGTTCTCGGGCTATTACTTCCTGCACTTCGGCCGGCAAATAACCGAACTTGCTTTGCACCTGATGAAGCACATTTATCAGCTCGTTTTCTTTATTTTCAAATTCAACACAAATATCTTTTATCAGTTGTACTGTATTTTCTGCTAATTTAATTTTTGGCATGATTGACGTTTTTAAAATTTAAACATTCAAAAATTCTTGCATTACTTCCTAAGTCCTGTCGAAATACTCCGTATGCAACAGATGATGTGCTTTATCGCTCATCGGTTCCCCCAGGAACTTTTCGTACAACTCAATAATATGTGGATTCTCGTGCGACTTGCGCAGTGTTTTATTCTTGTCTTCCTGATACAGGGCAGCTTGGCGCTTTTTCAGAATTCCTGCATCGCCGTGGTGATAAGGCTGACCGCCACCACCAATACATCCGCCGGGGCAGCTCATAATCTCAATGGCATGAAACTCGCTTTTTCCTGCCTGAATATCTTCCAGTAATTTCCGGGCATTACCCAAACCGTGCGCAATACCAATTTTTATTGGCAATCCATCAAAATCGATAGTCGCTTCCCGAATACCTTCCATTCCACGCAACTCATCGAAATCAAGATGCGGCAATTCTTTTTTCGTATGAATTTCATACGCCGTACGAACAGCCGCTTCAATTACACCGCCTGTTGTTCCGAAAATTACACCTGCTCCTGTTGATTCTCCCATTGGATTATCAAAGTCTTCGTTGGGCAATGACTTAAATTCAATATTCGATAATTTTATTAAAGCTGCTAACTCCCGGGTTGTTATGGCATGATCCACATCCGGGTTATCGTTGGTTTTAAATTCATCGCGACCGCATTCGTATTTTTTTGCCACACAAGGCATAATCGAAACAACAACCAGATCTTCTCGTTTAATTCCCAACTGATCGGCAAAATAAGTTTTGGCAATAGCGCCAAACATTTGCTGTGGCGATCGTGCAGTTGAAGGAATATCTTTCATTTCCGGGAACTGATGCTCAAAGAATTTCACCCACGCCGGACAGCACGAAGTAAGAATAGGAAGTTTTACATCTTTATCGCCTGCCAAATGTTTTCCCAAACGATTCAGCAACTCGGTTCCTTCTTCCATAATGGTAAGGTCGGCGGCAAAGTCGGTATCAAAAACATGATCGAAACCCAAACGGCGCAAAGCAGCTACCAGTTTTCCGGTTACCAACGAACCGGCTTCCATTCCAAACTCCTCGCCCAACGCTGCGCGCACGGCAGGAGCTGTTTGAACAATTACGGTTTTTGTAGGATCGGAAAGCGCACGAATTACTTTTCCGGTTTCGTCAACTTCGGTTAATGCTCCGGTTGGACAAACAGCCACACACTGGCCGCAATATGTACACACCGAGTGATCGAGGTTCATTTCGAAAGCAGGTGAAACAACCGATTCGAAACCACGATTAATGGCCGATAAAACACCAACGGTTTGCACTTCGTTACACATGGTTTCGCAACGGCGGCACATAATACATTTGTCCACCTCGCGAATAATGGCCGGCGAAGTATCTTCGCGGTAAGTCGACTGCTCACCTTTATAATGAATTTCGCGAATTCCGAGGTTGTGCGCCATGTCCTGCAAATCGCAGTTGCCTGATTTGGCACAGATCAAACAGTCGAAAGGATGATCTGAAAGAATCAACTCCATTACTGTTCTACGCGCATTAATCACACGCATCGAGTGCGTGTTGATCTTCATGCCTTCACTCACATCGGTGCAGCAAGCCGGTGCCAGGTTTCTTCTTCCTTCCACCTCCACCACACAAATGCGGCAGCCACCCGGTTTGTTTTCAATATTCAGGTCTTCAAGTTTCATATGGCACAGCGTTGGAATATGCATGCCAACACCCGATGCCGCTTCAAGAATTGTGGTTCCTGATTTTACCACAACCGGTTTATTATCTATCGTAAGATTTATTGTATCCATAATTTCCAGGTTTCTGATTAGGTTAGGGTTATTGCGTTGAATTTACATTTCTCGTAACAAACGCCACACTTAATACATAAAGTCTGGTCGATATAATGCGGCTGGCGGCGTTCGCCGGAAATAGCACCAACCGGGCAATTGCGGAAACATAGTGTACAGCCGGTACACAAGTCTTCTATAATATCGTAACGCAACAGCGATTTACACTGTCCCGCCGGACATTTTCCGTCAATTACGTGTGCTTTGTATTCATGTTCAAAATTAGTGATGGTTGAAAGCACCGGATTTGGCGATGTTTGCCCCAATCCACAAAGGGCAGTATCTTTAATTACACCGCTCAATTCTTTCAACTTCTCAACATCTTGTTCTTCTCCTTTTCCCCGGGTGATTTTATCCAACAGCTCGTAAAGACGCTTGTTACCAACACGGCACGGCGTACATTTTCCGCACGACTCTTCGAGCGTAAAATCAAGATAGAACTTGGCAATGGAAACCATACAATCGTCCTCGTCCATCACAATCATTCCGCCCGATCCCATCATCGAACCGGATGCAAGCAGGTTGTCGTAATCAATTGGTAAATCCAGATAATCTTTTGTAAGACATCCACCAGATGGGCCACCGGTTTGAACGGCCTTGAATGCTTTCCCGTCTTTAATTCCACCGCCAATATCGTAAATTACTTCGCGTAGTGTTGTTCCCATCGGCACTTCAATAAGCCCAACATTGTTGATCTTTCCGGCCAGTGCAAATACTTTTGTTCCTTTCGATTTTTCAGTACCGATTTTACTAAACCATTCAGCACCTTTATTTATAATTACCGGAATGTTTGCAAAGGTTTCCACGTTGTTTACGTTAGTAGGTTTTCCCATATAACCAGAAACGGATGGGAACGGCGGTTTAAAGGTTGGTTCGCCACGTAAACCTTCCATGGAGTGAATCAGCGCAGTTTCTTCGCCACACACAAAAGCTCCGGCTCCATAGCGCAATTCAAGGCGGAAATTAAAACCACTGCCCAATATATCATCACCGATCAATCCATAATCTTCGGCTTGTTTTATGGCAATTTTTAAACGTTGAATAGCCAGCGGATATTCAGCCCTGATGTATATCAATCCTTTATCGGCACCAATACAATAACCGCAAATGGCCATTGCCTCCAACACCGAGTGCGGATCGCCTTCCAGGATTGAGCGGTCCATAAATGCACCGGGGTCGCCCTCGTCGGCATTACAAACCACGTATTTTTGTTCGTTTTCTACATTTTTGGTGATCTCCCATTTTAATCCGGTAGGGAAACCGCCACCACCGCGGCCACGCAAACCGGAGTCTTTTATTTCTTTAATCACCTCTTCGGGCGTATGTTCCGATAAACATTTCCCCAAAGCCTGGTAACCGTCGCGTGCAATGTATTCGTCAATATTTTCGGGGTTGATAAAGCCACAATTCTTTAAGGCAATTCGGATTTGCTTTTTGTAGAAATCCATTCCTTTTGAATCGCTGATCTGCTCATCGCTCGTTGGATCGGTATACAACAATCGTTTAACAGGTCGGCCTTTTACTATGTGTTCCTCAACAATTTCAACCACATCGTTAGGAGTAACCTGCACATAAAAAGTGTTATCGGGCAATACTTTAATAATGGGCCCTTTTTCGCAAAAGCCGAAACAACCGGTCAGCACCACCTGAACTTCATCCTCGAGTCCAAGATCGTGAATCAATTGGGTTAGCCTGTTTTTAATTTCGTCGCTTTCCGATGCTTTGCACCCGGTTCCACCACAAATTAAAAGATGCATTTTGTAGTCAGTCATAGTTGTCGGTTTTAGTTTTAGTCGTCAATGGTTTTAAAGCTTACCGGAATAATTCCATCAACCAGCTCGCCGCGTTTAATGTATGAATCGATTATTTCGCGGGCTTTTTCTTTTTTCACATGTCCGTATACAACCGGTTCTTTCCCCGGAAGTGTTACTTCAATGGTTGGCTCGGCATAACAATATCCCATGCAGCCGGTTTGCGTAACAACCGCATCGATAGCTTCTTGTTCCAGCTCTTCCACAAAAAACTTCATGGTTTCTTTAGCCCCCGATGCAATACCACATGTGGCCATACCAATTTTTATTTGTACAACCTGCTCAGGGTTCGCACTGTTTTCCCTGAGTTTGATTTTCGACTGAGCTTCTTCTTTCATTTTCCGAAGATCAGCCAGTGATTTAATTTTAGCCATATCGTTTTCTCGTTTATTCGTTATTTAGTTGCCTCTATTTCTTGTAAATTCGTTTTTATCAATTCTAAAATCCCTTCGCGTATCTCCTTTTGCTGATATGAAACATTACCTAGTGCTTCTTTCAGCTCGTCAGAACTTATCTGAAATTCGCCCTTTTCGGTTTTATGCAAGTACAACAGGTTGCCTTCGTTATAACTTAAAAACATCAGATACAAGGTTTCCCAAATATCTCCCATAGGTGGCCTGTCGATGTTCGACAATTGAAAGTTTGCCTTTAGAACAGTGCCAACATTTAATTCCGATTCAAGGGAAAAACTGCCACCGGCAGCCTCGGCATTCTGCTTTAAAAGCGGAATGCCCAACCCCACTTTTCGGGTGGTTCGCGACGTAAAGAACGGGTTAATGGCTTTGGCCAGCGTTTCATTGCTCATTCCGCAGCCGTTATCTCTGATTGTCAATGAACAAAGGTCCTTTATTTTATTCTCCTCAACTATGATTTCAATCAACCTTGCTTTTGCACTCACGGAGTTTTGTACAATATCTAAAATATGTTCAGACAGAGTTTTCATATTATTTCCACAAAACAACTATCTTGCTGATTCAAAGCCTTCTTCACTTCTTTAAAAGATAATTTATGAATATTAAAAACAGAATATCTGGTGCCAATCTGTTCTAAAAAATGGGAATCTGAATTATAAACTAACGAAATATTATCATCTAAATCATACTGTTTTCGAACATGTTTTTCACTGGTGTTTCCGGTGATTCCCATTGCATCAAACGCCAGGTCTTTCGGGATAAAACCGAGATGACTAAACAGACCATTTAATGGCCGGTTAACATGTGCCGGAATAAAAATACCTCCCAGGTCGTAAACATATTTCTGAACGGAAGAGATCCCCTTTTTTAATGCCGATGTCAGGTAATACGGAACCAATTCCAACACCTTTTCCTCTTTATCAACTACCGGCTGATAACCAAAGTGACCATCGGGATTTGATATCCTTGTAATGTGCTGTTCCAAATATTGCTGAAAAGTATCTAAGGCCTCATCATTATCGAAAAATGCCAGGCAATGCACTTCCTCCTTGGTAGTAATTTCAACACCGGTGAGCGTTAAAATGCCTTTTTCGAGTGCCAAATCGCGAATTACTTTGGCATTTAAAGTTGAGTTATGATCGGTGATTCCAATGATATGCAATCCTGCCTTTTGGGCTTGCTCCACAATTTTTAGTGGTGCCATTTCCAAATCGGCACAGGGCGAAAGTACGGAATGAATATGTAGGTCGGCCCTGAATTTCTGCATGGTATTACATTAAGGTAATGTATAAATTTCCGGCCATTTCAAATGTGGCTTTGTCAGTTCCTAAAACAGGAATTCCCTCTTCGTTACTGTGTTCTATCGTATCTTCTTCGGGCTCAAATCCTTTCACCAGAATTATGGCAGCCAATTCTTTCAACGACGCAATGGCCATCACATTCTGGTGTGTTTGCAGTGTCATCCAAACCTGCCCTTCCTGCGCATTTCCCATTACATCGCTCAGCAGGTCAGACACGTACCCGCCACTTATTTCATTCTCTAATCCGGATTGGCCGGAAAAAACTTTAAGTCCAAATTTTTCTACCAGTTCAGAAACCTTCATTTCTACCTCCTCTTTTGTTACAATCAGCATCAAAACGATTTTTCCCCCAGGCTTTTTCCAGGTTCTTTGTCGCTTTTTCGATGGTTATTTTTTTCTCGTTTAAATATCGGTTTTGCAGAAAAATACAATCCGTCATTTTTGCTTTCCCCTGTACCATATCTTCAGCCAGTGCATGGCAATTTGGGGCCCCGCAACTTCCGCAGTCAATTCCCGGAAGCTGGCAAATTATCCGATCCACTTTCTGCATCTTTTCCAATGCTTTCAAACGGTCGGTATCCAGAGCAAAAACATAGTTGGGCTCAATGGGATCGGCTTTCATTTTATCTTTTATTCCCAGGCAACTTACTGCCGAAATATCGATTGATGAAGCACGAGGATAACGTTTCGATCGCTTTTGCAGTCGCTCCACAGTAAGAAATCGGTTGCCAGTCAGTAAAATACCTCCGGAACATCCCTGGTGGCATGATTTTAACTCCAAAAAATCGAGCACCGGCACCTCATCATTTTCCATTCGTTCCAGAATTTTAACCACGTTGTGGATGCCGTCAACCGCCATCGAATTTCGTTTAAAGTGTCTTGCTTCTCCTCGCGGAAGGCTCCATAAAATACCGTCGAGTGTTAGGTTTTTGCGCAATGGAGCAGTGTCGGTTTTTTCCTCCTTTTCAATAACCCGCATAATGTGATTGTATAAATCACTCATTTTTATCAGGCCATCCACCGCCGAAACTTCTTCGCCCAGAGGACGTTTTACAGCAGCCATTTTTGCCGAACAGGGCGACACATAAAAAGTGCCGATTTCTTCGCGCTTAATTCCTTGCTTACTCAACAATTCTATTGCATGACAAGCCGCCAGGTCGTGTGGTGCTTTAACCGGCACAATATTATCTACCAGCGATGGATAACGTGACTGTATTAAACGAACAATAGCCGGGCAAAACGACGAGATCATTGGTTTATGGGTCGATTTTTCAACCTGCTGTTTTATCTCATCAATCAACAACCCGATGGGCTGTTCGACCTCGAAAATATGTGTAAACCCAAGCTTTAGCAGCGCTTCGTAAATTTTTCCTTCGGTATAAGTTTCGGGAAACTGCCCAATCATTACCGATGGAAAAAGCACCACCCGGTATCTGTATTTATTAAGTTGCTCTAAACTATCGTGTTCCACATAAAAAGCATCAACCGGACAGGCGCGCAGGCAGTTTCCGCAATCCACACAACGATCAGGATTTATATTCGCCACTCCCGCGCGTATCCGAATCGCCTCTGTTGGACAGACTTTCATGCAGTGCGTGCAGCCCATACATTTATCGGTGTCAACTGTTATGGCATGATATTTTTCTACAACCTTCATATTCTAAAAATTATTTCTGAAAGTTAACTTTGTACCCTCTCCTACCTCACTTTCAATAGTAAAGTCATCCGTATTTCTGTTAATGTTTGGCAAGCCCATTCCGGCACCAAATCCCATATTCCTAACAGCTTTGGTGGCAGTTGAAAAACCTTCCTGCATTGCTTTCTGAATATCTTCAATGCCGGGGCCACTATCCTGAACAACGACAGTAATTCCCGTTCCGTCGATTTCTGCTATCATTTTCCCTCCAACAGAGTGAGCAACAACATTCACCTCGGCTTCGTATATCGCCACCACAATTCGCTTGATTACTTTCGTATCAACCTGCAATTGTTTCAGCATTTTTTTTATGCGGCTCGAAGCTCTTCCGGCCTTGCTAAAATCGCCACTCGCTATGTCAAATTCCAGTTTCATTAATAAACCGGGGCTAAACCGTTTTTAAACAACATTCCACCCGAACGATAAATAGAATAAGGCGTTTCCAACAGAACAAGACCTGTTTCATTGGCCAACTCAATCATTTCCGGAGTTGCACTTTTATTTCGTGCCAGCAACACCACTTCAATGTCGGCCATTTCGGCAGTGCGAACCAGCTGTAAATTGGCCAGTCCTGTAATTAAAAGTATATGCTCCGTATCCAGCGTCAAAACATCGCTCATCAGATCGGAGCTAAAAGCTCGCTGCAAATTATGGTCTTTTTCGGTATTGCCGGCAACCACTTTTGCATTGGTCAAATCAATAATTTCAGATAATCTCACTTGGTTAGTATAAATCTTTGGACAAAGATAGTTTTACCGCTATTTATTTTTACTGCTTCAAGTCAAGATCTACTATATTTATAATGAATAAAAACAAGGAATTTTCAGCTCCATTTCTTCCTGAATAATTTGCAGAAAAGTGTTTTAAAACAATTCATTGAAATATAACGCGCCTGTGGTTTTGTATCCCTTGTAAATTCCGTATTTTTCAGTTGTAAAAACTTGAAAAAACCGAACCATGATTTACGATAAAGAATCATTTCTGACCGGCAATATTGAAGATCCTGCCATTCATCAGAAAATTATTGATGCGCTGCCCATTCCGATATTTTACCGCAATGCAGAAGGTATTTATTTGATGTGTAACGCGGCGCATGAAAAATTTACGGGAAAAACAAAAGAGCAAATTGTGGGCAAACCTTTACACGAAGTTCATGTAAAAGAAATGGCCGATAAATACCTGGCGCAGGACAAAGAGCTGATGGCAAACCCCGATGTACAGGTGTACAACACGCAGGTTCGACACGGCGACGGGACATCGCACCATGTTATTCTTAATAAAGCAGTGATACGCGATAACGAGAATAAAATAGTTGGAATTGTAGGTTCGATAAACGACATAACGGAGCTAAAAAAAACCGAGAAGCGCCTTGAGAAAGCACAGGAAACGATGCAGGTATCGTCGCAAATGATTCATAAAATATCTTCGGGAATTCTGATGGTTGACAGTAATTTTAAGGTTGTTGATTCAAACGAATATTTTGCCAAAATGATGGGCGATGAAACGGAAGAATTGTACGAAACCATCCCCGGACTGACCGGTGCCGATGTAAAAGGCCTGATACCCGATATTATTTACAAAATGGTTTCGAGCGTACTTACATCGGGGGATGAACTAGCTGAGCGCGATTTAAAATTCAACAATAAACTCATGCATGTTTCGGTACGTACACTCTATAAAAACAAGGTGGTTGGCGTGGTATTCCGCGACATGTCGGCGCCAATGCTCGTACAGGATGAGATCATTAACCGTGCACGAAAAATCAACAAACAAAACATTGAAACGGTACAAAAAATAGCTTTTCTGCTGGGAGAAAATGCTGCAGAAACGGAAGAATTGCTAAACTCCATAATTGAAACCTACCGCTATGGTGACGACGACAAATCCTGATTATCACGTTGAAATAGAAATCCAGCAAAAGCGACCAAAAGGAGAAATCGCATGCGGCGACGTTTTCCAATCGAGTATAATTCGCGAGGAAGGGCGCACTATATTGGTATTGAGCGATGGCATCGGACATGGAATTAAAGCGAGTGTTTTAGCTACTCTAACCTCCACAATGGCTTTAAAATATGCCCAACTACACACCAAACCCGAAGTGGCGGCACGCATAATTATGGAGACTTTGCCGAAAAGCAGCGATGGAAAAGAAAGCTATGCTACATTCACCATAATTGAGTTGGATAATGAAGGGCATATGCGAATTGTAAATTACGACAACCCCGGAATTTTGGTGATCAGAAACGGAATTGCCATGCAGGGAAAAGAATACAACCTAACCATTAGTGGCGAGGAAAACACCGGCAAAGTATTGCATTGCAAAGAGTTTACAGCGCGAAAAGAAGACCGTATAATATTTATGTCTGATGGTATACCTCAATCCGGCTTGGGAAGCCAACGCTACCCATTGGGTTGGAGCATGGAGAATATCGAGAATTTTGCCCTGAACCAGATCAAACGAATGCCCGACATATCGGCAACAAAGCTGGCTCGTAAAATTGTGAACCAGGCAGTTATGAATGACCAGTTTTCGGTAAAAGACGATACCAGCTGCGGTGTTATGTACTTTCGCGAGCCGCGTAAATTTATGCTGATTACCGGCCCCCATTTTACAAAATAAAAGACTACGATTTTGTTGGCCGTATCCAGGATTTTGATGGAAAGAAAATTATATGTGGTGGTACCACTGCAGAAATTATTGCTCGGGAACTAGACCTAACGGTTGAGATTCAACACGGAAATAAAAATCTGGAAAAGTTACCGCCAACTGCAAAAATGCAGGGATTTGAAATGGTTACCGAAGGAATTCTGACACTAGGAAAAGTGGAAGAAATACTGGAAAACTACGATAGCGACACCCGGCTTGCAGACAGCACCCCGAAAAAATAGTTAAGCTATTACTGCAACACGACTGCATTGATATTATTGTTGGAACAAGAATTAACTGGGCACATCAGGATCCGGAGCAACCACTGGAACTTGAGCTTCGGAAATTCGTCGTCAAACGTATTGTTAAGTTACTGATACACAAATTCTTTAAAAAAGTAAAGATTGAGTACGTATAAAATCGGTTAACAGAAGAAACGGACTAGCATGAACAAAGCAGCTTAATTTTCGTACTAATAATACAGCTTAGGGTCTTCCCCAGAACTAGAATGCTGATTCTTTCACGATAAAAACAAGACCGGATATGAAAACACTATTTACCATCTTATTCTCGATTCTGTTTCTCACTTCGTTTGGACAAATTAAACGATTCCTAATTCAGGCACAGGTAGTGGATCAATATAACAACCCTATAAGTGATGTTTATATCGTGAATCTTGACAACCTTGAGAAAGACATTAGCCAAAAAAACGGTGTATTTTCGGTGTGGGTTTCGCCAAGCGATTCGCTTGTACTTTCACATATTTCTTATTTCCGAAAAATTGTTTCGGTACACACCCTGCTTGTCAATCCAAAAGTCGAACTTATTTCGGAGAATGTTGACATTCCGGAAGTAGTTGTATCTCCAGAACAGGTTTCAGAATTTGACAAAGCAGAAAAAAACCTTGCTTTTATGAAAGAATATGATCCCCTGTTAGATTTCGAATGGCTGAAGAGGAAAGCGACCCGGTTACAGCTTTCACAACAGAACACAACGACCTGATGCGCTCGGAAGCCTCATCTATTAGTATTGTACGTTTTTCTCCTTCCGAAAACCTTGGCAAACTTTTTACCCGCTTGAAAAAGAATAATCAATCAGATGAGTATTTTTCTACACGGAAAACCCGCGAAGAGCTGGAAAAAAATAAAAAATAAGTAAGCGGCTACACAAGCTATCAAAATCAAACTACTGGTTAACTATTTTCTGAGATGCCCCAAACAGCATTTGCCAATTTTGAAACTCCTTACAAACTTTTACATACCCCGTTTGTTCTATATACCAAATTAAATAGTTAAACATGAAAAAACTGATTCTTATAAACGTATTATTATTCGTTGGAATTATAGCTTTTGGGCAAAATTCACTACACGATTTCACAGTGAAAGACATTGAAGGAAACAATTTCGACCTCTCCACATTGAAAGGAAAAAAAGTTTTAGTGGTAAACACAGCCTCGAAATGTGGATTAACCCCGCAGTTTGAACAATTACAAAGTGTTTATGAAACATACGGAGGCGACGATTTTGTAATAATTGGATTTCCGGCAAATAATTTTGCCAACCAGGAACCAAAAAGCAATTCCGAAATTGTTGCATTTTGCGAAATGAATTATGGAGTTACCTTCCCGATGATGTCAAAAATATCGGTAAAAGGCGATGATATGCATCCGGTATACCAATGGCTAACTCAGAAAAGTAAAAACGGAAAGCAGGATTCGGAAGTTGGCTGGAATTTTCAGAAATACCTGATTGATGAAAACGGAAAGTTAGTAGATGTAATTGAGCCAAAAGTAAAACCCGATGATGCAAAAATTATAAGCTGGATTACCTTATAATTATAGGAATACATAAAATTAAGATACCAAAAAGGCCGACTAATGTCGGCCTTCCATTTTGTGGGGAGTACTGGATTCGAACCAGTGACCCTCCCGATTATAACCGGGATGCCCTGAACCAAATAAGCTAAAATCCCTCGATCAAATGCAGAATCGCACTTCTACTTTTCCATTTTTTAAGTTGCGCTTCGCGTTTCATTGCATCACTTTTCTCCTCAAAGGCTTCATAATATTTTAACTCCCACGGTTTACCGGTTGATGTAAATCCTTTATTGGAAGAATTATGTCGTTGTAAACGACCTTCAACATCTCCCGTAGAACCAATATAGAATTTATCCAATTTTTGAGAATATAGTATGTAGCAATAAAACATGTGCTTAAAATACAAAAAGCTAAGCAAATGTCGACTTTTATTCGTGTGCAGAACACCTGAATTCGAACCAGTGACTCTCCCGATCGCAATCGGGATGCTCTGAACCAACTGAACTTTTTAAAAACAAAAAGGCCGACTAACGTCGACCTTCCATTTTGTGGGGAGTACTGGATTCGAACCAGTGACCCTCCCGATTATAACCGGGATGCCCTGAACCAAATAAGCTAAAATCCCTCGATCAAATGCAGAATCGCACTTCTACTTTTCCATTTTTTAAGTTGCGCTTCGCGTTTCATTGCATCACTTTTCTCCTCAAAGGCTTCATAATATTTTAACTCCCACGGTTTACCGGTTGATGTAAATCCTTTATTGGAAGAATTATGTCGTTGTAAACGACCTTCAACATCTCCCGTAGAACCAATATAGAATTTATCCAATTTTTGAGAATATAGTATGTAGCAATAAAACATGTGCTTAAAATACAAAAAGCTAAGCAAATGTCGACTTTTATTCGTGTGCAGAACACCTGAATTCGAACCAGTGACTCTCCCGATCGCAATCGGGATGCTCTGAACCAACTGAACTTTTTAAAAACAAAAAGGCCGACTAACGTCGACCTTCCATTTTGTGGGGAGTACTGGATTCGAACCAGTGACCCTCCCGATTATAACCGGGATGCCCTGAACCAAATAAGCTAAAATCCCTCGATCAAATGCAGAATCGCACTTCTACTTTTCCATTTTTTAAGTTGCGCTTCGCGTTTCATTGCATCACTTTTCTCCTCAAAGGCTTCATAATATTTTAACTCCCACGGTTTACCGGTTGATGTAAATCCTTTATTGGAAGAATTATGTCGTTGTAAACGACCTTCAACATCTCCCGTAGAACCAATATAGAATTTATCCAATTTTTGAGAATATAGTATGTAGCAATAAAACATGTGCTTAAAATACAAAAAGCTAAGCAAATGTCGACTTTTATTCGTGTGCAGAACACCTGAATTCGAACCAGTGACTCTCCCGATCGCAATCGGGATGCTCTGAACCAACTGAACTTTTTAAAAACAAAAAGGCCGACTAATGTCGGCCTTCCATTTTGTGGGGAGTACTGGATTCGAACCAGTGACCCCCTGGGTGTAAACCAGGTGCTCTGAACCAACTGAGCTAACCCCCCATTAAAACCTATTTAAGAAAAATGCACATTAAAAAAGAGGTTAACCAAAAATCAACCTCTTTTGTGGGGAGTACTGGATTCGAACCAGTGACCCCCTGGGTGTAAACCAGGTGCTCTGAACCAACTGAGCTAACCCCCCAATATGCTATTTCTGTTTCTGAACGCACCCCCTTTTCAGTAAGGCGCTGCAAATATAAAACCTATTTTCAGTTCTGCAAAAGTTTTTTCAAGAAAATTATAAAAGCACTTCAGCCACAACAAATGTACTGCCACCTACAAATATCATATCATTTTTATCTGCTTCAAGTTGTGCTTTATTATATGCCTCAAGTACTGAGAAATACACCTCTCCATTCAAACCAAATTCTTTTGCTCTTTTAGCCAATTCATCCGCATCCATTGCCCTTGCAATATCAGCTTTCACAAAATAATAGTTGGCATGTTTTGGTAAAAGCGCCAAAACTTTCCCCGGATCTTTATCACCAACAGTACCGAAAATGAAATGTAAGCTCTTGTAAGCAGTGTTTTCAAGTTGCTTAACAATCGATTTTATTCCATCTTCATTATGCCCGGTATCGCAAACAGTCAATGGATTATTGCCAATTACCTGCCAACGGCCCAGCAATCCGGTATTTGAAACTACATGCGCCATTCCATCGCGCAAACTTTCTTCCGATATTTTATAATCCTTTTTATTAAGCAGTTCAATAGCTTTCAATACAGCCGGAATGTTTTTATGCTGGTAATGCCCCAATAAATCCAACTGCAAATCAGGATAAACATCCTGCCCACTCTTTTGCAAATTAAGTTGTTGTTTGCCGTTAAGAGCCAACATCGAGTACGACACATTGTATTCCTGATCAGAAAAATAGACTGAAGTGCCCACCTCTTTGGCTTTTTCTTTGAAAACTGACGCTGTTTCCTTTTGCATAATTCCAATAATTACAGGAACAGCACTTTTCATTATTCCGGCCTTTTCTAACGCGATCTTCTCATAAGTGTCGCCAAGAAGATTAGTGTGATCCAAACCAATATTGGTAATAATGCTCAGGTCTGGTGTAATAATATTGGTAGAGTCGAGTCTTCCTCCAAGCCCCACTTCAACCACCGCAACATCTACTTCCTCAGCAGCAAAATAATCAAATGCCATCGCTACGGTCAGCTCAAAAAACGACGGCTGAATTTTCCACATTTTATTGTTAGTTGCAAAGTTGCTTACCCATTCAACCACAGCCGATTCCGGAATCACTCCACCGTCAATTTTTATGCGTTCCCTGAAATCTTTTAAATGAGGAGAAGTATATAAACCCGTTTTGTAGCCTGCCGCCTGCAACACCGATGTCAACATATGCGAAACGGATCCCTTGCCATTGGTGCCGGCCACATGAATTGTTCGATATTTACGATGTGGATGATCATAATATTCATCCAGTTTTAAAGTATTTTCCAGGGTGTCTTTATAGGCAGCCGGCCCAGTTCGTTGAAACATAGGCAACTGGCTAAACAGGTAATCTAAAGTAGCTTTGTAATCCAATGAATTCAATATTTATTAACTATTGCAAGTTTATTATTTTTTAGCTCATCAGCTTCAATTTCTTGTGAAATTTTCTACATTTAGAACAAATCATTTAAGTATGCTGAGTAAAACCAAAAAGAGTAAAATTTTCGTTCTCGACACAAACGTAATTTTACACGACCACACATGTATTTACCAGTTCCAGGATAACGACATTATCCTTCCGATTACAGTACTCGAGGAGCTGGACAAGTTTAAACGAGGAAACGACCTTATCAACTTTCAGGCACGTGAATTTACCCGAGTGCTCGATGAAATTGTTGGAGATGACATTTTTAACGGTGGAAAATCGCTTGGTGTAGGAAAAGGCCGAATTCGCATCGAAACCGGAAAACCTTTCTCGGACGAGCTTAAAGCTTCGTTTCGCGAAGATATTCCAGATCATCGAATCTTGGCGATTGCAGATTTTACGGCAAAAACCTATCCGCGCAGAAAGACGGTACTGATAAGTAAAGACATTAACCTTCGGATGAAGGCCAAGTCGCTCGGAATTCAGGCAGAAGATTACAAAACCGACCAGGTTACGGATGAAAATGTGCTGGACAAAACCATTACCACTTTCGATAATTTCGACGACCGACTAATCGATCAACTTTATCAGCAAGGTTCGTTTGCAAAAGCCGATGTAAAGGATTTTACACCTGATGCCAACGAATGTTATATATTCAGAGGCAATCAGTCAAGCGCACTGGCGCGTTACGACAGTAAATCGGAACGCATTTACCGGGTAGAGAAGAAATCGGCTTACGGAATAAAACCACGTAACGCTGAACAAACTTTTAGTTTGAATATGCTAATGGATCCTGAAGTACGGCTGATTGCACTAACCGGAAAAGCAGGAACCGGAAAAACATTGCTTGCCCTGGCTGCTGCTATTGAACAACATCGTCAGTACGAACAGATACTTTTGGCACGCCCAATCGTAGCATTAAGCAACCGCGACCTGGGGTATCTGCCCGGCGATGCCAGCGAAAAGATCAATCCGTACATGCAACCACTTTTCGATAATCTGGCTGTAATTAAGCATACTTTTAATCCACGAAGCAACGAGTACCAGCTTATTGAAGAAATGGTGAAGGAGGAAAAACTGAACATCACTCCGCTGGCATACATTCGCGGTAGAAGTTTATCGAATGCCTTTTTTATTATTGATGAAGCACAAAACCTTACTCCGCACGAAATCAAAACCATTATTACACGTGCCGGCGAAGGAACAAAAATGGTTTTCACCGGCGACTTATGGCAGATAGATTCGCCTTACCTCGATATGAAATCGAACGGACTGGCCTATATGGTTGACCGCATGCGCAACCAGGAACTGTTTGCGCACATTAATCTGGTGAAAGGTGAACGAAGTTATTTGGCAGAATTAGCCAGTAACTTGTTATAACAGCAATAAAAATAGAAACGTCATGCTGAATTTATTTCAGCATCTACCAGAAAAAAATTCCGACACAAGTTCGGAATGACGAAAGCCGAATAATTGATTCATAAAGAAGTATTTGCAATAAGCAGCTTTTTTCTACCTTTGCAGCCTATTTAGAAAGAATCAAGATTAGGAGATGAATTACAAGGGGAAGAAAGCTGCTTTTTATACGTTGGGGTGTAAGCTCAATTTTTCAGAGACTTCGACAATTGCCGGCTCTTTTAAAGAGGTTGGTTTTGAGCGGGTTGAGTTCGATGAAAAAGCCGACATTTATGTTATAAATACCTGTTCGGTTACCAACCAGGGCGACAAAGCCAGCCGTAACATTGTTCGTAAGGCTGTAAAACAAAACCCTGATGCGATGGTAATTGTTGTGGGTTGTTACTCGCAGCTAAAACCCGACGAAGTTGGGCACATCGAAGGTGTTGATATGGTTTTGGGAACCCAGGAGAAATTTACCATTCCTGCATTTATTGGCGACTTGAGCAAAAAAGAAACCACCGAGATAAAAACCACACGTTTAAAAGATATTAAAAACTACCACAAAGCATTTTCGTGGGGCGACCGCACTAGGAGTTTCCTTAAAATCCAGGACGGCTGCGATTATTACTGCTCATTTTGCACCATTCCGTATGCCCGTGGAAAAAGCAGAAACGACAACATTGCCAACACAACTTTGGAAGCCCAAAAAGCAGTTGCTAAAGGGTACAAAGAAGTTATTCTTACCGGTGTAAATATTGGCGATTTTGGAAAAACTACCGGCGAAAACTTTCTTGACCTTTTGAAATCACTTGAAAAAGTTGAAGGTTTGCATCGTCTGCGGTTAGGATCCATCGAACCAAACTTGCTGAAAGACGACATTATCGAACTGGTAGCCAACTCAAAAGTATTGATGCCACATTTCCATATTCCGTTGCAGTCGGGTTCTGATGAAATTCTTTCGTTGATGAAGCGTAAATATTCCACAGATCTTTTCAAAAAAAGGGTAGAGCGTATTCGTGAAATTGTGCCACATGCTTTTATTGGAGTTGATGTAATTGCCGGTACTAACGGAGAAACGGAGAAGTATTTTCAGGAATCGTTTGATTTTATAAACAGCCTCGAAATTTCTCAGCTACATGCCTTTACTTATTCTGAAAGAAGTGGCACACAAGCATTAAAAATTCCGTGGAAAGTAGATGTAGAAGAACGCAAAAACCGTACACAGAAATACATCAACCTGTCGGAGAAAAAGCTACGCGCTTTCTACGAAAAACATATCGGATCATCCCAAACAGCACTTTTTGAAGCTCAGAAAAGCCAGGACAAGATGCATGGTTTTACTGAAAACTATATAAAAGTTGAAGTTCCACATAGTGAAGATCTTGTAAATCAATTGGGGCGCGTAAAATTAAAGTCAATTCTGCCAAACGGAAATGCAGAGGTTGATATCATCGACTGATTTTTCTATAGTTTTGCACAAAAATTCATTATATGGATTATAAAGAACTCTGTTTTCAAGTACAAAATATAGCACACAGCACCGGAAATTTTATTCGCGGTGAACAAAAAAAGATCTCGGAGAAAAACATCGAGATTAAAAGTGTTGCCAGCCTGGTAACTTATGTTGATAAAACAGCGGAGAAACAAATTGTTGATGCCTTGAAAAAGCTGCTTCCCGAAGCCGGTTTTGTGGCCGAAGAAGGAACGGCTGAATCGAATAACGAGAAGTATACCTGGTTTGTCGATCCGCTGGATGGGACAACCAACTACCTGCACGGATTAGCACCGCATTCCGTTAGTATTGCTCTGGCCGAAGGCGATGAATTGGTATTAGGTGTAGTTTATGAAGTTGGTGCCGACGAAATGTTTTACTCGTGGAAAGGCGGCCCCGCCTACTGCAATGATGAGATCATAAAAACTGCAAATCGTTCAAAATCGGAAGATACGCTGATTGCAACAGGATTCCCCTATTATGCGTTTGAGAAAGTGGATGAATACATCGATGCCATGAAACACCTGATGAAATCCACGCGTGGAATCAGGAGGTACGGATCAGCTGCGGTTGATCTTTGCTATGTGGCAGCAGGTCGTTTCGATGCTTTTTACGAACATGCCTTACATGCCTGGGATGTGGCAGCAGGTGTGTTTATTTTACAGCAAGCGGGAGGAAAAACCACAGATTTTAATGGCGGTGACAACTGGCTGTTTGGCGGCGAAATTGTATCAGCCAGCAATGCTTATTTCCCCGAATTCTATGGGATCATAAACAAATATCTGGGTTCAAAATAATCTCTCCTGTCATTTCTACGAGTATGCGAGTAGAAATCTGTAACAACAGAGCATTATTCAAACAGATTTCTCACTTCGTTCGAAATGACAGCCATGTTTTTTTGTAAATTGCAACAAACAAATTACCATGGCAGAGAAACAAATTGCAATACTTCGGGAGCAACTGGCAAAATTAGACGAAAAGAAATTCGACTTTGACGCCTGGAAAACACACACCCTTATTTTTCTTGAACGCATTTTTGGCAAAGACAATTCGAAAATAAAGCTGATACAAGAGCTGCATTACGATTATTCGAGCTGGAGCTTGCGCGATACAGCTGCTGCCGGAAAAACAAAAGATAAAGATCCGGTAAAAATGCGCGCAAGCGAGATTCTGGAAGCCACCATTATAGAGTTGGAATCGCTCGGATTGCCGCAAGAAGAGAATGAGCAACAAAAAGTATGGGAATTACTTCAGGACGAATTAACAGGAAAACAGGTAAAAGAAATTGATGCTTTAGTAAAATCAGACGACAGAGAGAAAGTAAAAAAAATCAGCGATATTCTTGAAAATCTTGAAAAAGAAAACCTTTCTTTGCTGATCGCAAAACTACTTTTGAGCTGATTTATGAGCAAAAACAAAAAGATTGCCATTGTAATTTTAAACTGGAACGGGGTAAAACTTTTTCCCGATTATCTCCCCTCTGTAATTGAACATTCAAAAGGCGAAAATATTGAGGTAATTGTTGCCGACAATGGATCGACCGACAATTCACTAGAGTTTTTAAAACAGAATTTTCCAGAGGTAACACTTCTCGATCTAAAAGAAAATTATGGTTTTGCCAAAGGCTACAATGTAGCGCTCAATCAGATTAAAGCCGATTATTTTGTATTGCTCAACTCCGATGTCAAGGTTGAAAAAAACTGGATTCAACCTTGTATCGATCAGTTTGAGCGCGACGAAAAAATTGTTACCGTTCAGCCTAAAGTTTTGAGTTACAACGAACCCACACATTTTGAATATGCCGGTGCTGCGGGAGGTTTTATCGATAAATTTGGTTATCCGTTTTGCCGCGGCCGCATTCTCGACTATGTAGAAAAAGATGAAAATCAATACGATCAGTCAAGCGAAATTTTCTGGTCAACCGGTGCTTGCATGTTTGTTCGGGCCGAGGCTTTTAAAAACTCGGGGGACTGGATGCCGATTTTTGGGCACACATGGAAGAAATTGATTTGTGCTGGCGCTGGAAAAACCAGGGTTACAAAATTATTTACGAGCCGAAAAGCGTGATCTATCATTTAGGCGGAGGTAGTCTCGAGTACGGAAATCCGAAAAAGGTATACCTCAACTTTCGCAACAACCTGTTTATGTTGTATAAAAACCTGCCAAGAAAGAATTTTCTGTCTTTATTTTTAACCCGGATGATACTAGATGGGGCTGCTGCGGCCAAGTTTCTGGTGGGATCCGAATTTAAAGCTTTTGCTGCTGTGTTGAAAGCTCATCGCGATTTCTACAAAAACCTTTCCTTATTACGCAAAAAGAGAAGAGAGCTAACAGCAAAAGCTACTGTCAATAATCACAAACAAATGTTCGGGGAAAGTATAATGTGGAAGTTCTTTGTTCAGAAAAAACATAAATTTGCAGAACTGAATTTCAACCCGGAATAACCATGCAGAAGTTAAAATTTAAAGAACCCATTTATACTTATCATATTGATTTTGTTGGCCATGTAAACAACATCATTTACGTTCAATGGCTGGAAAATGCACGAGTTAAACTAATTGAAGCCATGGGTTTGTCCATCTCGCAGATTGCTGTTGACGATGATATTTTGCCCATTATCACTGAGACAAACATTCAATACAAAAAACCATTCTTCTTAAGTAACGAAGTGCATGTTGAAGTTTGGGTGTCAGAAATTTTCAATGTTTCCGCAAATTTTAAATTCCGCTTCCGAAACGAAAAAGGAGAAATTTGTTCCACTGCCCAGCAAAAAGTATTGTTTATCGACCGGGGAACACAGCGTCCATCTCGTAAGATTGTTAAGTATCGCACAAACTTCGAGAAGTTTCTATTTTTGGAATAATACAAGCATAGCACCTTCTCTCACACTACAAATTATACTGACAACCTGTAAATAAAACCCCTTTTATTCCGCAATTTTTGTATTTTGGCGTTAAATCCACAAAATCAAGAAAATGATTAGTGCCGGATTAAAACAAAAGTTCCTCAATTATTTACTAGCTGGTCAACATCAGCAATGTTCTTCTGTCATTCGTGAGCTACTTAATGATAACACTTCGTTTATTCTTATTTATGAAGATCTTTTGAAACATTCGCTTTATGAAGTAGGTTTTCTGTGGGAACGCAACAAAATTGGTGTTGCAGAAGAACACCTTGCTTCAGCCATTATCGAGAAACTGCTAAGCGAGATTTATCCCTCAATAGAAAATGTGCAGCCTGTAAATAAAAATGCTATTGTTTGTTGTATTGAAAAAGAACACCACCAAATAGGCTCCAAAATGGTAGCCGATATTTTTGAGAAAAACGGCTGGGAGACACTTTACCTGGGCGCCAACACTCCTGAATCCAGCTTAATCCGATACATAGAATTAACGCATCCACAGTTTCTGGCCTTATCATTAAGCATCTATTTTCATTTTCACAGCTTTAAAATACTGCTTGATAAATTAACGACCAAATTTCCTGAACTAAACATATGCATTGGAGGCCAGGCGTTTAACCATATTCCGGAAAGCCAAATCCCGGAAAGCCAGAGAATTAAATTTTTTAAGGATTTACATGAAATTGATTTATATTTAAGAACATCAGCCAAATGAACTACGAACATTTACTAACTACCGCATCATTTATTCCTAAAGTTTCGGCAAAAACATGTAATGAATACGAGCAAAAGAAACTTGTCCTGATCGCAAAGATGAACAGTCTTTTACTGGAAAGACCCGACCTGATAAGTCTTATCGGAGAAGACAACAAACAAATGATGAAAGACAACCATGCCAATCATGTCCGTTTTATTTTATCTTACATTAGCCATCCAATTCCCGAAGTTTTAACCGATACCGTTTTATGGGTATTTAGAGCTTATCGCACACATGGATTCTCTTCGAATTACTGGCCGGCACAACTCAATGGTTGGAGTGTTATTTTAAAAAACGAGCTATCAGACGAAGCCTTTAACGAGATTTCACCATTATACGACTGGATGATTACCAATATTCCTACTTTTGTAAAAGTAAGCGACATTCAGCTTAAAAAAAATAACTCTCTGCATTAGATGCAGAAGATATAACTAACCAAGGCAGTTATGGATTGGAACGAGGAAATACTTTCTTCCATTGTTAATGAAAATATGCTGGTATTTGCCCTCTTCTCAAGCGATGGCATGTTACTGCATTCTAATGAGGCATTAAAGAAAATAAGCCCAAACTTTTCTTCTGAAAACCTCATTAATCCAAGTTTTGAAGAACTTAAACAACAACCGTTTATTAAAGGGAACCTTATTTTTAATGAACAATTAACGGTTGGATCCTACGAAAGAACAGATAACATTTCTTTTCCGGTTTGTATTTATAAAAAGGCCGATAATTTTTTAATTATTGGCCGGAAAGATTCGGATAATTTAATTGCCCAGAATCAACAGTTATTAATGCTTAACCAAGAGAATTCAAATCTCCAGCGACAAATTTTAAAAGACAAAAAGAAATTAGAATACGCTTTCGAATCGCTTGACAATGTAAATCGTAAGCTGGAAGAAGAGATTCAAACCAAAGACAAATTCTTTTCCATTATTGGGCACGATTTAAAAACTCCTTTTAGCGGACTTTTGGGATTGTCAAGTGTGTTACTTGAATCAATAAACGAATTAAGCAAAGATGAAATAAAGTATAACATCAAACTCATTCATACTTCGGCCAACAACTTTTTTAACCTCCTTTCCCAATTACTGGAATGGGGATCCGTAAAAAGAAACAAAATTCAGTTTAGGTCTGAACAACATGGTATAAAAAAATTAATAACTGAAACCATTGATCTGTTAACCGAAAACGCAAAAAAGAAAAATATTGACATTCAACTTTCGGTGCCTGATAAGCTTACATGGTATCTGGATGCAAATATATATTCATCAATTATCCGAAACCTATTATCAAACGCTTTAAAATTTACTTCACGAGATGGTAGAATTAAGATTTCAGTTCAACATGATGAGGATAACTTAAAAACAACTGTAACCGACAATGGTATCGGAATGGCAGAAGAAAAAGCAAAAACGTTATTCGAATCAGATTTTGTAGAATCGACAATCGGTACGGAAAGAGAAAAAGGGACGGGACTTGGCCTTTCATTGTGCAAGGAGTTTGTTGAAATACACGGAGGTACAATAGTGGTAACCAGTAAAATAAATGCAGGCACTTCTGTAAACTTTACAATTCCTTCACAGAAATAAGATATAAACTTCCTTTTTTGCCAATTTAAAAAAGCCTTATAACTTTGCCCCCGACATTTACGCAATGGGGTGTCCCGACAAAGCATCGGGACTGAGATTATACTCAATGAACCTGATCCGGTTAGCACCGGCGTAGGGAGAGCGAAAAGGATTTATTCCTACCTCATTGGTTAGTTTATTAACCAATTTTTCAAAAAAATGAGAAGACTTAGTTTGATGTTGCTACTACAATTTATGGCAGCAATTGCCTTTGGGCAAATTAATTTAACAGGTGTTGTTAAAGGAGATGGAGAAAGACTGGCGGGAGCCAGTGTAGTAATCGAGAAATCGTTTTATGGTGTTTCAACCAATGCCAACGGAAGTTTTGAATTTAAAAATCTGGAACCCGGAGACTACACTTTGCAGGTTTCGTTTATCGGTTTCGAACCACAAAAGATCGATCTGCCACTTTCGGGAAGTAAAAACATTGAAGTAAACCTGGAACCAAATGTTGTTATGACTGACGAAGTGTTGATTTCGGCAACACGTGCCGGTAGCAAAACTCCGGTAGCCTACAGCAACGTTAGCCGAGACGAGATTGCCAGTCGAAACATGGGGCAAGACATTCCTTTCTTGCTGAATCTTACGCCCTCGTTTGTTACAACTTCAGATGCCGGAGCCGGAGTGGGTTACACCAATTTCCGTGTGCGCGGTACCGATCTTAACCGTATTAATGTAAGTGTAAACGGAATTCCGTTAAACGATGCCGAATCGCACGGAACGTGGTTTGTGGATCAGCCGGATATGGCTTCGTCGTTAGAAAACGTGCAGATTCAGCGAGGAGTGGGAACTTCTACAAACGGAGCCGCTGCTTTTGGTGCCAGCATTAATCTGCAAACCAATTCGCTGAACAAAGATGCATACGGCACCTATAAAACAGCTGCCGGAACTTTTAACACTTTTAAAAACACACTTTCAGTCGGAACAGGCCTTATTAACGATCATTTTACGGTTGATGTTCGCTTATCAAAAGTTACGTCTGACGGTTTTATCGACCGTGCAAGTTCCGACCTAAAATCGTTTTTTGTTTCAGGAGGCTATTACTCGGAAAATACGATTCTTAAGTTGAATATTTTTTCGGGTTATGAAGAAACTTATCAAGCTTGGTACGGTGTTCCTACCGTTCGTTTAAACAACGATACAGAGGGTATGCAACGTTACGCCGACCACTGGCTGATGACTCAGGGAGAAGTGGATCATATGATGGCTTCGGACAGCAGAACCTACAACTATTACACTTACGACAACCAGGTTGACCACTACGTTCAGGATCACTACCAGCTTCATTTTTCGCATAAACTCAGTGACGATTTAAATTTTAACACTTCGCTGCATTACACATACGGTCGTGGTTATTATGAGAATTACAACGCAGATGAAGATTTGGCGGATTATCTTTTACCGAATATTGAAATCGGGACTGAAGTGATTGAAACAACTGACCTGATTAACCGCAAATGGCTCGACAATGATTTTTATGGTATTACCTTTTCAATGGACTATACAAAAGGTTTGAATAACCTGATTCTGGGTGGAGGTTACAATGTTTACGATGGCCGTCATTTGGGGAATGTAATTTGGGCACAATATCTGGGCGAAGCAGATTACAATCATGAATGGTACAGGGGCACAGGATTAAAAAAGGATTTTAATTTTTACGCAAAATACAATGTTCAGGTAGCAGAAAAGCTGAATTTATTTGCCGATTTACAATACCGCCGAATTGATTATACCATTGAAGGAATCGACGACGATCTTCGCAACCTGGATCAGGATCACGATTTTAATTTCTTTAATCCGAAGTTGGGTGTTTTTTACCAATTGGCCAATAACCAGGATTTATACTTATCGTTTGCCGTAGCGAACCGCGAACCTAACCGCACAGCCTTTGTAGATTACCCAGAAGGTAACGAGCCACCGGTGCACGAAACATTACACGATTGGGAATTGGGTTACAATTATGCTTCATCAAAACTATCGTTTGGTGCCAACTTCTATTTTATGAATTATAAAGATCAACTGGTAGTTACCGGTCAAATCAACGATGTGGGTTCGGCAATCATGGTAAATGTTGATGAGAGTTACCGCACCGGTATTGAACTCCAGGCAGGCGTTCAAATTGCCAACGATTTTCAATGGAATGGCAACACCACTTTAAGCATCAACAAAATTAAAGACTTTACAGAATACGTTGACAACTGGGACACCGGCGAACAAGATGCAATTTCACTTGGAACAACCGATTTGGCTTTCTCACCAAATTTTATCGCTAAAAGTCAATTTGTATACGCTCCAGGAGAGAATTTCAGTATCGCTTTTATTTCGCAATATGTAGGCGATCAGTACATCGACAATACATCAAGCGACGACCGCATGCTGGACGCTTATTTTATTAATAATCTGAAAGTAGACTATACGTTCCCAACGAATTTGTTTGACGAGATTACACTACATTTTATGGCCAACAATATTTTCGACGATAAATACGAAACCAATGCCTGGGTTTATCCTTACCTGTTGGGTGGTGAGCGTTACAAAATGGATGGTTATTACCCGCAAGCGGGCGCACACTTTATGTTTGGAGTAGATTTTAAATTCTAAGTAGTTTTACCGCTAAGGCGCAAAGACGCAGAGAAATCAAAACTTTGCGGCTCGGCGGTAATTTAAAATGTGTGAGCTAAAAACTTAAAAGAATTGTCATTTGGGGATAATACCAAAACCACCTCGAAATGGAATTGGTATAAAGCCCTGCCGCAATCGGTTTTCAGAAAACCCTCGTTTTCAAAAAACACGTAAATAACTGATTTTATGCCTTCCACAGGTGACCAAAGTTGGGGACAAACGTGTTTTTTTATGCCCTCAGGCAACAGAAGTTGGTCTCAAACACGTTTTTTTACGTCGTCAGTTAACAGAAGTCGGGTTCGAATCCATTTTTTTGTGTCCTCAGCACCTGAGGAAGCTTACAAATACGTTTTCTTACACCTGCAGGCAACGAAAGTGGGTTTCCAACCCATTTTTTCTTATGCCCACCATATGACTAATGGTATCAAACCCGTTTTGCATGGGTATCGTGCTCATGGGCATACAAAACAATGCGTTTTTGGTAGCTACTACGCCTGTAACTTTGCTGTAAAACCAATTTTAGTTGGGTTCAGAGGCAGTAAAATTGTGGCTAAACATAAGAAATTGATGATTGGCGATTGATGATTTTTTTGTTAGATAACTAAATCTGCAATCGTTAATCGATATTCATCATTCTAAAATCACTTTCCCTTCGATCTCCACCAGCAAATCATCGCGGCAAATATCAGCAAGAATATAAACAACCGGCAAATCACCAAATACTTGCTTAACAACTTTACGTACGCCGGCATAATCTTTCCGGTTTTTAAGGTATACCCTTGCATGGCCGAATTTGGGATTTTTGGCTTGGTCGGGTAACGCAGCCAGCACCTGTTCAGAATATAAACGCTGCATATTTTGAATAGTGACTTCTGTTTGTTTGGCAGCATCGCCAATACCAACAGTAAACTCACCAATTATTGAAGCGGTTCCCGAAATAAAAATCATCTTTTTATCGCGATACCTCAAATAACGTGCACGCTCAAATTTTGGAGTTGTTTTTAAATTACATTCATCACCTACTAGAACTTTTTCGCTGTAACTATGAGCAGAAATCTGCTCCGGATTATCTACAGGTTGTGTCAGCACTTCTTTTGATTTTGCCGCCACAAACTCAATAAGCACACCTCCATGGCTCATTCCAATCCCTGTTGCTGCAGGATATCCGTTTTGCTCAAACACGTTTCCATACGCATCTGACCGAACATTATTAAATTCCTGATAACGTTGTTCTTCATCATCAAAACCTAAGATATCTTCGAGGTAATTCCACTGGCGTACAATCGAATTCAATGGAAACTGCGCCTCCTCAAATGTTTCAACCAATTCATCAAATGCTTTTTCGGCATTCAATCTGCAATTGCTGTTCTGATTGGCATGAACTGTTCCCATCAGAATTTCGGTTTGGCCATTGCTAAACAAAGCCGTACCATTCTTCCCTTCAGAAATCATCTGATAATCCCAGTGTTCCGGATCATAATAATAGGCTTCAACAATAACTTTGCAACTTAATGGCGACTGCGCAATAAAACTTATCAGAATTTCACTTCCAACCAAATCATTCAGCTGGTCGCGAACATCATTTAAAAGTATATCATATTCTGAATTAGAATTGGTATTAACAAAGAAATTAAGTTTGAAAATGCGCTTGCCTGAATTGATTTTTTCCAATTGTTCAAGACAGCTTTGTAACTGATCTTTTAAATCACCACAAACTCGCTCCGGCTTTATATATGTTCTGTCTCCGTTTAGAAAATACATCTTACTCCCTTCACTCAAAGAAATGAGGCACAAATATGCGTGTTTTTTACTTGAAAAAAATGATTTCGATCAAATTTCTTGTTAGCAGTAAAAAATGCTCCTGTTGTACAACATTCGGCTTCCAGCTATCAGCGTCTGCCTTCATTAGTAATCACCACTTGCAGTGGCTCCATTAAGTACTGCCTCAGTAGAACCAATGCCTAAGCGATCTGCTCCTTGCTCCAAAAATGCAACGGCGGTTTCCCAGTCGCGGATACCACCCGAAGGTTTTACCTGCATTTTATCGCCAACGGTTTTTACCATTACCTCAATGTATTCGGGTTTTGCACCGCCCGGGCCGAACCCGGTTGATGTTTTTACAAAATCGGCACCTGCCTCGTACGATAATTCGCAGGCTTTCGCAATCTGTTCAAGCGTTAAATGGCCACTTTCCTGAATCACTTTCACCAACACATTGTTTTTGTGGGCCACGTCAACAACGGCTTTTATATCCTCGCGAACATAATCGTATTCTCCCGACAGAAACCGGCCAATATTCATTACCATATCAATTTCGTCGGTTCCGTCTTCAATGGCTTGTTCCGCCTGAAAGGCTTTAACCGGCGTTGCATCAGCACCATGAGGAAAACTGAGTACACACGACACTTTCACATCGCTGTTTTTCAACAATTCTTTGGCCGCTTTTATATCGCAAGGTTTTACACACATGCTAAACACCTTATTTTTAATGCACATTTTGGCATTGGCTTTCAAATCGGCCAACGTTTGTTCGGGTTTTAAAACCGCATGATCTATGGTTTTTGCTACTTGCTCTTTTGTATACATATTTTATTCTTCGGTTATTGCTTTTAGTATTTCCTGTGCTTTTTGCAACTCGCTTTCAACCACAAACAGATCGATGGCAGAAGGCACTCCTTCGCCATAGCCGGCAGCTAGCCCCTGTTTAAATCCATCTTTAATCATTGGGTTGATTCCTGCAACTTCCAGTTCCTGTTTTAGCCTGCTGATTAGAATTTCATCGCCGGTATAAAGTTTTACAATTTTATCTTGCTTTTTCATAAGTTATGACTTAAAATTTAACCTTCCATTTCTTTTAGAATCTGCTCCACCTGTTCGTTGGTTTTGGTCAATTTGTCCTTGCAGGTTTTCAGCAACACCGATACGCGTTTTACTTTTTCGGCCAGTTCATCCACGTCCAGCTCTTCATTTTCTATTTTTTCAAGAATTTCTTCTATCTCGGCCATTGCCTCGCTGTATGAAATCTTTTTAGCTGCCATCTTATTTATTTTTTGTGATTTTGCTAGTTACTGTACCGTCGGCAAATCGTGTTTCCAGCTCTTCGCCAACCGCAACATCTTTGTACGATTTAATTATTTTATCGTTTCTTAGAGTTAGGGTAAATCCTCTTTTTAATACATTTTCAGGATTTAGTAAACGTACCGAATTTTTATTTAACAGAATGCGATCGTGCTCTTTTGCCAGCACATTTCGCACTCGTCCTGATAACAAATCTTGCTGATGATTTAGTTTTGCGTTCTCCTTAAAAACAGCTTCGCCAACCACTCTTCTCAGAATACGCTGTTTATGTCCAACATCATTTTTAGCCTCTACAAACCACAGCGAAAGCCCTGAATGAATACCGTGTTTAAGTTTATCCAATTCGTTATGTTTTTTATACGAAAACTGACTTACATTTTGCTGCAGTTCGTTGCTGCGTTTGTTAAGCTGCCGTTGCCTGTCGTTAATAAAATCGGCTACAGAATATTTTAATCCTTCGGCCACTCGTTCCAGCTTTTCCTGTTGAAAATCCAACGTTTCGCGGGTTAATTGCACAATACCATTTTCCAGCTCCAGTAAACGTTCATAGTATCGTTCAACACCAGTAACAAAAAACTCAGCTACTGCTGTAGGTGTTTTCATTCGTGTGTGCGCCACAAGATCGATGATCGTATCGTCTTTTTCGTGACCAATTCCGGTAATTACCGGCAACGGAAACTGGGTAATATTTATGGCCAGGTCGTAATCATCAAAACTACTTAGATCAGCGGTCGCTCCTCCTCCACGGATAATGGCTACTGCATCGAAAAAGTCGTCGTGTGCGAAAATCCGCTCCAAGGCATGCACAATTGAGGGCACTGTTTCCGCGCCTTGCATGTACGCCTCAAACAATTTGGTATAGAATTTAAAACCATATTCGTTGTTTTCCAGCTGATTCATAAAATCCTGATAACCGGCTGCCGTTGCCGATGAAATAACAGCAATTTTTTGCGGAACCAAAGGCAACTCCAGTTCTCTATTCATATCAAAAACTCCTTCTGCCTTCAACCGGTTTATAATCTCTTTGCGCTGCATGGCCATGTCGCCAACAGTGTAAGTCGGATCAATGTCTTTTATATTCAAACTCAAACCATATGCCGGATGATATTCAACTGTTGCCTGCACCAGCACTTTTATTCCTTCGCTAAAAAGCTGCCCTGTGCTGGTTTCAAAATAAGGTTTTAACATGCGGTAAGTATACGACCAGATGGTGGCTCGCGAACGAGCTGTTATGGTACTACCCTCTTTTTCTACTAACTCCAAATAGCAATGACCACTTCGGTTGTGCTTTAACTCACTCACTTCGGCAACCACCCAAACGGTACCTGGGAATGCATCTAAAAGTGCACCTTTTATTTTTGCATTTAATTGAGAAAGTGTGAGTTGCTGGTTCATTTGTTTACCTGATTTTATTGACCTTAAAGGTTTCGATCCCTTTTTTTGTTCGCACCAGAAGCAGATAAATTCCTGCTTCAACCTGAGAGAGCTTACTTAAAGTAATGGAAGGTGCTGCCGACTTCTGCCAGGTTTTTACGACACTCCCGTCAAGTGCACAAAGTTTTATTTCAATTTCCCAAAAAGGTTGAATCGTTGTTGCCTGAAGTACAATATAATCTTGCACGGGATTAGGATAAACGGTCCAGCTTTTTATTTTCTTCTGATCCGGAACAGACATCGGATTTAATATTGCACTAGCCGTTCGCATATTCGGAACTCCATATCCCTGCAACGAATCGGGCAAATTGTAAAGATGTCCGCTTCGTTCGATGGCATCTTTTATTTCGATGGCAGTTTTTTGGGGGTATGCCTGCCAAAGCGAGGCCGCCATACCGGCAAGTACCGGCGATGAAAAAGAGGTTCCATTGCCAAGTCCAACCGATCCGTTGGAACGTTGTAAAGTTGTTTGATAGCCCATTGCCGAAACATTCGGCTTCAGTGCTCCATTGGCAGCCGGGCCGGCAGATGAAAAATAAGCCGGATTAAAATTCGTGTCCACTGCTCCCACTCCTATTACATTTTCCCCATCCGAAGGAGCTACAATTCTGAACCAGGCATCATTCCGCTCATTACCTGCACTCGAAAATACAAGTATCCCGCGCGATGCCGCAATGTTTGCGCCTCGTGTTACACGCGTTGTATTTCCGTCCATATCAGCATAAACATGGTTGGTGGATGCATCCTGAAATTCAGAATATCCCAATGATGAATTGATGATATCAACTCCCACGCTGTCGGCAAATTCAGCAGCTACCACCCAATTGTCTTCTTCAATAATATACTCGGAATAAATATCTTCGGAGCGCAGCAACCAATAAGAAGCTTTTGGAGCTGTACCGATCAACTCTCCGGGAATATTTCCTCCCATGCATGATAAAACACTCATCCCATGATCGGCAGTTGTAAAGAAATCGTCATCAGTATTTACAAAATCTTTCATTCCAAGGATCTGATTATTTGCCCAAAGGCTATCGAATGCAGGCAGGCTGTTTACATTCCGGAATCCCCCGTCAAGCACAGCAATCTGCATTCCCTGGCCTCGAAAATTCTCGTTGTGCAGGAACTGGCCTTCCATCATTCCTACCTGATAAACAGAAGAACCGTAAAATGAAGTATCGATTGGTGCTGCATCAGTAAAAATCTCATCAACAAATTTGTTGTATCCACTTTTTGCTGTGGCAGCAGGTTTCGTCAGCTGTACCTCGGAAATAAAATTCCAGGAGCTAATGCTGTCAGCTAAATTTGCTGAATCGGACCGAACGGTTAATCCATTCAGCCATTTTGAAGCATGAACCAACTCCACATTAAGCGTGAGTACCGAGTCGATATAATTCTGATTTACGGGAAGATCGAGCGAATCGATGAGAATATTTTGGTTTATACGGCGTTGTATCGCCCTTTCTGATAAATACGCCTCGGGATTATCCAATGAATATTCAGAATTATTTTTGTCGGTAAACCCAATCCAAAAATAATTCTGAGCATTTAGTTGTTGAAATCCCATTAACAGCACGCCAAGGATTAAAATGGTGTATTTCATTTTAGTAAATCGTCAATACATTTAATTTTTGAGAATGAACCAGATTGTTTAACAAATCGGCGAATTCCCTGCTCTACGCTTTGCGAGTTTTAATTTAAAGGCCAAGTTAACGAATTAATAGCTTTTGACCGTGACCCACGCCAATTTTATCGTTGCCCTTTCTCGCGCATCATGTATTCCGACGGATCTTGCAGAAACTCTTCCGGATCGAGGATAGAGCCTTTATTTTTTTCCAGCTCCTTCATATTCAGATTGGTTATACTGTCGCGAACGCCGGGATTCAGAATTTGTCCGTTATCGTAAAAAAGTGTGTAAAGAAGATTGCCTTCGTTATCGAAGTATTTCCATTCGCCGTGCCGCAGGTTATTTCGGTATTCGGCAACCAACTCCTGACTTCCGTTTTCATAACTCACTAAAAACAAACCGTGACGCATGCCCAGTTTCATTTTGCTTTGCATGTACGGATCGCTGTTCTTATAATAAATCTGGTAGTCACCGTGTTCCATGTCATTCACCCACTCCTTTTCTTCCATTACCTCTCCTGTGTTGTAGTAGCGATGCGATGTGCCGTGTTTTAATCCGTGCTTGTATTCTTCGTCGGCAACCAGTTGGTTGTTTTTATAGATCTTCCAAACACCTTCTTTTTGCTGATTCACATAGTTACCTTCGGCAACTTTTTTTCGCCAAACGGTAAATAGTTGTGTGTATGCTGTATCGCCTTTGTATTCAATCAGCGCTTTTATCTGCCCGCCCGGATGGTAGCGTTTCCACTCGCCCACCGGTTTGTCATCCTTAAAATTTCCTTCGTACAACAGGCGGCCGTTGGCTTGCTTCTTCTGCCAGGTGCCCTGACGTAAGCCATTGGCATCAGTTTGGTTTATTTGCGAAAAAACCAACGACGGAAGAAAAATCAAAAGTACAAGCAAGTATCTCATAACACACTATTTTAGGTAAAACGCGAAATTAGGTATTTATTTTGTCTGACATAAAAATCGCGGTTAATTATCCCCGCTTAAATTCTTAACTTCACTGGCATAAACCAACTAATTGCTGAAAAATGAAAAAACTTAAACTTCTACTAAAAACTGTGCTCATCCTTTTTATAATCGCCTGCGTATTGTTTTTTGGCTTCAGAAGCTATTTGTTTTCCGACGATGTGCAATTCACAAAATCGATTACAGAGCAATTACAATCTAAAAAGGTAATGATCGTTTTTGCTCACCCCGACGATGAGTCTTACACTACTGAGTTACTTTTAGATGCTGAAAAAGAAGGTATAGAAACAGCGCTATTAACGTTTACTCCGGGCGATGCCGGTACACAAATGCCACAAGTTTGCCAGCAACAATTTTTAGGCGATGTGCGCAAGGCCGAAGTGTATAAAAGTGGTTACATGTTAGGCATTGATTACCAAAAGGTTTTCGATTACGGCGACGGTACATTAAAAGACCAAAGTTTACCTCTATTAATTGATGATATTGAAAAAGAGTTGGAGGAATTTAAACCCGACCTGATTGTTACTTTTTGGCCCGAAAGTGGAATGACAATGCACCCCGACCATATGACAATTGGGAAAGCCACACAACAGGCTTTTGCTACTTATCAGAAAAATAATTCAAAATACAATGCCAAGCTGGCTTACACGATTATGCCCTCGAAAGTTGTCTCGATGCTGGGTGGCGACGAGATGAATAAATTGCAACCTGAAGCCAATATTTCAATAAAAGCTAAGGCTGCTGTAAAGGTCACACTCTGGGATATCCATGCCTCGCAAAACCAATTTGTTAAAGATTATACTGGTCTGCCCGCCTGGTTGATTTATCGTTTAATAAACCGCGAGTATTATTTTATTGAAGATATTGCGGAGGCTAAGCGCTGAAAAAGGTACTACCGCCCGCCTCAGTATCCTGCTTGCAACAGAATTACGGTCTTTTGCCTGATTCTTACTAATAAATCTCTTTGGTCATTCGTTCGGTTGCAGTCATATAATAGCGAGCAAAATTTTCGTCTTTCATAAATTCGGTCAACTGTGGCCTCCAGGTTTCAGCTTCTTCCGAAAGTTTGGCAATACGAATTTGGGCAGCTTTATCTTCCGGATTTTCACGAAACGCTTTAATTACCGGAATAAATTCATCCATCCAGTTTTCGTACCGATCCATCAGTTGTTGTTGGTCCGTATTTAATGGAAATTCAGCTTTACTGTTCATTACCTTTGCCGATAGCTTCTCGCCAGCAACAACTCCTGCTCCAAGCGTTAATCCTAATTTAGTAAGAAAGTTCCTTCTCGATTCTTCGTATTCATTGCTCATTGCGATGCATTTTAAATTCCACTTTTCACCAACACCATTGAGCCGGGAATGTTTAGAAGAAGAGCAAAAAAGGATTCCATAAAGCTATCGGCTATCGGGTTGTTTTGCCATTTCCCTTGTATTAAATCCAATGCATTAGTCTGGTTAACTAAAACAAAAATTGCAGAAATGAAAAGGCATAAATATTAAAGACATGCCATTATTTTAACAGAACGAGAAAACAGGGAATTATTTTATGGGTTCAAAAGCCAAAACTCACCATCTGGAAAGGTATCGTTACAAGGCTAGCTCTTCCTGTATGAGCACATGCTACGCCAAACAATACTAAGCAAATTAATGCGAATACTAACTCTGCTCCAACAAATACTAAATCATTCAATATATGATTCTTCCGAAAAGTATATTTGAGTGAATTAAAATGGACGCAAAATGAATTCAAACCAGAGCAAATGCAAAAAATCACTGCATAATTCGTTATGCAAAATCTCGAGCAATTTTAGTTTTTTATTACTCTTTTTCTTGTTGTTTAGCACAGCAAGAAGCAACGCACAAAGTGCAATTTTATCAGGTGGTAAAACGGTTTCGAACACCAATTACTCCCTAAGTTATTCCATTGGAGAGCTTTCGGTTGCTACCTATAAAAATACGGATATAGCACTAACGCAAGGCCAGCAACAAGGCAGTCTGATTATTACCTCAATAAATAAACTAGCAGCTTCGGGAATTGCATTAAAAGCTTACCCGAACCCAACGAGTAACTTCGTTATGCTAACAATTGAAGGAGAGAACATTGGAGAGATGGAATTCTCTTTAACCCATGTGAATGGCAGTCTACTTCTTTCAGAAAAAAATCTTTTGCGTCAACAAAAAATTTCGATGAACCAGTACCGAAGTGGTATCTATTTTTTAACCGTAACGAACAGAAAAAACAACTACATCCATACATTTAAAATTATTAAACAATAATATTTCAAACCCAATGTTATGAAAAAAATCAAGTCGTTTCTATTCATGTTCTTACTATGTATAGGTTCTTTGTTGGCACAAACGCCCGGTGCTTTTAATTATCAGGCAGTTCTGCGCAACAACGAAGGACAGATAATGAACAATCAAGATGTTAGCATTCGAATTAATATTGTAAAACAGAGTGCAACAGGAGACATCGTTTTTCAGGAAAAACATTTAACGACCACCAATGAGTTCGGTATAATTGTATTGGAAATTGGTAATGGCACTCCTGCTATTGGAACAATTACTGATATTAACTGGGGAGAAAACACCTACTTCCTTAAAGTGGAATTGGATGCTACCGGCGGTGAATCGTATGTAGAAATAGGAACCAGTCAGATGCTTAGTGTGCCTTATGCCTTGTATGCCAAATCATCGGGGTCGAGTTTTAGTGGTAAATATTCTGATTTAGAAGGGAAACCAGAACTACCCATTGATATCTCGGAACTTAATGATGCAGGGAATTTACTCTTTGATGGAGACTATAATAGTCTGACCAATAAACCCGACTTAAGCCAACTAAGTTTTGAAAACACTGACGGCTGGGACAAAGACGTAGCAGATGATTTCGATGGTGATTACAACAGCTTAATTAATAAACCCACAACAATTTCAGCAGCCCAAGCAACCGCAATTGAAAATAATACTGCAAAAATTTCGAATGTAAAAGCCGATTGGGATGCAACAACCGGTGAGGCACAAATACTAAATAAACCTGATTTAACGGTTTATGTTGAAGACGCCAATACTATGGCTTGGGATAAAAATGCTGCCGACGATTTTGATGGGGATTTTAACAGTCTTTCAAATGTGCCGGCAAACCTCGATACCGATGCTACCGACGATTTTAGTGGTAGTTTTAGTGACCTAACAGATGTGCCAACAAATTTAGATACGGACTCGAGTGATGATTTTGATGGAGATTATAACAATTTAACAAACAAACCCACAACAATTTCAGCAGCCCAAGCAACTGCAATTGAAAATAATACTGCAAAAATTTCGAATGTAAAAGCCGACTGGGATGCAACAACCGGTGAGGCACAAATACTAAATAAACCTGATTTAACGGTTTATGTTGAAGACGCCAACACTACGAACTGGGATAAAGATGCTTCGGATGATTTTGATGGCGAATATTCAAGTTTAAATAATGCACCAACAACAATTACTACAGCTCAAGCCAGTGCAATTGAAGCAAACACTTTAAAAACTTCGAATGTTCAAGCCAATTGGAGTGCAATTAGTGGAGAAGCACAAATTTTAAATAAACCGGATTTAACAGTTTATGTTGAAGAGGACAATACTTCCAGTTGGGATAAAAATGCCGCCGATGATTTTAGTGGTAACTTTGACGACCTTACAGATGTTCCGGTAAATTTGGATACGGATTCTACTGACGATTTCGACGGTAATTACAACAGCTTAATCAATAAACCGACTACAATTTCCGTAGCACAGGCAACTGCAATTGATGCAAACACAGCAAAAATATCGAATGTAAAAGCCGACTGGAATGCAGTAACCGGCGAAGCTCAGATTTTGAATAAACCGGACTTAAGCGACATCCATTCTCATGATGGTTCAGCAGATTATACATTTATAGGTACCGCTAACGATAATACGGTAACACAAAATACTGCAACGGGCGAATATGCTACAGTAACCGGTGGAGAAAACAATAGTGCTAGTGGTCAAAACTCAACCATAGCAGGAGGGAAAAGCAATATCGCAAGTGGAGGCCGTTCTGTAGTTAGTGGTGGTGCATCAAATAGAGCCACAAATCCTCAGGCTACAGTAAGTGGAGGTGAAGGAAATACAGCTTCCGGAAATACATCAACGGTTAGTGGAGGAGCCATAAATACTGCCTCAAATTATTACACAACAGTTGGCGGAGGATATAATAATACAGCATCCGGAAATTATTCAACAATACCTGGTGGTGTTGAAAATCAGACTATGGGAGAGTTTTCAACAGCAATGGGGTATCAGAACTACGCAAAAAGTTATGGAGAAACCGCGTTAGGATACTTCAGTACTGACTATACTGCTTTAAGCACAACAGGTGCTAATCCAAATGATCGGCTATTTGTAATTGGTAATGGATCAGCATCATCCCGTTCTGATGCTCTTGTTATGTATAAAAACGGAAACACAAGTTTAAACGGAGAATTAACCATTAATAACGGAACCGGAACCGCGTATACACTTCCTGCTGACAATGGAACTGATGGACAGGTACTTACTACGAACGGAGCTGGTGTTACAAACTGGGTTGCCGGATTTGATGGTGATTACAACAGTTTAACCAATAAACCAACCACAATTACAACAGCACAAGCTGACGCCATTGTAGCCAACACGGCAAAAATATCGAATGTAAAAGCCGACTGGAATGCAGCAACCGGCGAAGCTCAGATTTTGAATAAACCGGACTTAAGCGACATCCATTCTCATGATGGTTCAGCAGATTATACATTTATAGGTACCGCTAACGATAATACGGTAACACCAAATACTGCAACGGGCGAATATGCTACAGTAACCGGTGGAGAAAACAATAGTGCTAGTGGTCAAAACTCAACCATAGCAGGAGGGAAAAGCAATATCGCAAGTGGAGGCCGTTCTGTAGTTAGTGGTGGTGCATCAAATAAAGCAACAGATTCTCAGGCTACAGTAAGTGGAGGTGAAGGAAATACCGCTTCCGGCAATACATCAACGGTTAGTGGAGGAGCCCTAAATACTGCTTCAAGTTACTACACAACTGTAGGTGGAGGATTTGACAATATGGCTTCGGGCCACTACTCAACAATACCTGGTGGCGTTGAAAATCAAACTATGGGAGAGTTTTCAACAGCAATGGGGTATCAGAACTACGCAAAAAGTTATGGAGAAACCGCGTTAGGATACTTCAGTACTGACTATACTGCTTTAAGCACAACAGGTGCTAATCCAAATGATCGGCTATTTGTAATTGGTAATGGATCAGCATCATCCCGTTCTGATGCTCTTGTTATGTATAAAAACGGCAACACAACATTAAATGGTGATTTAACTGTTAATGGTACAATTAAGAGCAGCGTTTTTTCTACCACTACTGCTTATACGATAACAGACACTGACGGGTATAGCATAATTTTATCAGACGGAGCAAATATTGTTCTACCCGATCCACCAAGTAATGTTAATAGGGTTATTACCATTAAGAACAAACATTCCTCAGCTACGATAAGTGTAACAACATCAATCGAGAGCTATGCAATTGATAATAATGGAGGGGTATCACATCCTCTGGAGTTAACCTCATATTCTTCGGCTAAATTGGTTAGTGATGGTTCACATTGGTGGATAATTGGAAATTAAATACCAACCTTGAAATAATTAATTTGAATGTCCGCAATTAGTCACAACCAAGACGTCACCCTGAACTTGTTTCAGGGTCATTCTCTCAAGTAGTTAATATTCAGGCATAAAGATGCTGAAACAAGTTCAGCATGACGTGCTAAATAGTAATTATGACATATAACAGATATTCGTTTAATTAATCCATTAAAAAATAAAAACTAATAATTTACAAGAAATAAAAACCGTCACTGGCTTGCGGAAAAAGGACGTAAACCGCAACAGGGGCAAAAATCAAAAACACATGAAAAAAGTAGTATTTATTTCAGTAGCCATGCTTATGGTAAGTTTGCTTGGATTTTCGCAAGCAAAATACCAACCCAAAGTGGTTGTATTATTTATGGGCGAAAAGAATCCCACTTTTGATGAGAGCAAATTTCCTGATTGCGAGTTTTATTATACGCCGGGTATTACCGCTGAAGAGAAAAAAGCGAAAACAGTTGCTTCAGCAGGATTAGGGGCGCTAGGGATAAAAGGAACCGAGCGCGATTACGATATCGATTTTAGCGGAACACCCGAGGAAGCTTATGCCACCAATATTTGCGAAGCTGTATTTTTCGATAAAAATGGCAATGTTTCCGGTTTGTTCAGATCGGCAAAAAACGTATGCACCAGCCCCAAAAAAAACCTAAAGGGCTCCATGGATTTTGTTAACTATGATAGTTTTAGCAAAGACTATATCAAAAAAGAAAAAACAACAAAAGCAGCCAAAAAAGCGCCCAAAAAACCAAAGCATTTATTCGATTATTACGGTAGCGGTTTCCCTGCCGATTTTGAAGTAGTTAATGCCAACGGAGAAAAAGCAATGGTATCGGAACTGGTAACAGGCAACCCGCTAACCTTATTTTATTGCTTGTACCTAAGTCCCGGCATTGATTTAGCTGCCGGCATGGAAAGCGGAAACGAGAAAAAAGGAACGGATTATATAAACGACAATATTAATACTGTAAAAGGCATTAAAAAACTAAGCCTGCTTTCTGATATTGAATACGACATATTTGGCAATAAAGTAGTTTGGTAGCAATACTTTTTTGCTCTCCCCAAAAACAAACAATAACAATATTGGGTGTAGTTAAAGCTGCACCCAATACATTTAAGAACGAATAAGTACATGCACACAAAAATCTTATCTTTATAAGCTTGATTCTGCTGAGATACATATGGCTGTTTTCTATTCTTTTTTTTGTTAGCTCTGCGCGGGCAAATGTTAACATTAACGAAGACCGTTATGCCCGTTTTTCATCGCTAACTACTAACGATGGATTATGTGGCGATTATGTTTTGGATATTCTTCAGGATAATAACGGTTTTATTTGGATTGCAACCAATGAAGGTTTATCACGTTACGATGGCTACAACTTTGTAAACTTTAAACATTCTCCTGATGACTCATTGTCCATTTCAAGCAACTACATTCAATGCCTGGCCGTTGACGAAGACGGGGCTTTATGGGTTGGCACAAAAAACGGGTTAAATAAATACGATAATAAAACCGGAACTTTCCGCACCTGGTCAGCCATCAACAAGGGAAAATCGGATCCGAGCAACCTATATATTCGAAAAATTTTACCCGATTCAAACGCTGTTTTGTGGGTAGAAACTGTTGATGGCGTTCTGAATAAAATTAATACCAAAACCGGAAAAGTTCAGTATTATCCACATCATCAAGTTACGCAGGAGTATTATTCTTATCACTGCCTGTTTAAAGATTCCGATGGAGATATTTGGGTAGGAAACCGCGGAAAAGGCCCCTATCGTTTTCATCCTGAATCGGGTAATATGCATTTAGTAAAATCAGATCCTACCCGGAAAGATAAAAAACGCGACCAGAAAGTGGCCTATGTAATTGAAGACTCAAAACATAGGTTTTGGGTTGGATCAGTTGATGGCTTTTGGCGGTTTTACAAAGACACAGAAACATTTCGCCGAATTATCCCCATGTCTTCATTTCACTGCATTGAAGACAGAGATGGGCTTTTGTGGCTAAGCGGAGGAAACGGTGTTTACCGTTTTAATGCCGATAACAACAGCGCAGTTTTATATTCTAATAATGAAAGCGACCCACATTCGCTGATTAATAATTCAATTAATGCCTTATTTGAAGATAGGGACGGAAACATTTGGATTGGAACAAACGATGGTATTTCTATATTTTCAAAATCCGATAATGAAATTCAATATATCCGACGACTAACGGATACTGACAACACATTAATTTCAAACAACATTTCTTCAGTTTTAGAAGATAACAAAGGAAACATTTGGTTCGGTACTCAAAAAAAAGGACTTAGCAAATGGAACCCAAAAACCGATACTTTTAACAACTATCAACACAAAAAAGGAGATAGCAGCTCTTTAGCATCCAATAAGGTTTCGTCTCTTTATCAAGACAATAATAACAACATCTGGATTGGATTATGGCAGGGGGTTGGCTTTAACAAATACAATAGTAGAACAAACGCATTTAAAAAATTTAGCTACGATCCGGATTCTTATCAAAAAGATTGGTATAGTTCTTTTCTTGAAGACAAGGGAGGACGATTTATGGCCGGACTTTGGGGGGCTTTCGGCATACATATTTTCGACCGGGAAGTAGAAAAGTTTCGTTCTTATAATTTTCATGAACATACCACCCCCATGGAACTTCCGCTAACCGGAATAGAATTGGATGAACAAACGATATGGACGGCCTACAGGAATATTATTTACCAATACCACATTGAGGTTGATTCATTTTCAGTCTTCCGGGGAAAAAATACTGAGTCCTCCGACGAAACAGAATTGGCAGATTTTGAATACTTCAAGAACTTTCATCGGGCTGAAAAGATTGATGACACTATATATTTTGCAACAACCAATGGATTGCTGGCATTTCACAACACTAGCAAGAAATTTGAACAAATAATATCGAACATCGACATAACAGCTCTGACTAAAAACAGTGGTAATGGAATTCTTTGGCTTGGGACGAATAAAGGACTTGGAATATTAACCAACAAAAATGAATTTAAACTGCTTCAGAGCAACAGCGACAAAACCAATCCTTTGTGGCAGAAAGAAATAGTCAACCTAAATGAAATAAATGGAAAGGTTTATGTTGCCACCAACCTCGGATTACTGGTTTATGACCAACAAACTAACAAATTTCGAAACGATAATAACACCGCAGTTCATTTAACAACTAATAAGATAAACGCAACAGTTCCTTATGAAAAAGGGATTATCGTTGGAACTGATAATAACCTCATTAAGCTTAATTATAAAAATAACCGAATTGAGCTTGACACCTTATTAGAAGGTTTTATGATTAATGATATCCTAACAGATGCTAGCAGTAACAACCTGATTATCGGGACAAATAAAGGTATATACACATTTTTCAAGGAGGCATTCACACCCATACAAAATACATCGCATTATAATATTTTCAATTTAACAGAAGATAATAATGGCTGTATTTGGGCAGGAACCAACAAGGGACTTCTATCGGTGTCGGCAGATTATAAACACATAGAATTACACAATCAACCGGGGAAATACTGCCTAACATCTCATCTTATTAGTTTTTTGGCGAACGATTCTACAGGATATATTTGGGCCGGCACAACCAACAATGGACTTAACCGTATCAACAGCAAAACCTTAGAGATTGATCACTTTTACAAAACACAACAAAATACCGGCAAATATTCGGAAACCAAGGCTACTGTTTTTCTTCAGCAAAAAAACGGAACAATCTGGGTAGGTGGAGAAAAATTGCACAAGTTCAATCCACAAACGGGCAAATTTGATGTCATACAGGATATCGAGTTCCCGTACAAAGAAATTTTTAGTTTACAGGAAGATGGAAGTGGCAACCTTTGGATTGGAACAGCCGATGGCCTGGTATTGTATAACCCAAAAACAAAAGACTCACAATCATATAGCTATTTGCACGGGCTGCCTGATTTCGATTTTTCAGGAGGATCGCTAAAATTATCAACCGGAAAATTGCTGTTTGCCGGAAAACAAGGAGCCATTATTTTTAACCCGGAATCGCTCACCAACCACTCTTCTACAAATAAAATAGTACTTACCGGTGCTAAAGTTTTCGGATCGCGCATTTTTTTTAGCGCAAGCCCGGAAACTCCTGTTGAGTTAGAATATGATCAGAATTTCTTTACGCTTGAGTTTTCAACTATGCAGTATAGTGGACTGAAGGAACAATATCAATATAAATTAGAAGGAGTTGATCCGGATTGGGTACAAACAAAAAACAATAGTGCCAGCTACACCAATATTCAACCCGGAAATTATTCCTTCAAAATTAAATCTAACATAGCAAATCAAAAAGAAAGTACCTTTAACCTTGTAATCCAACCGCCGTTCTGGAAAACCTGGTGGTTTATATTGTTAATTGTTTGCTTATTTTCTGGGTTTATAATTTACTGGATTTCAACCTTAACGAAAAAACAAAAAACAGAAGAGCAAAGAATTATATTGGAGCACAAATTACTTCAGTTGCAAATGAATCCTCATTTTATTTTTAACGTTCTTATTGCAATACAAAGTTTTATTTACAGAAAAGACACCTACGAATCAGGCTTGTATCTTTCAAAATTTGCAAAACTCATGCGGATATTTCTTCAAAATTCAAGAAATGAATGGATTACGCTCTCTAAAGAAATAGAATCGCTTCAATATTATTTAAATCTGCAGCAACTACGAATCGAGAATAAATTTGAATATACCATAGAATGCAAAAACATTCCTGATCCGGATTACATACATATTCCCCCAATGATTATTCAGCCTTTTATTGAGAATTCTATCGAACATGGATTTGCCAACCTCGCCTATCCGGGAATGATCCAAATTTCTTTCGAAACAAAAGAAACCTGCCTGGAAGCGATTATCCGCGACAATGGAACAGGGTATTATCCTAAAAGAGGAAAAGCAAGCCAGAAAAAACACGAATCGATGGCCACCGAAATAATAAAGAAACGGATTAAAATTTTAAATAATCAGAGATGTAAAACCGTACTCACAATACAAAACATAAATAACGAAGGTGAAACCGGAACGGAAGTCGTTATAAGGTTTCCGTTTAAAGAAGAATTTTAAGGTTGCGGTTACCGCAGGCAACAAAGCAAAAACATATACTACCATGAATAACTCAGTAATTCGCACCGTTATTATCGATGACGAACCCCGGGCAAGAGAAACCCTAAACAAAATGCTGCGAACTTATTGCAAAAATATTGAAATTGTAGGTGAAGGAAATAATGTACAAAGTGGAATTGAACAGATAGAAACCCTACAACCAGATGTTGTTTTCCTTGATATTAGAATGCCAGATGGAACTGGTTTTGACCTTCTGGACAAAATAAACTACATCGATTTCGCATTAGTTATATTAACTGCTTATGACGAATATGCATTAAAAGCCTTCAAATTCTCGGCTATCGATTATTTACTAAAACCACTGGATCCTGAAGAATTAATTTCTTCCGTTCAAAAAATTGAGAGTAGCCTTAATGTTCATACCAACCAATTAAAAACGTTAATTGAGAACATTAATAATTCTTATAAACCTTTTCAAAAAATAGTGCTTAAAACAGCTGAATCAATATATATCGTAAAAACCGACGACATCATCAGGGTTGAAGCAGAAAGTAATTATTGCAGGTTTTACATTCATAACTCGCCACCCATTTTTATTTCGAAAACCCTAAAAGAATACAGTAAGATTTTGCAAAACTCAAACTTTTTCAGACCTCATCAATCACATTTGATTAACCTGAATCGTATTGTCCGAATAGACAAACAAGACGGAATAACCATCCACATGGACGATGGTTCTAAGGTGCCGGTTTCATTCCGCAAAAAAGATTTACTACATGCAGCTATTTCACAACTGGAATAAAAAAGCCCCTTCGATCGGATGATGAAAGGACCTTCAGTTCAGTCTTTGCAAAGCTAATTGTTTGCTATTTTAAAATTAGATTCACAAAAACTGAAACAAGAACCACAAAACAGGATAACAAAATGAGTTATCCTGTTTTGTGGTTCTGAAATTAAGATAAAAAATAAGGGTTATTCTTTTTAAAGTATACTTCTAATCGCCTGTTATTTTGAATATTACAAAACGAACGCAATCACTAAACCAAACAGATTTATCAATTTGGGTTTGATCAATTTTTATACTATTTTCTGTTCCTTCAGGATTAAAATTTAAATCCAACATAAGCCTGAATGACCATATTTTTTGCATCACCCAGTAGGTCGTAGGATAAATCATTGTCTTTAGCAACCTGTTTCAGGCCCAGGTTATAATTTAGTCCAAAAATCATTGGATCAAGATCAAAACCTAATCCGGCGGTCAAACCATAATCAAAACTATTAAAGTGGTCTCTGTCTAACTCGTCGTTAGCGTCTATTTCGCCGCCAAATAACTCAGCATCGGTATCCGTGTTTGCATTTACCAGATAACTGAAATAGGGGCCAAACTGGAATTCAAAATCTTCTGATAAATTGAAAACCAGTTTTACCGGTACATCTATATAATTCAGATTAAATTTTGTTTCTCCATCGGCAATGGTACTTTCGTCATAATTAAGCTTAATACCTTTTCCGGAATAGAGAAGTTCCGGTTGAATTGCAAAAGATTCGCTAACTGGAATCTTAGTAAAAACCCCGGCATGAAAGCCCATTTTCAGGTTCTTGTCATTGTTCCCATCGGTTGAAAGACTTGAGAAGTTTAAACCTCCTTTAATTCCTGTCGCTTGATTTTGTGCGTAAATCATTGTTCCCATACCAAGCGTTAGAAACGCTATCATTATTAATTTTTTCATACTTATCATATTTATGTTCTTCTTTAACATTCAATTTATTCTATAATCAAGTCACCTTCTTCTGCAGCTTTTTTAAGTTTTTCGTTGGCAAAAATGGCAACCTCTACCCTTCTATTCTGGGCTCTTCCTTCTTCTGTTGAATTATCAGCAATTGGCATTTCTTCGCCATACCCTACTTCTGAAATCCTTGAAGCAGCAACGCCAAGCATCTTTAATTCATCGGCAACAGAACCTGCTCTTCTTTCTGATAGCTCCTGGTTATAACTATCAGAACCTTTATTATCGGTATGTCCTTCAATAAGGATTTCGGTTTCTTCATATTTTTTAAGAGTTTCTGCTAACTCTGCAATATTTTCTTTAGATGCATAGGTAAGTTCAGACGAATCGAAACCAAAAAGAATTCCTGAGTCGAAAGTGATTTTAATTCCTTCTCCAATTCTTTCAACGCTGGCACCTTCAAGATCTTCCTGCAATTCTTCGGCCTGTTTGTCCATATAGTTTCCAATGAGAGCTCCTGCAGTACCACCTATTGCAGCACCAAGTATTGCTCCTTTGGCTGTATTATCAGATTTAGAACCAATTAGGCCACCTATGGCACCACCGGCACCGGCACCAATTGCTCCTCCTTTAAAAGTTTTGGATGTACCACATGAAGCGATAATCATTACCAATGCCATAATGAATGACAGTATTCCCGTTTTTCTACGCAATTTTGTTTTCATGCTATTATAATTTTGTTGTTTAATTAATACGTTATAGCTCCCTGATGGAACAATTGTGCCATTTAAATAAACACCTTCCACAAAGAACCATAAACACTTGTATACCTGACACATATACTTACCCATGAGAACAATACAATATGTGGCACTCTTTATATTTAGCACTATATTGTCTACACTTTGTAGCTTAAAATCTACACCATTGCAGGAAGCAGAAACCTTCCTGAGCTACACTAATACTTGATTTACTGATTCTTACAAACACAAAGCACTATTGAGGTACATTAATTGGCATTGTGTAAACTGAAATTTTAATATTGAATATTATGAACACGAAAAGATTTGTTTTAATTGTGCTTCTATTGTTTGGTTCGGGTGTTGCTATGGCCCAATACGATTTTGCAGTTGGATTGCGATCCGGAGGAACATCGGGACTGACATTAAAGAAGAATAACGGGAGTTCTGCGGTTGAAGGGATTGTAGGATTTTGGCATCATGGATTTAGTTTAACAGGTTTGTGGGAAAAACAACAAAGTGCATTTAATGAACCTGGTTTTAACTGGTTTTATGGTTTTGGTGGTCATGTAGCATTTTATGGCGACAGATTCGATGGAAGAGGTACAGCAGGCTGGTACGACCATCCTCATGATATTGACGACGGAGATTTTGGTATTGGAATTGATGGAATAGTGGGTCTGGAATATAAAATACCAAATGTTCCGCTAGCAATAGACATTAGTTTAAAACCCTATATGGAGTTAGTAAGCGAAGGTGGAGTTTTCTTTTCTCCTGACCCGGGAATAGGACTAAAATTTGCATTTTAAAATAAGTGAAGCAATCACAATTAATACTTATAAAAGGCATTTTCGTATCGAGAATGCCTTTTTCTTTTTCATTCCTGAAATGACAATTATTAAGAATATTATAACGTCCGGATTATTCCACAAAAAAAGAGGTAAGATAATTCATTCGCCAATGTGATTCCTGCATCGATCAAGCGAAATGATAAATAAATACTTAGTAGCTTACTCAGAAAGAATTCTTTGCTCCTATTCTACTTAATAGTACTATTAAACACATCTTATTCCATTTTATTCTGGATGAAAACAGAGTAGCTTCGCAGCCACAAATTCTACACAACGTGTAGACAAATCCACATATCACAACTTAAATTAGCCTTTATTATAAGAATAAAGCATGCAATACTCCGCTGAATATAAGCTATTAAGAACAACCTTTGCTCACCATCCCAAAATTATGGCAAGGTCTTCTCTAATTCGGTTCAACTAAATCATCAGTATGAATTAAAAAGATAGATGATGAAAACAAAGTTGACCTTAGTAATAATTTTTTTCGCAGTAGTCGGCAATAGTTTTCTTAACTCGTGCCAACAAAAATCGGAAAGACAACAAATAAAATTTTGAACAAAGCTGATTAGGTAATAACTATCAGCTATAGAATACAAATAATAAATATATGATTATGAAAACAAAAATTTTCGCTCTAATGGCATTGGCCATAACGACATTAGCATTTATAGGTTGTTCAGACGATGATGATCAGAACACAATGACCGGACAATTAGATGTAAAACTTACCGACGCCCCTCAGACGACTCGAACATTGAAGGTACGTTTGTTACCGTTTCGGCAATAAAAGTGGATGGCAAAACTGTAGAAGGGTTTGAAAAGCAAACGATAGACATTTCAGCTTATCACGATGGTGAAACAAAACTTATTTATTCTGATATGGTTGAAGCAAGTAGTTATAACAGTGTTTCATTAGAAATAGATTACGAATCGGATGCTTCCGGAAATTCTCCAGGCTGTTATGTATTAACTTCCGATAATCAGAAACACAATCTTCAAACTTCATCCTCAACAAGTTCTGAATTAAGCTTCAGTAAGGATTTTGAAGTTCAATCCAATGAAAATTCCAGCCTCGTTTTTGATTTCGATTTGAGAAAAACGATCCAAAGGAATGAAAATAGCGCCGAAACACAATACTCTTTTGTAGCCGCATCAGAAATGGCATCAGGAGTTCGGGTTATTAGCGAAAACTCCACTGGCGAAATCGAAGGCAATGTAACAGGAAGTGCTATTTCAGATGACAAAGAATACATCGTTTATGCATATAAAAAAGGAGAATACAATGCTTCCACCGAAACACAGGGCCAAACAGGAAGCAATTTACTATTTATGAATGCTGTAACAAGTTCTAAAGTAAAGCAAGATGGTTCTTATAAGCTTTCATTTCTCGAAGAAGGAGATTACGAAATACATGTTGCTAGTTACAACCGCACCAGTACAGAAAGCGAATTAAGTTTTTCGGCAATAGCAAATGCAGTTAGTGCTGTTAACAATATAATCCTAAGTAACATTACTGTTAGTTCAAACACCACTATTCAATTAGACTTAACAGTTAGTCTTTCAATATAAGCTGATAATTCTTTCCGGGAAAAGGTTCCCGGAAAGATTTTATAGGTAAAAATTGGCATTTCATGGCTAACAGAAGCCTGGTACCAATTACTCAGAAACACCTCCATAGCACTTTCAATTAGCTTATTTCAAAACATTTTTATAAATAAAAGAACCGCAGCAAGACAATGTCTTACTGCGGTTTAACTATTTTTGCCTATCGCTTATGATAGTAATCTATTTCACTTCTTCAAAGTCAACGTCAGTTACTTCACCATCGTCGCCTTTTGAGTCGCCACCTTGTGCTCCTGCATTCGGATCGGCTTGTGGTTCTCCCTGAGGACCTTCAGCACCACCTTGTGCTTGCGAAGCGTTGTACATTTCCTGCGAAGCTGCCTGAAATACGGTATTCAACTCGTTCATTGCAGCATCAATTGCAGCCAAATCTTTTGAAGCATGTGCTTCTTTCAATTTTTTCAAAGCATCTTCAATCGGGCCTTTTTTGTCAGCAGGCAATTTGTCACCATATTCTTTCAACTGCTTCTCAGTCTGGAAGATCAAACTGTCAGCCTGGTTGATTTTATCAGCAGTTTCTTTTGCTTGCTTATCGGTTTCAGCATTTGCTTCAGCTTCCGATTTCATGCGGTTGATCTCATCATCCGAAAGACCTGAAGAAGCCTCGATACGGATCGACTGCGATTTACCTGTTGCTTTATCTTTTGCGTGTACGTGCAAAATACCGTTTGCGTCGATATCGAAAGTTACCTCAACTTGTGGCACTCCACGCGGTGACGGTGGAATTCCATCTAAGTGGAAACGACCGATCGTTTTGTTGCCCGATGCAATTGGACGCTCGCCCTGCAGAACGTGAATCTCTACTGATGGCTGATTGTCGGCAGCGGTAGTAAATGTTTCCGATTTTTTAGTCGGAATAGTTGTATTCGATTCAATCAACTTAGTCATTACACCACCCATGGTTTCAATACCTAATGAAAGTGGAGTTACGTCAAGCAGAAGAACGTCTTTTACTTCACCTGTTAAAACACCACCCTGAATAGCTGCACCTACTGCAACTACCTCATCTGGGTTTACACCTTTTGAGGCTTCTTTACCAAAGAATTCTTTTACTTTATTCTGAATGGCAGGAATACGTGTTGAACCACCTACAAGAATCACTTCATCAACATCGCTTGCCGACATTCCTGCATTTTTTAATGCTTTACGACAAGGTTCGATTGTTGCAGTAATCAATGTATCAGCCAACTGCTCGAATTTTGAACGAGACAATGTTTTTACCAGGTGTTTTGGAATACCATTAACCGGCATAATGTATGGCAGGTTAATCTCCGTTTGAGAAGAGCTCGACAATTCTATTTTTGCTTTCTCAGCCGCTTCTTTCAAACGTTGCAGTGCCATTGGATCTTCGCGTAGGTTGATGCCTTCTTCGCTTTTAAACTCGTCGGCCAACCAGTCGATAATTACCTGGTCGAAATCGTCTCCACCAAGGTGAGTATCACCGTCGGTTGATTTTACTTCGAAAACGCCATCACCCAACTCAAGAATAGAAATATCGAAAGTACCGCCACCAAGGTCGAATACTGCGATTTTCATGTCTTTGTCCATCTTGTCCAAGCCGTAAGCCAACGAAGCAGCAGTAGGTTCGTTGATAATACGACGAACAGTTAAACCGGCAATCTCACCAGCTTCTTTCGTTGCCTGACGCTGCGAATCGCTAAAGTAAGCAGGAACAGTTACTACTGCTTCTGTAACCTCTTGTCCAAGATAATCTTCAGCCGTTTTCTTCATTTTCTGAAGTATCATTGCCGAAATTTCCTGTGGCGAATATTTTCTGTCGTCGATTTGAACGCGTGGCGTATTGTTGTCTCCATTAATTACCTTATAAGGCACACGATTTACTTCTTTACTAACCTGATCAAAAGTTTCTCCCATGAATCGTTTGATCGAGTAGATCGTTTTTGTTGGGTTAGTGATTGCCTGACGTTTTGCAGGATCACCAACTTTACGTTCTCCGTTTTCTACGAAAGCAACGATAGACGGTGTAGTACGTTTTCCCTCGCTGTTAGGGATAACTACAGGCTCGTTACCTTCCATTACAGAAACACAAGAGTTTGTGGTTCCTAAGTCAATTCCGATAATTTTTCCCATTGTTATATTTTTTAAGTTTTTATTGTTCTAAAATTTTACGTCAGGAAATAATCAATGATTGTGCCATGGGAAAATCAGCAGAATGAATGTAAAATCTGACATAGTATTGCCCCGACTCAGTAAAAATCCTGTCAGATGTGGTGACAAAACGACAGAATGAAAGGATTAATATGAATGATAAAAGATTAATCTGGAAGTTTTATTAAATTCGAAAACCAATAAAACGAGTACTATGTCAACTAAATCATTAAGAACTGAACCACAAAAAAGGCTTCAATCATTAGACGCGCTGCGCGGATTTGATATGTTTTGGATAACTGGCGGCGGTATTTTGGCAACTGCTATTTCCAAAATAACCGGTGCCGACTGGCTAGGGAACCAAATGCATCATGCCGAGTGGGCAGGATTTCATTTTGAAGATTTGATCTTCCCGCTTTTTATGTTTATTGCCGGTGTTGCTATCCCTTTCTCGATAAAAGCTAAAATTGAAAAGAACGTACCTAAAAAACGACTGGCTTTAAAAGCTTTTAAGCGAATGGTCATTCTAATCGTTTTAGGAATACTTTATAACGGTACTTTCCAGAATGGGTTTGCCGACGGGCGGATTGCCAGTGTACTCGGACAAATTGGTATCGGCTACTTTTTTGCCTCGCTTATTGTTATTTATTTTCAATCGTTTAAAAGCCGCATATACTGGCTGGCAGGAATTCTTGTTGGTTTTGGAATTATCCAGTTACTTATTCCTGTTCCGGGAGTTGGTACCGGAGTATTGACTCCCGAGGGATGTATAAACGGCTACATCGACCAGCTATTTTTACCAGGTCGTTTACATGGCGGAACGTTCGATCCCGAAGGAATAATGTGCAGCCTATCGGCCACCGGAATTACACTGATGGGCACCATTGCCGGGAATATCCTGCGAAATCGTAAAACTACCGACTGGCAAAAAATAGGCTACATGGCAGCCACCGGAGTTGGCTTGATTATTTTGGCACTTGCCTTTTCAACCTTCTACCCGATCATAAAAAAATGCTGGACCTCAACATTTAATATGCTCACAGGGGGTATCAGTTTTCTGTTAATGGCTTTATTTTTCCTGATTATCGATCATTGGAAAATACGTGGCTGGGCATTTTATTTCCGGGTAATCGGTATGAACTCCATTTTCGTTTACCTTTTTACACGCATTATCGACATTCAATATATAACGGAATTCTTTTTCGGGTGGATTACAAATCCATTGGGTGAAGCTGGTCAGTTCCTTCAGCTGATTCTTGGCCTTGCACTCATATGGGGATTGCTTTACTATATGTATAAAAAGAAAATATTCCTGCGGGTTTAATCGCTAATACTTACTCCGGTAAATTGCCAGCGAAAACTCCGGTCCGGGAATCACAAACTGTTCGCCATCGGCAATACGCCAGGCAAAATTGAGTTTTGCCCGCGATTTGCTATTCAGTTGAGTGAAGTAGGCAACATAAGGAATAACATTGTGGCTTAATGCCCCCACTTCATCGAAATTATTTAGCTCGATACCCGGCACATAACGCATTCCAAAATCGAACTGCGTTTTCAGGTTGGGGTAATAGCTCCACCCCAAATTAATATCTGCCGTTGCCCAATCGCGACTCACATTGGAGTTAACAAGGTATTCATCAATATACTCCTTATCTGTTTTTGTGTAGCGATTATAAACCAGCTCGGCCGAGAAATTCCGGTTCCATTTTACATTAACGTATTTGGCATTGTCGTACTGAATGTAGCCGCCAAATAAAAAATCGGGCTCCTGGTTATAATACTTAAATTGTGGGCCAATCTCTAAGCGGCTTCCCTGGTAACGCGGATCAAACTCGCTGTACTGCCACTCAGCTGCCATCGATTCGGGAGATGCCAGCACAAAAGTACTGCGGATAAAATCAACCACTTCCTCCATTTCTTTTTCAGCACTATGTCCTTCCTTTAAATCGCGGTTGTGCTTAATCTTCGCAATCACCTGGGCAAACTGCGCAATTTCGTAATCGGAGAATAAACGCCCCGGGTAATATTTTTCCAGCAGGTAGTGCGCAGTCATCAAGTGGTTCATGGGGCTTAATCGTCCCGATCCCCAACCAGCTTTCGCATTTAAACCATAGCGCAGGCGGTCTTTTGTAACACTTCCATCAACCGGCGTGGTAACCCCCAGCGAATCGGTGCTGGTTCCATCCAAATTCTGTTTAAATACTTCGTAACGTCCCCAGGCACTTACATCAAGTACCGTATAACTTTTTGTATCGTAATAATAGCGGTAATTGTAATCGATATTTGCCGATGTTCGCACGCCGTAAAAATCCTGATCGGCTGTAATATACTCCACTTTCGAGCTGTCGACCCAATCACCATAACCGCCGTAAGGGCCAGCCTCAAACCGAAAACTTAAGCGTTCCTGTTTGTAATCCAGTAAATTCCAATAAGTATTTTCCAACCTGAACTTCCCATTAAACAGGGTACGTTCGTCGTTAAAACGGCTTTCATCGCTTAACAACTCTTCTGTTTCCTTGCTCACGCCCATAATCAACCCCCAGTTCAGTTCGCTCCTTTTAAACGAAACCACATCGTTATTGATCTCCTGTTCCTGCGCCCCGGCAACAAACATGGTAAATACAAAAATAAGGAGCAAACAAATTTGAGGGAATACGCTATTTAGTTTTCTCATTTTCCGACTTTGAAATTAGCCACAAAGAAAATAAACCTTCTGAAAACTACGCGCATAAACCGGTTAATAAAAGTTAAGCAACACTTAGCCCAAAGCGAAAAACCCCCCGCTTTTGGGTTAAATAAAAGGTTTGGTTAATTTTGCTGTCTAAATTGAATACAAACAGACATGTCAGTACATAGCGAAGTTCGAAAAGTTACCACGCACCGTTTATCGGAAATGAAACTGCGCGGAGAAAAAATATCGATGTTAACGTCCTACGATTTTAGTATGGCGCAGTTGGTTGATGAAGCTGGAGTAGATGTAATCCTGGTTGGCGATTCGGCCTCAAACGTAATGGCCGGTCACGAGACCACGCTACCAATTACCCTTAATGAAATGATTTTTCTGGGATCGTCGGTGGTACGTGCCGTAAACCGTGCACTGGTAGTGGTAGATCTTCCTTTTGGAACCTACCAGGGCAACTCGCGCGAAGCACTAAGTTCCGCCATTCGTATTATGAAAGAAACCGCTGCCGACTCGGTAAAACTCGAAGGTGGCGAAGAGGTTATTGAATCGGTAAAACGTATTCTTTCGGCCGGAATTCCGGTGATGGGCCACCTCGGGTTAATGCCTCAGTCGATACATAAATTTGGAACTTATACAGTGCGTGCCAAACAAGATGCTGAAGCAGAAAAACTGATCAGCGATGCCAAGCTGCTGGAAGAAGCAGGATGTTATGCGCTGGTACTGGAAAAAATTCCCGCAGAATTGGGCGAACGGGTAGCCAAAGAGCTGAAAATTCCTGTTATTGGAATTGGTGCCGGTGGCGGTGTTGATGGTCAGGTGCTGGTAATTCACGATATGCTGGGAATAACACAACAGTTCTCACCACGTTTTTTACGCAGGTACCACAACCTGGCAGCCGAAATAAAAGGTGCAGTAGGAAATTATATCAACGATGTAAAATCGCAGGATTTCCCCAACGAGAAAGAGCAGTATTAAAGTTCAAATAACTGGCATTTCGAAGGAAGTATGACTGAGAAATCCATTTCATTGGAGCAGATTTCTCCTCTCCCGAAGTTTCGGGATCGTTGAAATGACAACAAGCATTGAAAATGAACGTAGTTTACGAAGACAATCATATTATTGCAATAAACAAGGCCTGCGGCGACGTTGTACAGGGCGATAAAACTGGCGACGAAACGGTAATCGACAAGGTGAAACATTTTCTGAAGGTGAAATACAAGAAACCGGGAAATGTTTACCTTGGTTTGCCCCACCGACTCGATCGTCCAACAAGTGGTCTGCTTATTCTGGCTAAAACCAGTAAAGTGCTGCCACGGCTAAACAAACTTTTCCAAACCAAAGACGGCATGCGAAAAGTGTATTGGGCAGTGGTTGATAAACGTCCGCCAAAATATACCGACACCATTGAGCATTACCTGCGCAAAGACCAGGAGAAAAACCGTAGTTACGCTTTCAACGAATCGAAACCGGGGGCAAAATTTGCCAGCCTCACCTATCGCCATGTAGCGAGTATCGATCGTTACCATTTGCTGGAAGTGGAAATTCATACTGGCCGCCATCACCAAATACGTGTACAGCTACGTCAGTTGCACCTGCACATTAAAGGCGACCTGAAATACGGTGCTGCCCGGTCGAACAAAGACAAAGGCATTCACCTGCATGCACGTAAAGTGGAGTTTATTCACCCCGTACGTAAAACACCATTAACCATTGTTGCCGACCCGCCAAAAGATCCGGTTTGGGACGAGTTTATGAATATATTTAATGCCGGAAAGTTTAGTCCGGTGGAGGTGTGAGACTGGGAGACGAAGAGACTTTGAGATGGGGAGACTGGGAGATGGGGAGATTGAGTTAGATTGATTGGTGAACGCTTGAAATTCTCTTTCTCCTTTGTGAAACTACGTGCTTACTTTGTGAAACTTTGTAGTTAAATTAAAATGAGGCGATCAGCCCCTGAAACAGATCTCTCGCTTCGCTTCGAGATGACAGCTATTCTCACCTTTTGCCTTTAACCTTTTTACTTTTGCCTTGCGCCGCCCTACTCTAAATCCTTAGGTTTAAACGCAAAGGGCAGCAGGTTATCGGCGCCTTCAAGCACCTGAATGTGTTTTCGGCCATCGAGAATCAGGCGAATAGAATTGTTATAGCGCGACTCGGTTTCTACCAGTACCTGGCGGCACGAGCCACAAGGTTGCGCCGGATTTTCTACAATTCCGTTTGCGTTTTTTGCTGTAACGGCAATGGCTTTTACGGCTTGGTCCGGGTAAGTAGAGTTGGCATAAAACAGGGCAACCCGCTCTGCACACAGGCCATCGGTAAAGTCGGCATTCTCCTGGTTGCTGCCGGCAATTACCTCACCGTTTTCGAGCAACAAGGCTGCTCCCACACAAAATTTCGAATACGGTGCATACGCATTTTTAGTGGCTTCGCGTGCTGCCAGCAACAATTTCTGGTCGGCTTCGGGTAACTCCGCCACCGCATCGTATTCGCAAACCATTATTCTGAGTTCTTTCCTTCGCATAAACGGGTATTTTTATCAAATGTACAATTTTAAATTAAATGGCTGCGGTATACTAATCGAATTCGCCGTCCCTATTGAAGCATCGGGACACCCCCTATTTCATTGAGAATTAACACTTCAAATCTAAGGTAAAAAGAAGGACGAGCTACCAACTGGCTTAAAACAGTTTTAATTTGTGCTTTAAACATAAGATGTTTACATTTAATCCGCTAAACTTTGAACCGTTGAATACGCACCCTGATATACAATTTATACAAAAAGTGGGAGCCATATAGGCTGGCAACAATGTTAACACAACCAATAAACGAAAATACTATTAGACACTAATATTATTATTCACCGAGAAGCACACAGAATTGTCGAAAACGATATTAGACAGCTATTTAATTGGTTTGATAAATTACATTTAGAAAAGTATATTCATCCCATAACAATTACGGAAATCGAAAGATCTCGAAATAAACAAGTTGTTGAAACTTTGTGTCGTCCTAAAATATGTCTTTACAAAATTCCAACTTAAATGTAATAATTAAAGATTTGAGCCACTAACTAAAAAAAGCAGATTTGAGTACCGATTTTTATAAAACATCTATACTTCCCTTTTCTGGAATAATCATTAAGTTGTGCAGGGCATATACCAATTCACAAGAGGATTTTGAAGATTATTACCAGGAAGTATGTTTGCAAATTTGGAGGAGTAAAGAAAACTTTCGTGAGAAATCGGAATGGAGTACCTGGGTTTACCGAATTTCGCTGAATGTTTGTTTGACCTTATTGAAGAAAAAGAAAAACAACAGTCAGCATTTTGTATCCGATTCTTTGCCTGCTCAAGAAACAGAAGATAATTATGCATTTTCAGACGAATCTCTAAATCTGCTATATGATGCTATTCGAAAACTGTCAGAAATTGACAGAGCCATTATTATGCTTTATTTGGAAGAAAAAACCTATCAGGAAATCGCTGATATTATAGGAACAAATCCAAATAATATTGGTGTTCGTGTTCAAAGAATTAAAATGAAATTAAAAAAAATATTAGATGGAAAGATCAATTGAAAATATTTGGAAAGAAGGCTTTCAAAAGAATGATGACTTAACAGCACCGAAGATAGACAACCTTTACAACCAAAAATCAATTCACATCATTGACAAGTTCAAGAGAATGTTCCGCAACAATTTGATCGCAATTGTAGTCGGATCATTTGTCTTTCTAATTGTTTCCTATTTTTTGCACATTCCGGTAATGGGAGCGCTATTTTTTGTAACACTTATGGTGGTGGTCTTCATTAATAAGAATTTATTGACTAAGTTGGAAAGGATTGATCAAGGGCAAAATAGTTATCAATACCTTAAGGCTTTCAGCCATTGGATAAAAAAACAAATAACCATTAATAAGCGACTCTCTGCATTTATCTACCCCATTTTCTTTCTATCTTTTGTTTTGGGATTTTGGTTTAATGATACTGAAGGCACTTACCTGGGCGAACGACTCGTTAACGAAATCCTAATAGGTTTTCCGGATACCTATCTAATATTTGGGGTACCACTGATAGCTATAATTATGGCTGTTTTAATTATGGGCCTGCTGGCATATTTTGGTGGCCGGATTTATATGTGGGATTTGAACATTATTTACGGAAGGGTATTGAAAAAACTGGATGAACTATTAACTGATTTAGAAAGTTTAAGGAGTTGAATACATCTCGTAATGCTTCATTTAATAGGCTTTTTAGATTTTTTTTGAAAAAAAGATTGTTTTGTATGTAATATTTCTTGCTTCGAGCCACTAAACAAGAAACAATAAAAATTACATATTATGACATTACAAGAAGCAACTAACTTTTTCGAAAGTTTAAAAGCCGAAACAGCTAAAACATCTGAAACAAAAATTTATGAAAAGTTCCTTCATGTTCTGCGCGAATTGAAAAACAGAGCGTTCTCAAAAGATGAAATTCAATCCATAGAAACGGAATTGGATAATTTAAATTTAGAATCGAATCCCGAGAACAGGAAAAAATACTTCAAGAAAGCATTTCGTAAATTTGAGAACTATTTAAAGGATACATTTTCTTTAACTTCAAAAGGGCATTATACTAATTTGGGCATAGCTTTTGGCTTATCTTTTGGAGTTCTTATAGGAGTTGTGCTCTTATCAAGTATTGAGCGGTCTTTAGGAATCTCTTATGGAATTAGCTTTGGTTTGCTGGTTGGTATGTTAGTCGGTCGTTACATGGATTCTCAGGTTAAAGCTGCAGGAAATTTAATATAACAAATACCACTGCAAACATCTTCTATCTCCAGATTATTAACACTATTTTTTTCAAATCAATATCGCCAAAAATATTTGGTCAGGACACTTATGTTTAAAATTTAACGAATATGAAATCATTGATAATAACAATACTTTTAACAGCATTCTCAGCAATGAATGTATTTTCACAAAATATTTCCGGGGTGTGGCATGGTATTGCCACAAATCCCGACAATAAGGAAATAACCTTTGTTTTTCTTTTTGAAAGAAATGACGAAGTTTTCAATACAACTATGGCTGTTCCTAATTTTGACGTATCTGGCGTCAAACCAAAAGCGACCACTTTTGAAAATGGAATACTAAGTATCGACGGTTCAAATGTTGGTATGAAATACGAAGGAAAATTAAACGAAACCACACAGCAGATTGAGGGCGAGTATACTGAAGGTAGCACTAAACTAATTTTAAATTTAATAAAAGGTAACCCAAAAATTGCAGCTCCCAAAAGACCACAAGTGCCGGAAAAGCCTTATCCGTACTTTGAAGAGGAAGTTGTTTTTGAAAACTCCAAAGCCAATATAGTATTAGCCGGAACATTTACACGACCAGTAGGAAGTGAGAAATTCCCAGTGGTTATTTTAATAAGCGGAAGTGGCCGACACGACAGAGATGGAAGCATTCCTACACACAAGCCTTTTTTAGTACTTTCAGATTACCTTACCCGAAACAACATTGCTGTATTGCGTTATGATGATCGTGGATTCGGTGAATCGACAGGTGATTTTAGTAAAGCCACAACAGCCGACTTTGCCCAAGATGTGTTAAGTGCTGTGCGTTATTTAAAATCCAGAAAAGATATTGATGCAAAACATATTGGGTTAATAGGTCATAGTGAAGGAGGAATAATAGCACCATTGGCGGCTAATCAAACTTCAGATATCTCATTTATTGTGACCTTGGCGGCAACAGGAATACCAGGCAGTAAGGTATCCGTTTTGCAATCAAAATCATTGAGACCTTTTCCAGTTCCCGATGAAGTAGCTTTTGAGGACAATGTAAGACAAGCAATTAAAATAGCTTCTTCAAGCAAAGAAATGTCGGAAAAAAGAAAAGAATTAACAGCGCATAATAAATCATACTTAGCTCCAATTTTAAAATCGCTAGGTGCAAAAGATGAAAATATTTCAAAATTCATTAATAATGAAACAAAATCTACCTTAAAACCGTGGAGTATCTATTTCTACAATTACAATCCTGCAGTTGAATTTGAACAATTAAGTATTCCAGTATTGTCCTTAAACGGAAGTAAGGATACACAGGTTAATTCAACCATCAATCAAAATGCAATACGGAATGCTTTAATCAAGGCGAATAATAAGAACTACAAGATTGTAGAACTAGAAAGTTTGAATCATTTATTTCAGGAATGTACAACGGGAAACATTGATGAATATAAAGAGATAGAACAAACAATGTCCCCAATTGCATTGAAAGAAATTTCCGATTGGATTTTGGAAATAGTTCGGTAAAATAAAAAATATTATACTGCCATATTTTCTTATACCATGGTACTGGTGTTTTGATGTGATACAGATAATCCAGTACCTGCTGCTCGTCCATATCCAGTAAATTGCAGTTAAGATGTAAGGCCATACAAGTTGGCTAAGGTGCTGTTACTCTTGCCCAATAACTCAACCTGACGTTGCATCTTCTGATAAACTTGCTTTCTGCCTCACTCTCACCGAAAATACAATTAAAGTTAATGTAGCTCCTATAATCTATTTGATAGTATACCCCATTAAATACACAATAGTAGTGATATTACTTACTTTCAAAAGGATCATAAGACATCCAGTCTATCTCCATATGGTATGGTTTCAAGGGTTTTTCAATAGATTGTGGATTCGTTTCAACCGGCCAATTGTCGGTATGCCAAAAATTCATCCGGTAGTGCGTTCGGTTTTGTGGTACACCCCTTGAGGATCCATGGTAATCCCATAATACAACTTTTTCATCATTGTCGGGATGAATAATCCACCAGCGAATGCGGTCCTCAAACCAATCAAAACCGTAGGTGTAAAATGTAGAAGAGGCATCAAAGTCCGGAATGGCCACGATAGTTTCTGGTTCGTTTTGTTCGCCAGTCAATGGTATACGTGTACCGGTATGACCTTCCCTGTAGGTGGTTTCATAGATTATTCCTTTGGCCAAATTAATGGTTCTGCCTATTCTTTTTAGCTCTCCTGACTGCCCGCCCGTCCACGTACCTACATAAATAACAGTAGGGTCGGCAGGGAGCCATTCAAAGTCAATTTCACTCAGCCCCGCAATACTATCTTCATGGTAAGTAAAATACCCCACAACTGCACCCAAATTTGGTTGAATATCTCTTACCTGAGGAACTTTCAGCCGCGCTGAATAGGTGCCAAAATGCGTAAAGTCTTTGGATATAATTTCAGGTCCACGTCCAGCGCCGGCCCTATCTTCGGGGTCTATTTGAAAGGAAAGAATTTTAGTGCCCGGTTCAGATGGAGAATTCACGCCCAGTTCGTATTTGAAATTGGCTTTGGTTCCCCTGGAGCCATACCTAAAGTAGCTTGAAACAGAATCCTCAAAATTCTCGACAAATGAACCATGATTCTTGTTAGTTTGAGAAAGTGCAAGAAAAGGGATGACAAATAAAACTGCCAATAAAAAATGTTGTTTCATAGTAGTACCCATTTGAATTATGGAGTGAAAATACAAAAAGATGTCGTTCTATTTACACTTTGCCCTTAGTCAAAATTTTTTCAACTGATGGCAAGACACTAACAAACGACACCATTGACAACAAACTTTCAACGCCAATGATTTGAACCGTATATACCGACAATGTTAACCATTTACTTTATGAAATGGCCGATGGCGGAGTTTATAAATTTAATGGAAAAACATTTGACAAGAAAGTTTAAGAAATCCCTGCCGGACATGAACGCGCTCCGAAATCCGCAACGAGAACTTGCAAATGACCGTTACCTCACCAATTTCTTTTCACAAAAATCCAATAAACCCAGCTTACTCACGTTTCATTGTTTATAAAATACCTCGCATTCTATCGTTAAATGTTATTAGGTATTTTATTTTTGGCATCAGCAAACGTTGTAACAGAAGCATGAGACACATAATTTCCTTTATCCTTTTTATTTTACTGGCAACAAACGCCTTTTCGCAAAAAATTTCCCGCGATGATTACATCAGGCAATGGCAACTTTTAGCTATTGAAGAAATGAACCGCAGCGGAATACCTGCCAGTATTACAATCGCACAGGGTTGTTTAGAGTCGGGAAACGGTAACAGCGAGCTGTCGCGCAAATCGAATAACCACTTTGGTATTAAATGCAAAAAAAGCTGGAAAGGCAAAAAAGTGTATTACGACGACGACCGTCGGAACGAATGTTTCAGAAGTTACCGATCGGTGGAAGATTCGTACATCGACCACACCAATTTTCTGATGGAAAACCCACGTTATGCCTTACTTTTTATGCTTGACCCCACCGATTACAAAAGCTGGGCAAAAGGCTTGAAAAAAGCAGGTTATGCAACGGCTCACGATTACGACAAACGGCTGATACGAATAATTGAAGAGAATAAATTGCACCGCCTCGATAAGAAAATGACTTTTAACCCTATGGGTGGCCAAACGGCTCACAATGTTCTCAATAACGACCATTCGGATGCACTTACCATTACGCCGTTTAAAACCCACCAGGTTACAAAAATAAACCGTGTAAAAGCTGTAGTTGCAAAAAAAGGCGACACCTACGAAATGCTGGCGCAGGAACTTGGATTAAAAGACTGGGAGCTGTATAAATTTAACGACCAGCAACCGGGACACCGCCCAATTTCCAACGAGGTAGTTTATATTCAGCATAAAAATAGAAGAACAAAGAAAGACCAACTTACACACCGCGCGCAAGAAGGAGAAACCATGCACTACATTTCGCAACTGTATGGGATAAAACTAAAACCACTTTACCGCCGCAACAACATGAAGCGAGGCCGGCAACCAAACCCGGGACAGGTAATTTACCTGCGGAAGAAGAAGAAATGAGATGATGAGACTTTAAGACTTTGAGATGGTGGGATGGTGAGACTTTGAGATGGTGAGATAAAACAGATTGAGGTAGATTGAGGTGCTGTTAAATTGTAAAACTGTTAAATTGTAAAATTGCTGATTTTCTAAACTCTGAACTCTAAACTCCAATCCCCTTCAATTCAGCACGGTACATAAAATACCTGAGTAATACGCGGTCGGCAAACAAAACAAATACCAGCAAAAGATTACCCCCCACCACCAGCAAAGCATTGGCAGTAAGAAATGCCAGCAAGCCGGAAACAGTAACATCGTACCAAACAAAGGCCAACACAGCTCCAACAACCATAATGCCCAGTATAACGGCAAGGTAAATCAGAAATTCCCTGAGGTATTGTTGCCAGGCAAATCGTTTCTCTACCTTTTCAACAAGTGTGTCGGTAAAATTGTCGGGCAGGCTATACTCCGGCGCTTTTGTAAAGGCCTCTTTCAGTAATTTGTCTGTGTCAAAATTCCGATCTTCGTTATACATAGTCAACAAATATATTAGTTTGTTCCAAACGGGCAACTTTTTCAATCTTGCCTTTTAATAATTTTCGTGCCCGGCTCAGGTAACTTTTAATCGTACCTTCGGGCATACCTGTAATCTCTTCTATCTCTTTGTACGAGAACTCCTCGAGGTGAAACAGCGTGATCACCGTTCGATAATTCACCGGTAACGATTCAATCAATTGCAAGAGATATTTTTTCGCTTCCTCCTTTTCAATACTTTTCTGGTTCAGGCCGGTATCTTTTTCTGCAATAAGCAGATTTGGCTCCTCGTTATACGACAGTTCGCCTCGTCGTTTCAGTTTGCGGTAATGCGTTATTGCCGTGTTGTAAGCAATAGTGGCAATCCATGTCGACAGTTTCGAATCACCCCGAAACCGCTTCAACTTTTTAAACACCTTAATAAACACCTCCTGGCAAATGTCTTCAAGCTCATCTTCCTGTTGAATAATGCGTCCAACTACATGCGCCACAAGTCGTTGGTATTTCGACACCAAAAACCTGAATGCATGGTTGTTTCCGTTTAAAACCTGTTGAACCAGTTGCGCATCATTCATAATTATTTCATCAGACTAAACAAGGTAGGCAAATGTTACAATTATTTTTGAAAAGAAGGAAGAGAAAGTTGGAAGATCAAAGGAAGAAGTAAGAAGTCGCAGAATATGGTGGTTTGCAAATCGTTAATTTCCCTTGCAAGTATTCATTTTGAATGGAAAGCCGCCGAATAACACTCAGCATTTTACATATACTCAAACCAAAGAGCTTTTCGGCTTTTCATTTGTTCTTTTTTCCTTTTTCTGCACCAAAGTTTTAAACCGTAGCTACGGCTATGCTTGAAAATTTTGACTTGAAAAAGAAAAAAATAACTTCGCTAAAATTCCCGAAAAGCTATACGCATTGAGTATATTTGCGCAGATTTTTTATAAACGATTGAATCGGTCACGATCATAAATAAATTTTACACAGATGAGTTTTGTACAAGAGCTGAAATGGAGAGGCATGTTGCACGATATTATGCCTGGAACTGAAGAACAACTGGAAAAAGAATTAACCGCGGCTTATGTGGGTATCGATCCAACTGCCAACTCGTTACACATTGGGCACCTGGTAGGCGTTATGATGTTGAAACATCTTCAGATTGCAGGTCATCAACCGATTGCTTTGGTTGGTGGTGCTACCGGAATGATCGGCGACCCTTCGGGAAAATCGCAGGAGCGTAATTTGTTGGACGAACCAACACTGCGCCACAACCAGGAATGTTTAAAAGCTCAGTTGGCAAAATTCCTCGATTTTGAAAGCAAAGCAGACAATGTTGCGCTATTGGTAAACAACTACGACTGGATGAAGGAATTCTCTTTTCTTGATTTCATTCGCGATGTGGGTAAACGTATTAGCGTAAACTACATGATGGCCAAAGATTCGGTAAAAAAACGTTTGGGCGAAGAATCAAAATCAGGGATGTCGTTTACCGAGTTTACCTACCAGCTGGTGCAGGGCTACGATTTTTACCACTTATACAAAAACAACAACTGTCGCTTGCAAATGGGAGGATCAGATCAGTGGGGAAATATTACCACCGGAACCGAGTTGATCCGCCGTATGGACGGTGGCGAAGCGTTTGCATTAACTTGCCCGCTAATTACCAAAGCCGACGGGACTAAATTCGGAAAAACAGAGTCGGGCAATGTTTGGCTCGATCCGGAACGTACATCGCCTTACGCCTTTTTCCAGTTCTGGCTAAATACTTCGGATGAAGATGCCGAGCGATACATCAAAATATTCACTTTGTTGTCGAAAGACGAGATCGGGGCATTGGTTGCCCAACACCAGGAAGCGCCACATGCCCGCGCCTTGCAGAAAAAACTGGCCGAAGAAGTAACAACCATGGTGCACTCGCGCGAAGATTATGAGATGGCAGTTGAAGCATCGCAAATATTATTTGGCAAAGGTACTGCCGACCAGTTACGCAAGCTCAACGAAAGTACTTTCCTGGCCGTTTTTGAAGGCGTACCACAGTTTAACATCTCAAAAGAAGAGTTGGCAACGGGTATTAACGTAATCGATTTGCTGGCCGAAAAAACAGCAGTATTCCCATCGAAAGGAGAATTGCGACGCACCATAAAAGGAAACGGATTGAGCATTAACAAAGAGAAGATCAACAATCCTGATTTGGATGTAAACAACGACTTTTTAATTGGTGGCAAATACATTCTGGCACAAAAAGGGAAGAAAAATTACTTCTTGATTATTGCTGAATAATAGGACTGTTAAATACTAAAAACTCTTCGGATGCGTTGAAATTACACGATCGAATTGAAACCACATCTTATGGATAATTTTTTTGACAACCAGCGTATTCTGAAACTGATTTGGAATCGCAAATTTCATTTTGTAATTGTTGGTGTAATTGCGGTAGCTTTGTCGGCTATATTTTCGGGCCCGGCATTTATTACTCCTAAGTTTAAATCAGCGGCACGCCTCTACCCTGTCAATCTCTGGACATTGAGCGATGAGTCGGAAACGGAACAGATGCTGGAGATTCTGAATTCAAACGATATCAAGTTTCGGATGTTCGAGACTTTCGACCTCGCTCAGGTTTATAAAATAAACAAAGAAGATCCGCAATATCTAACGTATCTGCTTGCTGAATACAACACCAATGTTAGCACCAGCAAAACGGAATACGAAACTGCTGAGATAAAAGTAATGGATGAAAATCCGCAACGTGCGTCGGATATGTGCGACTCAATTATCTCATTTTTCGACCAAAAAGTGCGGGAACTGCACAGAACCAAGAATAAAGAAATGGTTGACATCACCAGTAAACAACTCAACCAGAAAAATAATGAGCTTGAAGTTTTTGAGCATCAACTGGATAGTATCCGCGAAAAATATGGTATTATAAGTTTTGACCAGGTAGATGAAATTACCCGTGGCTATATGAATGCACTGGCTACCGGACGTGGATCGGCGAGCGATACAAAGAAAATTGAAAAGCTATACGACAACTTCTCAAAAGAAGGTTCGCGCGCTTACCGACTTGAAAATAAATACAACCAAACACTGCACACCATCGATTCGCTAACAATTGTATACGACACGTACTTATCTGAATACGAAAAAGAAATCACCTACAGCCACGTAGTGGAATATCCTTTCCCTGCCGATAAAAAAGCTTACCCCGTTCGCTGGCTAATTGTGGCTTTTACTACACTATCGACTGTATTTTTTGCCTTGCTTGTATTTTTGATTCTCGACTACGGAAAAAAAGACTAAAGTGCCACAAAAAGCGGTTATACGAATAGCACTTTTCTATCTCATTTCCATTGGTTTTATTCTACTTAACCTTTGGTTTGTGGTTGAAAAACATATGCTGTATGCCAATGTGCTTCCACTGGTGTTTGTGATCGTTTTACTGGCCGTATATTCATTTGATAAAGTTGTTTACCTCATCGCTTTTCTGGCTCCGCTATCCATTCCACTGCGTGAGTATTTGCCCGGAATCGGTTTCGATATGTACATCCCTACCGAGCCGCTGCTTTTTGGATTGCTTCTGCTTTTTATCCTAAAAATTATTCAAACACGGCAATTCGACCGGAAAATATTACTACATCCAGTGTCGCTGGCTGTTTATCTAAATTTGTTTTGGATTTTAATAACAAGTGTAACCAGCACTATGCCACTGGTTTCGTTTAAGTTTTTGCTCATGCGCATTTGGTTTGTGGTTGGTCTTTACCTACTCACCGCCAAAATCTTTAAAGACGGCAAAAACATGGAAAAATACGTTTGGCTGTATGTTATTCCATTAATGCTGGTCATTTTTTATTCTACTTATCGTCATCTGGGTTACGGTTTATGGGACAAGCAGGCTGCACACTTTGTGGTTTCACCATTTTACCGCGATCACACTTCGTACGGAGCTGCAACGGCCCTTTATATCCCTTTTTTGGTGATGTTTATTTTTAGTAAAAAGTATTCAAAAAATATCAGGTTGTTAGCTGCCGCTGCACTTACCATTGTTACGCTGGGATTTTTGTTATCCTACAGTCGTGCCGCCTGGTTGAGTATTATTATTGCATTTGGCGTTTGGACCATCATAAAATTACGTATCCGCTTTAAGCCACTTTTTATCACTTTGGTTTCGGTAATTGTTTTGTTCCTCACCTTCCAATCGCAAATTTTAATGAAACTGGAGCAAAACTCCGAAGAGTCGTCGGCTAATTTTATGACGCACATTTCGTCAATGTCGAATATCAGTTCCGATGCATCGAACCTGGAGCGCATTAACCGCTGGAGTTCTGCGCTGCGTATGTTTGCCGACAAGCCGGTGGTTGGATACGGGCCGGGAACCTATATGTTTAAATATGCCCGCTATCAGTTAAGTAAAGACCGCACAATTATAAGTACCAACTCGGCCGATGGCGGAAATGCACACAGCGAATACCTCGGTCCCATGGCCGAGTCGGGCGTGCTTGGCTTAGCAACTTATTTGCTGATAATTATTCTGGTGATTTATACAGCCGTTAACACCTATACCCGATTAACAGATTACCGGCTACGATCGATTATTCTGGCTGCACTAATCGGGCTTGTAACTTATTACATTCATGGATTTTTGAATAATTTCCTTGATACAGATAAAATTTCAGTACCGTTTTGGGGATTCACGGCAATGATTGTTGCTATTGATATTATTTCGAAGCAGCAGGGAAAAGATGTAGAAATAAAACAGTCTTCACAATAAATCTTAATTCAAATAAGCGCTCAATTCTGCAATTTTCATTTGGCGGTCCATTGAAAAGGAAATGCTTTCGCGTTCCACCTTTTGCAAAATGAAATATGATTTTCGAAAAAAGTCCAAACGTTTATCATCTGAGTCGGCCAGCTCGCCCTGTTCTTTTAGCACAAAAGCCACCATTTCCAATTGTTCGTTTACCAGGTTTTTATCTTTCTCCAATAAATCGATCAAAGCTTCAACCGAAAGTTTCTCCACATCTTCATCAATTTTCAGGTACTCGTAAAAAAACCGGATTTGCTTTTCAGCCTCTTCATCCTCTCCTTTTCTGCGGTGACGCAAAATCTTTTGGATGACTTCAAACAACATCATCAGCTGGCGCATTAAATAATCTTTCTCAACTCCCATGGTAAAAACTGTGATTCGTGTTCTGAAAGATAAGTCAATTTGCCTACTTTTGAAAAAAAACTTGAGAATGGGATATTTCGATGACCTTTTTCCTGACCGATACGAGGATGAATTAAAGGAGGGGAAAGATTATTACATGGAAAATGGCTACCGGGTAATGACTGAATCTTACCTGACAAACCGCGGCTACTGTTGTGCCAACGGATGCCGCCACTGCCCTTACTGGCCAAAGGCACAAAAAGGAAATACCAAGCTCAGAAAAAAATAGTTATGCAAGGAAAAGACCTGAGAATAGTTTTTATGGGAACGCCCGATTTTGCAGTAGCCAGTTTACAGGCCCTGGTTGAAGGCGGGTACAATGTAGTTGGCGTAATTACAGCCCCCGACAAACCGGCAGGACGCGGAAAAAAGCTTCATCAATCGGCAGTAAAGAAATATGCCACCGAGCAAGAATTGACTGTTTTGCAACCCGAGAAGTTGAAGAATCCGGAGTTCCTGGGCAACCTAAAAGCTTTAGACGCCGATCTTCAAGTGATTGTAGCTTTTAGGATGTTGCCTGAGGTGGTTTGGGATATGCCCCGTCTTGGGACTTTTAACCTGCACGGATCGTTGCTGCCCAACTACCGTGGTGCCGCCCCGTTAAATTGGGCAATTATTAATGGCGAAACAAAAACCGGTGTAACTACTTTTTTACTCGATCATGAGATTGATACGGGCAAAATTCTTTTCCGTAAAGAAATTGACATTTGGGAAAACGACACCGTTGGTTCCGTTCACGATACGCTGATGGATATTGGTGCCAAACTGGTTGTTAAAACCGTTGATGCGCTGGCCGCCGGAAATTACGATGCTATTTCGCAGGAAGAGATTGTTGAAGAGGGAGAAGCGATTAAACATGCACCGAAGATTTTCAAGGAAGATTGCAAAATCGACTGGTCGGCAGATGTGGAGACGGTTCGTAATCTTATTCGGGGCCTTTCGCCTTACCCGGCAGCGTGGAGTACACTTCGCCATAAAGAGTCGGGGAAAGAAATTGCCACTAAAATTTTTATGGCCATGCGTGTTGAGGACAACAAACACACGGCTCCGGGAACCTTGGAAAGCGATGGGAAAAACTTTATAAAAGTAGCCTGCACCAACGGCTGGCTGCAAATTACCGATCTGCAGATTGCCGGTAAAAAAAGAATGAAAGTTCAGGACTTCCTTCGGGGATTTCAGCAGATTGGGGAGTATACTTTCCTTTAAACAAAATAGTGTTAACCTCACTTGGAGTGAGACTATCACTATTTTGTATTGCTATTTCTTCACGGCTTTCCCGTTCATAATAAAGAAATAGATTAAAAATCCGAGCGATATACACACCAATAATATTCCCATGGGAAGTACGGCATCGTATCCTTTCACCATTTCGCGGTTAAACAAACCCATTACTTCGATGATGATAAACCCTATACCGGTCATTAAAGCTACCAATCCCCATTTCAATGATGGGTAACGATTCGATTCATCATTTTCGCTTTTTGGCTCTTCCAAAATTCCTACTCTATCGAACTGCTCAGCTTTAATCAACTTTCGTTTTAAAAGATGAGTTGAAACAAGTTTGATAATGTGATAACTTGCAAAAAATACTACAATTGTTACTAAAACTTCTGGCATCATAATTATTCATTTTTTAGTTATTTTCTGTCCGTTTGACTGCGGGAGTGAAAGAAATGTTGCAACTTTTTTAAACTAATTTTCAGAGCATATTAATAGCATCCAGAGAAGCAAGTAGTATTACTGTGATAAAAACAATGTTATAAATAAACGTGAGCGCGAAAAACTTTAGCACCACTTTACCCAGCGACTGTCCGTAAAATTTTTTGATGGCTATTATAATGTAAACCGGAATAGATAATATTAGCATACCGCTAATTGTTCCGGTATTGTCCTCAAATAAAAGCTGCAAACCGATCAGGAAGGTTATCACTAAAAAAATAAAGGAATGGATATGAAAGGAGAATACCAGGTGACGCATGTAATTGTGCTTTCGCCGAATGTATATCAGCTTTAAGATCATTGCAAATAATGGCAGCAACAGGAAAAATGCATACGAAATATATTTGAGTATTTTGGCCATGGTTGCTTCGGGAGAGCGCAACAACCGAATATTTTCCTGTAATTCGGCACGTTTTTCCGGATCGGTTTCATCTTCCAACTCCTCCTGCATTTTATCGGCTTGTTTATTCAGTGCCAGCCTTATGTTACGCGCACCTCCCCAACTTCCCAAATCTATCTCATTTGCTGCTTTGCCAATACCAACACTATCTAATCGAATATTTGCCTTATCTAACACATCGTCCAATGCCTGCTTATCCTGTGGAGAAAGCTCTTTGTTTACCTCGTTAAAGACAGAATCCGCTGCGACGACTGAACTCGAATCGAGACTAACTTTTGAGTCTTTCAAATCTGAATCTAAAATTGTTGACAGTCCACGATTGGTAACGATTTGTAACAAAAAGAAGAGAATAAAACTGACGAAAACAAAAATGCGAAATGGTGGAGTGTAACGTACTCTGCGTCCGGCAAAATATTCTTTGGTAAGAAATCCGGGGCGGGCAATCAAAGCAAAAAGGGTTTTAAAAAAGCGTGTGTCGAAAGCAAAAAAATCGCCCATGAAATTGTAAAAAATAAAACCAAAGGGTTTATCGTATTCTCTGACTGCCTGACCACAATTAGGGCAATAATGCCCCGAAAATGTTGTTCCGCAATTTAAACAATCAATATTAATGAGCCCGGCAGAATTTTCTTTCGACTTAAAACGCTCTTTCAATTTATACCACATGCTCATAGTCCGGATTATCTTTCAAATCAATTTCCCATCCTTCTATAAACGGGAAAATTGATGGAGCCAACGATCGAATGGGTTCATACATTCTTGAATTTTGTTTGGCTTCGCGCGAAAGGATACGCACATCATCGTCGATCTTATCAAAAACAACCAAAATAATACTTAAAATCAGTGCCGACTTTAACACTCCAAAAATTAACCCGGCCAGTTTATTGGCGAAACCCAGCAAAACAGTTTCGGCTAATTTGCTCACCGTGCTGCCAACTATGTGTACCAATATAACAATGATCACGAAGGTTATTACAAACGAAATGATGTTCATGTGTTCCGAGTGCATATTAAAGTTCTCGATCAGAAAATCGGTGGTAATGTGCGAAAACTTAATAGCTCCCCAAATCCCAAGAATTAGTGCAGCAATTGATGCTACCTCAGCAATTAGCCCTTTACTAAAACCATTTATTGCTGCCAGTAACAACAAAATGCCTAAAACAATATCGATGTAATTCATCTGTTTATAGTTGTTAATTATTTAAGCAAACAGTTGTAACTCCCATATTTTTAATCACTTGCAAATACTTTGAAAATATTCTCATGGTCGTTTCATACTATTAAAACTGTTAATTTTCAAAGGTAAAGTATATAACTTAATTTCTTTGGGTGTTAGGTTTACCCGAAACAATTTGCAGTGGTAAATATAAAAATTCGCAATCAGTATAAAAACCGATCAATCGGCCGACGAACAAATTTTATAGTTAAACGCCGCTAATTCAATAATTATTTTCTATTTCGTACAATAATTGGACGTTACAAGATGAATTTTGATTGTATTTTTGATACAATTATTCATAAATTTGGGAAACATAAAAATAAACGAAACGCATGCCTCTACTAAATTCAGTTATTAAGTGGGTAAATATAAAACGCAACTACCAAATCCAATATTACCGCGAATATCCACATGAAATTCAAAACGAAACTTTATTCAGCCTCCTCAAAAGAGCAAAAGATACTGAATGGGGCAAAGCGCATAATTTTGAAAATATTACATCGCACGAAGCGTTTAAAAAGGCCATCCCTTTGCAAACCTACGACGATGTAAAACCCTATATCGACCGGTTGCGCCAGGGAGAAAAAAACGTGCTTTGGCCGGGTGAAGTAAAATGGTTTGCCAAATCGAGTGGTACCACCAGCGATAAAAGCAAGTTTATTCCGGTTACAGAGGAGGCATTGGAAGATTGTCATTTGCGCGGTCCTAAAGATGTTTTTGCTCAGTACATTACCGCACATCCCGATTCGAAGGTTTTAAGAGGGAAAATACTGACTTTGGGAGGTAGCCACCAGGTAAGTAGTTTTAATGACACTTCCTTTCATGGCGATTTGTCGGCAATAATGATCGAGAACGAACCGTTTTGGTCGGACCTGTTTAGAACACCAACGGCAGAGATTGCCCTGATTGAAGAATTTGAAGAAAAAGTAGAAAAGATAATCGATACCACCCTCGACCAGAATGTTACAGCTTTTGCAGGCGTTCCGTCGTGGTACCTGGTACTTTTTAAACGTATACTGGAAAAAACCGGCAAATCGAACCTCTTGGAAGTGTGGCCTAACCTTGAGGTATTTGCCCATGGCGGCGTAAATTTTGAGCCGTATCGCGAGCAATACCGAAAAATTATCCCTTCGGCACAAATGCACTATGTTGATACATATAATGCTTCGGAAGGATTTTTTGCAATACAAGACAGCGAACACCAGGACGATATGTTGCTGATGCTCGACTACGGTATTTACTACGAATTTATTCCCATGTCGGAATTTGGCATTAAAAATCCCACTGTAATCAATCTTGAAGATGTTGAGCTGGATGAAAATTATGCCCTGGTAATTTCTACCAATGCCGGTTTGTGGCGTTATGTAATTGGCGATACCATAAAATTTACCTGCAAATACCCGTTTAAAATTAAAGTAACCGGACGTACCAAACATTTTATTAATGCCTTTGGCGAGGAGCTTATTATCGACAATGCTGAACAAGCCCTAAAAATTGCCTGCCAGCACACCGGAGCAATTGTGAACGAATACACAGCAGGGCCGGTATTTATTGACGACGACCAAAAGGGAGCGCACCAGTGGATTATTGAATTTGCAAAAGCGCCAAAAGACATCGATCATTTTAATCAGATACTGGACAATTCGTTAAAGACACTGAACTCGGACTACGAAGCCAAACGCCATAAAAATATGACACTTGAAATGCTGCATCTTACGGTTGCCCCAAAAGGCACTTTCTACAACTGGATGAAACAACGCGGCAAGGTTGGCGGGCAAAACAAAATTCCGCGCCTGGCCAATAACCGAAAATATCTGGATGAACTTATGAACATTCTGGGGGCCGACAGGTAATTTTTTTATACTTTAGAACTTCAAAAAATAATTGAATATGCACATTGCAATAGCGGGAAATATTGGTGCCGGAAAAACAACATTGAGCGAACTTTTGGCGAAACACTATAAATGGACCCCCCATTACGAAGACGTAGACGAAAATCCTTATTTGAATGATTTTTATAACGACATGCAGCGCTGGTCGTTTAACCTGCAGATTTATTTCCTGAACTCGCGTTTTAAGCAGATTATTGATATCCGCAAGTCGGGAAAAACAATTATACAAGACCGTACAATTTACGAGGATGCCGAGATTTTTGCTCCCAACCTGCATGCCATGGGACTGATGGGCACCCGCGACTTCAATAATTACAAATCGTTGTTCGACCTGATGGCTAGTCTTATTCAACCACCCGATTTGCTGATTTATTTACGCGCATCGATTCCTACGCTGGTTAACCAAATTCAGAAACGGGGCCGCGAGTATGAAAACTCCATCCGACTGGATTATTTAAAACAGCTGAACGAACGTTACGAGACTTGGGTTAATGGGTATAAAATGGGAAAAATACTGGTGATAAATGTTGATGACCTTGATATTACGACCAAACCTGAAGACCTGAGTTATATAATCGATAAAATTGATGCGCAGATACACGGGTTATTCTAAAATAAAAGCTTAGAAAGAAAATAAAAACTGTCATTTCGAAGGAAGAATGATTGAGAAATCTGTTACAGATTTCTCGCTTCGCCCGGAATGACAGTTTTTTTATGCTTTAACTCTACCCCTCACCCTTCGGGAGCTCCCCTTAAAAAGGGAGCAAGTACTTAATGGTTTTATACTTTACATCAATGTCGCTTGCATAGCCTTACAACTGTTTCCCCTCGCGAGGGAAATGGCTACAGCCAAAGGGGTCGGGAAAAGAATTTCTTTAAAACACTTAATTAGCCAACAATCTTTTCAATTTCAGCTAGTAATTCCGGCCACTGTTCATCGGGCAGGTTTGGCCCCATCACTTCCACTACTTTTCCTGAAACGAGTGCGGCAATCATTCCACATTTCTCCAGGTCGTAGCCTTTTGTAAGCCCATAGAAAAATCCGGCGGCATAAGCATCGCCGGCACCTGTGGTATCCAGTGCTTTGGCAGGAATAACACCAACACGAGCCACGGTATCGCCTTGTTTTATCATCGAGCCATCTTTACCCACTTTTACAACCGCAATTTTATTGCCTTTAGCGATTTCGTGTAAGGCCGCTTCCGGATCCAGTCCGGTGTATGATTTGGCTTCCTCTTCGTTGGCAAAAACAATGTCGACATAATCCCTGATCAGGTCTTTCAGAAAATCGAGATTGGCGTCTACCACATTAAAGCTCGACAGATCGACAGCGATTTTTACACCGGCTTTTTTTGCAGCCACCGCACAAGCTTTTATCAGGTCGTGATTAAAAACCAAATACCCTTCGATGTAAACATATTGGTAGCCCTGAAACAATTCCTCCGTAACTTCCCCTGGAAGCATTTCGGCAGCGGCACCCAGGTAAGTTGCCATGGTACGCTCGGAGTCGGGACTTACCAGACCCATTACTCTTCCGGTAGCATTTTCACTCTGGAATAAGTGTGTTTTTACACCTCGTTTTTCGAAGTCGTTGCGAAAAAGATCGCCCAATTCATCGCGGCCAATTTTTCCCATATAACCGGCATTGCCGCCAAGGTTAGCCAAAGCGCGAATAGAATTGGCAACCGATCCTCCGGTAGCCAGCTCGCTGTTTTCAGAATAAGTGGCATCGAATATTATTTTCGACTGATTGGCGTCAACCAGTGTCATACTGCCGCGTGGCAAGCCAAAATTTTCGAGTAGCGTATCGCTTTCCAAAACCGAGATCACATCAACCAAAGCATTGCCCATGCCCAGTACTGCAGGAATATTTTGTTTTGTCATTCTTTTACTATTTTAAGCGCCGCAAATATCAGCATTTTTATCGAGCTGCGAAAACAAACCATCCACCTGGAAAATTCAATATATTCACTTAAATAATATGGCACCGAACAATTATTTCAGTTCATTCATTTCTTTTTGTTACTTTTACAATATGAAATGTTAAAATTGACGGTTGCAAATGAAAAACACACTATTTTGTGTCCTTTACAGAAGCTAATATATACTATAAATCGAAATAAATTATGAACTTCAAGATCACGATTGTCATGCTTCTTGCAGTATTGCTTGGGGCATGTACACAAAAATCTCCACAAACAAAATCTTTTACCTCATCGTTACTTCAGTACGATGAACAAATTGACGGTATCATTTCGCAAATGACACTGGATGAAAAAGTAAACATGATGCACGGAAAATTCATGTTTGTATCGGCCGGCGTTGAGCGCCTGGGTATTGCCGACATAGTTTATGCTGATGGGCCGTTTGGTATTCGTGAGGAAATGGAACCCAAAAGCTGGGCTCCGCTTGGCTGGGAAAACGACAAAGCCACTTTCTTCCCTACCGGGTCGGCACTGGCAGCTACCTGGAGTCCGGAGCTGGCTTATGCCTACGGAACAGGAATGGCCAAAGAAGCCCGCTTGCGGGGTAAAGATGTAATTCTGGGGCCAGCCATTAATATTCAGCGAATTCCTACAGGTGGACGTACTTACGAGTACATGAGCGAGGATCCATTCCTGAGCTCGCAACTGGCAGTACAATACACAAAAGGAGCGCAAGACAATGGCGTTGCAGCCTGTTTAAAACACTATGCTTTGAACAACCAGGAGAACAACCGGGGAACCGTTAACGTGATTATTGGCGAGCGTGCCATGCGCGAGATTTACCTGCCACCTTTTAAAGCAGCTGTGCGGGAAGCAGATGCGTACAGTGTAATGTCGGCTTACAACAAAGTAAACGGTTGGTGGTGTGCCGAGAACGATGTGCTGCTGAACCAGATTCTTCGCGACGAATGGGGCTTCGGCGGTTTTGTGGTGTCAGACTGGAATGGAACACACTCTACCGTGGAATCGGTAAAACACGGACTGAACGTTGAAATGCCCGACAGCAAATATTTGGGCGAAGCTTTGCTCGACTCGGTAAAAGCCGGTGCGGTTTCGGAAGAAGTAATCGACCAGCGTGTACGCGAAATTTTGCGTGTTCGTTTGGCAATTGATCCAATTCCGGCAGAAGAAGCTAACCAGGTGGTTACGTCGCAACCCGAAAGTCAGCAAATTGCTTATGAGATGGCTTGTAAATCGGTAGTTCTGCTGAAAAACGAAGGCATCCTTCCACTCGACTTAAGCAAAAAACCATTAATTGCTGTAATTGGCGAAAATGCTGTTCGCGAAATGGGAAGCGGCGGTATTGGTGCAGGCGTAAAAACGCTGTACGAGGTTACTCCGCTTGAAGGTCTGAAAAACAAAATTGGCGACAAAGCCGAAATTCAATATGCCCAGGGTTATGTTCCGGTGGAACTGGATTACGCGCGTATTTTCGGGGCCAAATCGCAGGAGGATATTGACCGCGAGGATAAAGAGAAAGCAATTCTGAACAAAAAATTAAATAAAGAGGCAGTTGCACTGGCCGCCAAAGCCGATATTGTGCTTTTTATTGGTGGCGACAACCGTGCTGTGGAAACCGAAGCCAACGACCGCGAAAACATCTTCCTGCCATCGGGACAGGATGATTTGGTGAATCAAATAAGTGCAGTAAACAAGAATATAGTTACCGTCCTGGTAAGCGGTGCGCCCAACGACCTGAACACCGTAAAACCGGTATCGAAAGCCTTGTTGCAATCGTGGTTTAACGGTACCGAAGGTGGAAATGCACTGGCTGACATTTTGATTGGTAATATTTCGCCAAGCGGACGTTTGCCATTTACACTGCCCATTAAACTCGAAGATTCGCCGGCTTACGCGCTGGGCAACTACCCGCAAGGGACCAAAAAAGGTGATATTTTTGTTGACCTTGTTGACGAGAAAGAATCGGAAGCACACGCAGCCGACGGCAACCGGGAGAACGACCCGAACACAGCTTACTATTCAGAAGAATCGCTGGTGGGCTACCGCTGGTTCGATACTAAAAACAAACCGGTAATGTATCCGTTTGGTTACGGTTTATCGTACACCGATTTTAGCTATGCCGATTTGAATACGACACAGGAAAGTTATGGTGCTGACGAAACCATCTCGCTGTCGTTTAACCTGAGTAACACAGGCGGTATGGCTGCCGAAGAAGTGGTTCAGGTGTATGTACACCGCATTAATCCATCGGTTGAATGGCCGTTTAAAGAACTGAAAGCTTTTACCCGCGTAGAACTCGATCCGGGCAAAAGCAAAAGTGTAACACTGAGAATTCCGGTTGAAGACCTGCAATACTGGAACGAAGAAAACCAAGCATGGGACAACGACCTTTGCGATATTGATTTGCTGGTTGGTGCCTCATCTGGTGATATCCGTTTAAAGAAACAGATTTCGCTTAAATAAAACGGTTGACAGACAGAAGTTCGAAGATGAATGTCATGTGTGGCTGAGAGCTAATATCAGTGTCATACTTCGACAACGCTCAGTATAACTGTAAATAAAAAATAGTTATATCCTGAGGCAGAGCTGCAACCAACACTCTGCAGTTCCGCTAAAATAAAATAGTTCTCATAAATAGTTTTAAGCCCGGCTTTTGCCGGGTTTTTTTTGGATAATACCGTACCCCTGCAAACCATAATTCCATTTTGCTGTTATACGAGTGATAAATCCCACCAAAAAAAGTTGACCAAAGTAAACCAAGTATGTTTGAAAGACTTTACCGCTACTTGAATAAAGAAGACCAGCAACGTGTTTGTACCGACATTACTGAAGAGGCTTGCAAACATGCTCCCCGTAATTTCTTTTTACAAATATTCAGCAATGTATTTACCCAATTTGGTGGTACGCTAAGCAACCCAAAAACGGTTTTAACCTGGCTCATGAGCTATGTGAGCGCACCAGTTTACCTTATCAGTTTAATTGTGCCGCTGCGCGAATCAGGATCGATGGTGCCCCAGGTATTTTTTGCACAGCTTATTCGTAAACATTCTATCCGAAAGTGGATTTGGGTAACTGGCGCTTTGCTACAGTTTTTAGCCATAGCGTCTATTGGTTTAATTGCCTTAAATTTTAAAAGCGTAACTGCCGGATGGTTGATTGTGGCAGCGGTTGTATTGTTTAGTTTATCAAGAAGTATGAGTTCGCTGACCTCAAAAGACATAATGGGAAAAACCATCCCCAAAACACGGCGAGGACGATTAAAAGGTTATTCTGTCTCTGTTTCGGGAGTGTTGGTGCTGGCAGCAGGTCTTTTTATGTTATATCAGTCGCAAAACAATGCAACTATAAGCTTTTATACCACTATCATCTTTTTTGCCGCTTCAACCTGGCTTGTGGCTGCAGTTATTTATTCAAGAATAAAAGAATTTCCGAGTAAAATTAAAAAGGAAGAGGATGATAAATACGGCATATTGTCGAGTTTTGCTCTATTAAAAACGGATAAGCATTTCCGGGACTTTATCTTGGCCCGTACCTTGTTGCTATGTACCGCGCTGTCGGCACCTTTTTACGTTATTCTGGCACAAGAGCATGTTGGCAAAGAAGCCTACTTACTCGGACTATTTATTATTGCCAAAGGAGTTGCATCTATCCTTAGTTCGCCAATTTGGGGCAGATATGCCGATAAGTCGAGCAAGAACATTATGGCTGCGGCGGTACTTATCGCTTCTTTTCTGGGTATTTTCATCTTTTTTACCATAACTTATTTCGATTCTTTACGAAGTGCAAAATGGCTTTATCCTGTTGTCTTATTCATATTAGGAATTGCACACCAAGGGGTTCGTTTGGGCCGTAAAACGTATGTTATTGATATGGCCACCGAAAACGAACGCACCAGCTATGTATCAGTTAGCAATACTGTAATCGGCATCATTCTTTTAATGGTGGGCGGGTTAAGTGCTCTGGTTTCGCTGTTGTCGGTTGAAGGAGTAATATTGCTGCTCTCGCTGCTTGGTTTAGTGGGTGCTTACAAAAGCTACAAACTTCCTAATGTTGAGAAAATATAACCGGATTTGAAGTTCTATTTTAACCTCTTAAAAGTATCTTTGACATACCGAAATAAGAATTAGAATAGATGAAAAGTATACGACTAGTTTTGCTACTATTGCCGGCATTATTATTTTTTGCCGCCTGCTCCGACAATAATAATGAACCTGCTGATCCCACTCTCCTGCCGGAAACAAAAGAACTGATAGCTGCTATGGACCTGTCGCAGTTACCTGAAATAGAATTAACGAATCCCACATTTTACAACCATAATAACAATACAAAAGACTTTCTCGACATTATAAAAGCGAACGGAGTGAACACCGTTCGCCTGCGTTTATGGGTAGATCCTGGTAACGAACACTCGGCTTTCAACGAAGTAAAAACTTTTGCCAAGCAATTAAAATCAAAAGGTTTCGACATCTGGCTAACGGTTCATTATTCCGACACCTGGGCTGATCCGGGACAGCAAACCAAACCGGCGCGCTGGAGCAACATTTCTTACGCAGCGTTAAAGGACAGTGTTTATGACTACACCCAAAAAATTGTGACTGGAATTTCGCCCGATTATATTCAGCTCGGAAATGAAATTAACAGCGGATTCTTGCACCCCGACGGAAACATTTCGGATCAGACTTTCCAGTTTCTGGAGCTGATGGAACAGGGAATTCAAGCCGTTCGCGATATCTCATCTACCACTAAAATTATGATTCATTTTGCCGGAATAGACAACGCCGACTGGTTTTTTAATGTGGTTCGTAACCTCGATTACGACATGATTGGATTATCGTATTACCCCATTTGGCATGGCAAAAATTTAACAAGCCTGAAAACGACCATGACCAACCTGAGCGAAACGTTTAACAAAGAAATCGTTCTGGCAGAAACCGCCTATCCTTTCACACTCGAGTGGAACGACTGGACCAATAATATTGTGGGACAGGAAGATCAACTTATTCTTCCTGATTATCCTGCAACAAAAACAGGTCAGCAACAATTTATGGAACGTATTAAACAAATTACGTTTGATGAAGTGGACAAAGGCCGTGGTTTTTGTTACTGGGGTGCCGAACTGATCGCCTGGAAAGGGCCGGAAGCCACTGATGCATCGCCATGGGAAAACCAGGCCGTTTTTGATTTTAACAACAAAGCCCTGCCGGTACTTACTGTATTTGGTGCTGAATAAGCTGACATGGTAATCTTTACCCCTTTGGCTGTAGCCATTTCCCCTCGTGAGGGGAAACATTTATGTAACTAAGCAAGAGACCTTGATGTAAAGTTGAAAGATTATTTAATGCGCGCTTCCCTTTTGAGGGGAGCTCCCGACAGGGTGAGGGGTAAATAGAAAATAAAAATCAGTCATTAGCGTAGCGAATTAATCTTTTATTTTTACCAGCCACTAATAATTCCAACTATTAATACACAAAACTACTTCCACCTAAAAACTCGCGCAGTAAAGATGTTGGAGGGATCTCCAAATCATTAATGGGTTTAAAGTACGACAGGAATTCCAGTAAACGTGTGGATTCAATATATTCCGGCTGGTTTTCAAGAACAGATTTAAGTATCGGATCGGCATATTTTTTCAGCACTGCCAGCTCATAAATAGTTGCCGAATTAAACATCACATCGGCATTTTCCTGATACGGGAAGATATTTTTCTCTTCGCCTTTTCGCACTGACGGCCATCGCTTAATTGTTTCTGACGCACGGTAGCCACGGTATCTGCTGTCGCGAATCATACGGCGCAGCAATCGGTTATCAGCAGTAGAAATATGCGTGTGCTCATCCACCGAAATCTGAGTAAGCGCCGAGATAAAAATCTTAAAAGTATTTTCCTCATGCACATCTGTCAACAAACCGGGGTTCATTCCATGGATTCCTTCAACGATCAGAATATCATCCTTTTCAAGCTTAAGCGTTTTTCCATTTTGCATGCGTTTGCCGCTATGAAAATTAAACTTAGGCAAACGAACTTCTTTGCCTTGAAAAAGCTCGAGCAGCTGGTGGTTAAAAAATTCAATATCGATGGCTTCCAGCGCTTCAAAATCATATTCGCCAAGTTCATCTGTTGGTGTATGTTCGCGATCCACAAAGTAATCGTCGAGCGACACCTGGTAAGGATGCAGTCCGTTTACAGCGAGCTGAATACTAAGTCGTTTACTAAAAGTTGTTTTTCCCGATGCCGAAGGTCCGGCAACCAATACTACTTTGGTGCCGTTTCCGCGTGCCGATATCTGGTTGGCAATTTCTGCAATTTTTTTCTCGTGCAAAGCCTCCGATATTTTTATGATATCGCCGCTTCTGTTCTGAAGTGCAAAGTTATTAAGGCTTGAAATAGTTGAGACATTCAAAATTCCGGCCCAGTCTTTCTGTTCCTGAAAGATCTCATATAGTTTGTCGTGGTATTCAACTTTTCGCAATTTATCAAAATGCTTGCGTCGCGGTATCTGCAATAATATCCCGTCAAAATACGGTATCACACCAAAATTCGAAATGTAACCGGTTGAAGGCAAAAGGTTACCATAAAAATAATCTCCCAAATCATTTAAAAAATAAAGGAAAGAATACAAATGTCCCTGCTGCTCAAACAACTCTGCTTTGTCTTCCAGCCCTTGTTTTGCAAGTAAATCAACAGCATGCGAGGTGATCAAACCCTTTTTTACAAACGGAACATCAGCCTCAATAATGGCCTTCATTTCCTGTTTTATGGCAAAAATATCCGACTCTGACACTTCGTGTTCCAGTCCCTGCAATTCGCAATAGTAGCCATTGCTAATACCATTTTGCACTTTGAATGCCACATGTGGAAAAATCTCTTTAACGGCGGCATATAGCACAAATATTAAACTTCTGATGTACATCCTCACACCATCGGGGTGCGAAAAATCAATAAACTCGATGTGCTTGGGTTTTACCACACAAAACGAAAGCTCTTTAACCTGGTGATTGACAATAGCACCACAAACGGTATTCTGAAGTTTAATGGTTAAATCTTTACTGATTTCGAGCAACGAAGTGCCCATTGGGTATGTATGTGAAGTAAGTGTATTTTGGCAATAAATTTCAACGTCTCGCATAGCTTTTTTTGTCTGTTTCTATTGGTAAATGTATACAAATGCCTTGAGCAATTACAGTTGATAACAAAGTTTTTTGGGCGCACCAATCACTCATCAATTTCAGCGAAGAACATATTCTACAACCCCAGCTCCCGCTTCAAATATGTGGCTGTGTACGATTTTTTGTTTTTGCAGATTTCTTCCGGCGTTCCGGCACACAAGATTTTCCCTCCGTGTTTCCCACCTTCCGGACCAATATCGATAATATGATCGGCAACTTTTATAACATCCATGTTATGCTCGATAACGATTACGGTATTTCCTTTCTCCACCAGTTTATTCAGCACTTCAAGCAATACTCGTACATCCTCGAAATGCAAACCCGTTGTTGGTTCGTCCAAAATATAAATGGTTTTGCCGGTGTCGCGTTTGGCCAGCTCTGCAGCCAGTTTTACCCGTTGCGATTCGCCTCCCGAAAGTGTGGTTGACGACTGCCCCAAAGTAATGTAGCCTAAACCAACATCCTGCAAAGTCTTCAGTTTATTGATAATCGACGGAATATGCTCGAAAAACTCCACGCCCTGGTTGATCGTCATGTTCAGCACATCGCTGATGGATTTCCCTTTGTAGCGCACTTCTAATGTTTCGCGGTTGTAGCGTTTGCCATTACATTTATCGCAATGCACATACACATCGGGTAAAAAGTTCATTTCTATGAGCTTCAGGCCTCCGCCCTGACAATCTTCACATCGACCGCCTTTTACGTTAAACGAAAAACGTCCTGGTTTATAACCACGGATTTTTGCCTCAGGCAACTGGGCAAACAAACTTCTGATATCGCCAAAAACATTGGTGTAAGTAACAGGGTTTGAGCGCGGTGTGCGGCCAATCGGCGACTGGTCTACACGAATAACTTTATCAATCAAGTCCAGGCCTTCAACTTTTTTATATGGCAGTGGGTCTTTTAACGATTTATAAAAATGCTGACTCAAAATAGGCTGCATTGTATCGTTTATCAATGTGGATTTTCCGGAACCGGAAACACCCGTTACGCAAATAAATTTACCCAACGGAATTTCAAGCGTTACATTATTCAGGTTATTTCCCGAACACCCTGTAATTTTAAAAATATCAGAATTCCCGTTTCTGCGCACAGCCGGCACTTCAATTTGTTTTCTGTCGTTAAGGTAATCGGCAGTTAACGATCTGGACTTTAGCACCTCTTTTGGTGTTCCGGCAGCTACTACCTCGCCACCATGACGACCGGCGTGTGGCCCCATATCAATCAAGTGATCGGCGTGCAACATCGTATCGCGGTCGTGTTCCACTACAATTACCGAGTTACCCGAATCGCGCAATTGTTCCAGAGACTGAATCAATTTTAGATTATCGCGATGGTGCAATCCAATACTTGGCTCATCCAAAATGTAGAGCACATTTACCAGCTGCGATCCAATTTGCGTAGCTAAACGAATACGCTGAGATTCGCCACCCGAAAGGCTTTGCGCCGTGCGGTCGAGTGCCAGGTAATTTAATCCCACGCCCAGCATAAAACCAAGGCGGTCGCGGATTTCTTTGATCACTTCGGCACCAATTTTCAGCTGACGTTCCGTAATACGACTTTCCAAGCCATTCAGCCATTCGCCTAATTCATCGAGATCCAGTTTTGCCAGCTCTGAAATATTTTTTCCATCGATTTTAAAATGCAGCGATTCCTTTTTCAAGCGCATTCCTTTACAATCCGGGCACTCAATGGTTTTAACAAACTGGTTAGCCCACTTCTGTGCTGTTTTCGAAGTACTTTCTTCGCGCTGGTTATCGATGTATTTGATTACCCCATCGTAACTCATCATGTAATTCATGCTGTTACCCAGTGGAGTATTTTTTAACTGAATACGGTCGTTTGTGCCAAACAGCACCTCGTTTAATCCATCTTCAGGAATATCTTTTACCGGCGTTTTTAGAGTGAAACCGTGTTTTTCGCCCAATGCCTCAATCTGCCAGAAAATTAGCGTGTTTTTGTAAGGCCCAAGTGGAGCAATTCCGCCTTTATGAATACTTTTATTCTTCTCGGGCATAATCTTATCCATATCAATCTCGGTAACGCGCCCCAACCCGTTACATTTTGGACAGGCACCCTGTGGCGAGTTAAAAGAAAAGTTATGCGGTGCCGGTTCGTTGTAGGAAATTCCGGTAGTAGGGCACATCAATAAACGACTGTAGTACTTGGCATCGTTAGTATCGTGATCGAGAATCATCAGAATTCCGTGCCCGTGTTTCATGGCCGTTTGTACACTGTCTTTCAATCGTTTTGTGCTGGCTTCATCAACCACCAGTTTATCGACAAGAATTTCAATAAAGTGATTTTTATACCGATCGACCTTGTGGTTGTGCATCAGTTCGGTCAGCTCACCGTCGATTCGTGCCGTGAGAAATCCTTTTCGGCGAATCTGCTCGAATAGCTCGCGGTAATGTCCTTTACGGCCTTTTACTACAGGCGCAAGAATATTTATTCGTTTCCCCGCAAAATCATTCTTAATCAGGTTGATGATTTTTTCTTCGGTGTATTTCACCATTTTTTCGCCGGTGTTGTATGAAAACGCCTCGCCGGCGCGGGCATACAACAAACGCAAAAAGTCGTAAATCTCAGTTACCGTACCAACTGTTGAGCGCGGATTTCGGGTGGTAACTTTTTGTTCGATGGAAATTACCGGGCTCAGACCCGTTATTTTATCTACATCAGGGCGTTCCATATTACCCAAAAACGAACGAGCATAGGCCGAAAACGTTTCAATGTAACGCCGCTGTCCTTCGGCATAAATGGTATCGAATGCCAGGGATGATTTTCCACTTCCACTCAAGCCGGTTATTACCGTTAACTTGTTGCGCGGAATATCAACATCAATATTTCGGAGATTGTGCACGCGGGCTCCCTGAACGCTGATCTTCTCCTCAGATTCAAGCTCAGCAAGTTGCACTTCGGTATTTGTTTCTACTTTCTTTTTTGTCATTTTTAGCAATTTCGCGACGCTAACCGTTCCAGCATCACAATCAATACAAGTTTGGGGTGATGTAACTTCCTTGATCTTTGTTTACAACTCCGGAATTTCTACCCAATATCTTTTTCTTCCGGAATACGTGAGTTCATTCTCTCTCAGCCAGGGGTTAAAATCTTTAAACACTTTATAACTCAGTCCTTGCTTTTTTGCATAATCGGCAAAGTTGCCTACCGAACCTTTAATTTCAACCTTTTTTGTTGGAATGATCGGGTATTTCTCCTCTTCCGGAATGTAAAAATTATATTTCTCCGGATTTTCTAGAATTAATTTCAACGCCACAATACGGTAAACGTAACGGGCTGTTTCTGTTGTAATGAGCAAATCGTAATAATCATCTTCTTTTTGTCGCACAACCTGACGATTAACACCTGTCATTCCGCGATTGTATGCAGCAGCAACCATTGTCCAGTTACCAAATTTTTTGTAAGCTCTTTTTATATACTCGCAAGCCACATGCGTTGCTTTTTCAATGTGGTAACGCTCGTCAACCTCACTGTTTATTTCCAGTCCGTAATCGGTTGCTGTTCCTTCCATCAGTTGCCAAAAACCAGCAGCGCGCGCCGGCGAAATAGCTCGCGGATTTAATCCGCTTTCGGCTACGGCGAGGTATTTAAAATCGTCGGGGATACCGTGTGCTTTCAGAATAGGCTCAATGATTGGAAAATAACGCGGCACCAATTTTATATAACGAATGGTTTGCGAGTGAAAATAGGCATTGGAAAGCAGTTCGCGATCGAGTGCTTCTTTCACATAAAACCGGTCGAGCGGCATTCTTTCTCCGGCAAAACTAACTTGGGACGGCAGCTCAACAGGTTCGAACTTCACGTCCTTTTGCACTACTACTTCTGTATTCCCCGATTGCGCCGATACCAGAATAACCACTACCACTGCAATGTTCATCGCCACCAAAAAAGGTGCTAAATATTTCCTCCAAATTTTCTTCTTCATTCGTCTACTCTTCCTTTAATTTTTCAAACAGCAAAAATACAATTTTGCCTTGATTCCCAATTGAATAATACCGATTAGTATTTAAAATTACTCATTAAATTTACTTTGTTCCTTATCGTATTTCAAATAACTATTGGCAATTTAACAACAATATCCGCGGTTTGAATTTTTGTTTAAAAAGGTATAACAACAAAAAAGCCCGACAGTTTGCCGAGCTTGCATGTTTCTAATAGTGATACCCTCACTCCGAGTGAGGGCATCACTTTCCTCTATTAATTTTTAATCTTCACGATAAACAGGAATGTGACTTACCTGGGTGATATTTTGCAAATCAGAATAATCGTACTGATAAAAACCATCATCGCCAATCATAAACAGGTAGCCACCAAGCGGAATTACATCGTAAGTGTTGATGCTGGCAAAGTGTGAAATCATATGGTCGTCAATAGCTGTTTTATCTTCGGCATCGTAAACTTTAAGCCCCGCATCTCCATCGCATACAAAAAGTACATCGCCATCTATTCCCAGCCCATACGGCTCCTGCATTGGGTACGATGCTATCAGGTCATTGTCGACATAATCGCCGGCCAGCTCAATCACATCAAGACGGTTTACATCACTACCACAGGTGTTTCCGCCCCGCAATGTTACATAGGCATAACCATCGGCAATAACCACGGGATCGCAACTTGTAACGTGCCAGAAATCGCTGACATAAACCGGGTAAGTCGGCACTTCTATGTTGAAGATGCGCATGCCCGATTGTGTTCCCAGAAACATATGATTGTCGTAAATAAACATCGTTTCAACATTCCAGCCCACATTTTGCTGACCAATCTCAGACGGGCTTTCCGGTGCTTTTACATCAAAAACATGAAGGTTGGCCTCATCAACAGCGTATAAATAATCGTCGTATAAACCAAAACGTGCCATTGAACCTCCAACGCCAAATGTACTGGTTTGTCCTCCCCCGTTACTCAAACCGAAAGAACCATCCATCATGGCATTCTCTGTAAAACCCCATCTGTAAATCGGATAATAATGGTATTCCATTTCTTGGCGCACCTTTTTAATTTCCCATCCGGTAACCACTCCTTTTTCTTCATCCACTTCGCCAAAACGATAATCTTCATCGGCAGGGGGCAAAGTGTAAGGCAAAACGTCCTCAACACGTTCAACTTCTATCGGGTTATTTATATCGCTAATATCGATGGCAACCAGGTCGATATAACTATCGGCATAAAGAATATTCTCTTTTATAGCAATGTCAACATTTCCGGGTATTTCGATAAACCCCATATTTTGCGGATCGGCCGGATTTTGATTGTCGATAATGTGCACTCCTTCAAACTCCTCAACAATAAAAAGATAGCCGTCTTTAAAATAGATTTTACCCGGATTTACCAAGTCGCGCGATCCTGCAGATTTAACACCTTCACGCAGATCTTCATACGACAGGTAAACAGGAGAATTGGCTGTAAACTCTTCGGTGTATTCATCCATACACGCCGTAAAGGCAAGTGCAAGAAACAGTAGTAGAAATATATTTTTGATTGTCTTCATTTCCTAAGTTTTTTAGTTGAAAATAATACCGACTTTAACGGTAACACGGTTGTAGTCAATATCGAGCGAATAGTCATTTTCGCCATCGTAATTCAGGCGATGAAACTGGTAGCCAACAGCAAAGTTCATCCCAAATGTTTGTGAAAACATTTGCTGAAATCCGACACCGGGATTAATCAGCACACCGCCTTTGCAATCGAAACCATTTTCTCCGATTTCGTTTGGCCATGGCGCAAAACTGCTCCACATGGGGTACACATCGTAATAAATTTCGTTGGAGTCTTCGATGGGAACCTGGTAACCTGCTTTCAGAAAAACATAGGGTGAGGTTTGCTGTTTTCTGAAACGGTATTCTAAATTGGCGAACACCGGCATGTACGTTTCTTTCAGAAATTCAACACCAAAACCAAGTCCGGCCGAAAAGTTTGGATTTATAACATAGTTGGCCGACCCGGTAATGGAGAATGGTGCGGTTTGGCTGTTATCGGAATTTCCGGCCAGAACTCCCAGTTCGGTTCTGAAAAACCATTTGATATCCGAAACCGCTTCTTCGTCGAACATCGTTTTTCCTTCGCGCTTTGAGGCAATATGATCCACTTCATCAGCATCGAAAATCCATACATTCCCGGCTGATTCTATTTTCAATTGTTTTCTGTCGTTGAAATAGGAATATTTTCCTTTAATTATGGAACCGTTTTTCAGGTAGACATGACCTTTTTCGGATTGTGCAAAAACGGAAAGCGACAATACCGATATACATAGCAGCAGAATAATTTTCTTCATAATGTTTTTTGTTTTTATGAAGATGCAAAGTGCTGCGCTGAGGTTGCGTTAAACAAAAGTTTTTATTCCGCAAGGTTGTTTTCTGTTAACAAAAAGAGCGCTTTAGCCATTGATGCTTCGCTATTTACAAACAATTTATTTTGGCGAAGAAGTTTTCGAATTTCTTTTTTATGCTCCGGAAATTGAGAGAAGAGTGCGCGTTTATTCAGTCTAATTTTGTTTAAACCATCTTGCTCAGTATACAAATAATAGTCTTTATGCAACTGGTAATCCACAGCGCGTGTTATCCCATTTCTATCGGCGAACGGACTTACTGATTGTTCGTAAATATACCAGTTAACCAACAAGCTAATATCTCCTTTATACAGCTCTTCCAAATACATATTGGTTTGCTGATTATTGTTTTTTGTCAGGCGAATGAATTTTCGTGTTCTGTTCCCGTCTTCAAACGTAAAACTCTCTACCAGCTCTTTCTCCACAAGGTATAAAAACCGACCGTTTTCGTTATACGAAATCAGTTCGTCTTCAAATGCCTGGTAACGTAATTGCATATTTTCAAACACATTGCCATTCACAAAACTCACCGAGCCCGGCATCCAGTCATCGGGGTACAAAAAATAGGAATTATCTTCGGAACTTAGCACATGAACTTCGCCAAGTAATTTGCCCTGAAGGTTATTGGATTCGCTATTCAGATTATATATGTCAATCCCGAGGTCCTGAGCGTGCACAACAAAAGAAAATAGCGTTCCCAAAACCACACCTGTATATTTTAATAAGCTGCTCATTGTACCGATATTATTTTTGACGTTCTATACAGTTCTCCCGATTTTGTTATCGCCTCAACTTTTATTTCCAAGTCTCCTTTTACATCTGAAAGCTGAAAATGAAAAGGCCAGCTTCCATCGGTTTCAACCAGCTCGTTTAAAAACTGATGACGGGTATCGATTTGTACCCTGCTTTCACTTTTCGAGCTATAATTTGCATGCTTTGGATATTCAATGCATGGCACTTTCAACTGAAAAATATTTGGTTGTTGCGCCAGCCAGCTATTCGATTTATCATTTAAAGACACGGCCAGAACACCTTTAAAACGCACATCGCCAAAAACACGCTCGCTTTTCACCAAATCGATAGAGGCAATTTCGGTAGATCTTAAATCCTGAAAAAATGAATTTTTAAAAACCGGAATTCCATTAATCAGGCGCAATGGTTCTGCATCGAAAAACTTGTCTTGCCCATAGTTTAACATTCTAAAAGTAAGCTCAGCATTTCTGTCGCGGTATTGTAACCCAATAAGTAATTCGCGCGATATTTCTTTAAAGTTAGGCAGATCGATAAACTCATCGAGTACGATATGATTATCGGGCCAACCATAAAAAGGCATACCATAGGGATTGGACATTTTAAAAGCATCGTTACTACTGATGGAAACCCCTCTGAATAGCTTGTTGAAAAATGTGCCTTTTATGCTGTTTTCAATGTTTTCTGCTTGCTTCGGATTTACAAAGGTTGTGTCAAATTTTAATTGTTGTACTCCCGACATAAAATTTGGAATCACGTCCACATCGAATAATTTTTCACCAATAGTAAGTGGTTGCAAAATTACGTTGGCAGTCCCCATTGCATTACCAAGCAAGAAATGAAACACACCTGTTGAATCGGGATAATAATAATCAAAATACGTTTCGTTTCCGGTAACAGATAACAACACCAATTCATTGGCTGCTTCCCCCGTTTTTTTGTTACTAATCTTTCCACTAAGTAATATCCCTTCTTTTTCGGAGAATGCAGGGATAGTGGAATTTAGGTTTTTCATCCCGAAATTCAGAAAACCCGTATTGGCATGCGAAAAGGGTTCAATCATCCGCGCACTTGCTACCAAGTATACAAACTCGTTTACCTGTGCATTGATAACTCCTTTTACGTTATCGCGTCGGCTATATTTTTTGTCTTCAACGCTTATGTCAATTTTGTTCGCGGCATTTTCCGTTTCAAAAGCGGCTCCTCTGGTTTCCAGTACCGGAAGCCGATCAATTTCTTCCTCAAAACGATTGTAAACATATACCGACCTGCCAATACATTTCAAATTAGTGCTGTTTCGTTGTGCATTAAAAAAGGCATGAACAAAGTACAAACCCGTTTGCAATGAATCGGGCACCGCAATAAAACCTTCGGCATGGGTATCGTTGCATTTTAGCGCACGCGATGCTATTAAATTACCGGATTGCGACTCCAACTGCATACGAACAATATTCCCCAAATTATGCACCTCTTTTGGCACATAGATTTTTATCCACAAAGTATCGCCGGAAATGCAAAAGTCGCGATCGGTAAATAATACAAGTTCGTTGCTTACCGTGTTCTGTGCCATGGCTTTTACACCGGCTAACAAATATATAACAAGAAGTAATATTTTTAATGCTCTGCTCATTCGTTCTTTAATTATGGATACTGCCAGAAAACAGGAATAACACCAACTTGTTCTCCCGAAAAAGGGATATCATAACGTTCTTCAATCTCCCGCAAAACAAATCCGTTGGTTTTAGACATATATCGCAAAAAATACCGCGTTTCGTTACTCATCGAAATTTCAAAATTTCCCAAAATCTTCTGATCGGAATCACTTATACATTTAATATTACTGCGCGCCTGAACATACAAGGGGTCAAATATTTTTCCTTCAGATTCCAGCTGCTTATTTAAATCATCGTAATAATTGTAAGCATTTTCTGATAATGCATGATGATGCAGGATAACTATCCAGCCTGAAAAAAACTGATCAAAATCGTATTTCACGCTATTTTTATAAAAGTATAAGGGATGCTTTTTAATTTCTTTTGAGCTGGAATACTCCGGTGGCGAAGCAATATTAAATGCCCCCTGCGGATACGTGGTTTTCCATCCATACACCGTTTCAATCATTGTGCTTCCGAAGGGTCCGGGCACTTCTACCGAATAATTGTATTGCACAACAAAGCGGGCCGTAAAGCGGGAATAAGGCATTTGGTTATTGGGTGTAATATCAGTATACAAACGAACGCCTTCAATTTTGTCAACATTATCTACATCATTATCGCCGCTCTCCTGTCTAATTTGTACTTCCTCAATCCCATAAACACTATCCAGCGATGGTTTCTGCGGAACTTCTTCAAACGTCGATTCATAAACTTCTCCCTGGTATTCAATCTTTAGTTTATACTGTAACTGCGGATTAAGTGATTGGCTCAACACATACTGACCATCAGAATAATGAGGAATTTCTTGTTCGTTACCATTGCTATCAATAAGTTTAACATCAGCAGTGGTAATTCCCGGACCGGATCTCGAATTATCGTAATACGCTACCGATTCGTATAAATGAATGGAATTGAATTCCTCGTCGGCCGAAATACGTGCATCGGCCACCAAAACATTGTCTACCACATCAATATCAGGTCTGTATACATCTTCGCATCCCGACAGCAGAACGAACAGCAGAAAACTATATGTTATAATACGTTTCATTAAAACCTAAAATTATACGTTAGCGAAGGAACCGGGATTCCTATTACTGAAAGTTTGAACAAAGAATAACGGGTGTAATTGTTGCTTTCGCCCGGTACTGATTTTTTGTAATACACTGAATACGGATTATTGCGTCCGTAAACATTATAGATCGACAGCGTCCAGCTTCCTTTCCACATGCGTTTTTTTCGCAGATTTTCATCAAATGTTATCGACAAATCTAAACGATGATATGGTGGCATCCGGTATTTGTTTCGATCAGAATAATAAACAAGATCTTCGCCTGCAAATTCGTACTTAATTTCCGGCAGAGTTGTTGGCCTACCCGAAACCATAACAAAGTTTCCCGAGAAACGCCATCTGCGACTTATATTATACGTTGCTGTTAGCGAAAAATCGTGTGGCTTATCGTAAATCGACGGGTAATAATCGCCTGTCCACAGATTTTCTTCGTTGAACTCGCTGGTGTTTTTTCGCATTGTACGTGAATACACATAGCTGGCATAACCCGTCAATCGTCCAATATTTTTTCGTGCGCTCAATTCAATTCCATATGAATAACCTTTTGTTGGAACAAGTGCCGTTTCCACATGATCGTTCATAATTAGCTGAGCGCCATTTTTATACTCAATTAAATTCTGCAGATTTTTGTAATACACCTCTACCGAAAGATCGACATTGGATAACAAGGAGTTGTTTTCAAGGCCAACTGCCACCTGATCAGAAATTAGCGGTTTCAAATGATAATCGGCAGCCTTCCAGGTCTCGGCAGGCGAAATAACAGCATTATTACTTAGCTGAAAAATATTTTGCCTTGTTCGCTGATAACTAAATTTCAGCGAGGTGTTCATATCAAAATCGTAGTTAAGGGCCAGGCGCGGCTCAATTCCTCCATAAGTTGCAGAAGCCTCGTTATTGCCAAATTGCAGCGAGTCGACAACTGTTCCCGGAGATTTTGGTTGGTTCTCATCATACAGATAAACAACCGGAGTACCGATATTTTTGAAATGATTGTAACGCAAACCGGCTACAATTGAAAAGTTTGGTAAAATTTGGAACTCATCACTCACATAAACCGACCAGTCAAGTGTTTTCTCAATATCTAATTTACGTGCTACAATTACCGAAGTATCCTGTCGTGGTATAATTTCTCCGGGGCTAATTTCGTTGTATACCGCTTTAAAACCAGCCTCAGAGTTATGCCGCTCGTTGGGGTGCCATTTAAAGTTGTATGCCACTGAACTGTACACCAACTGATTGTCGAGATAATAAGCTTCAAAAGGTTTGTCGTTGGCGAGGTCGGTTAATCGGAAATCATAACGACTGTAAGCAGCATCCAGTTCGCCATAAAATTTTTCACCAAACCGGTTGTTGAGTTTTAGATTGCCCAGCAGATTACCGTATTCGGTTATGGATTGCGAACTTGTGCTAAACTCATCGAAACTGGTATAAGCCATTGCACTTATTTTGTTGTGCTGATTGATCTTATAAGTCAGCTTTCCAGTCACATCGTAAAAATGAGTAACTCCTTCATTCAAATCGAGGTTGGGAATTTTTTTCAATATCCAATCGGTGTACGAACTACGTCCTCCAATTGCTGTAGTCAGCTTTTTATTTTTTGTTAATGGTCCGTCAATTGCCAGGCGCGAATTTATAATTCCAATTCCGCCATAAACACTTATTGTTTCATCATTTCCTTCCTTAAAATCCACCTCCATTACCGAAGCAACCCGTTCGCCGTAACGTGCCGGCATGCCACCTTTAAACAACCGTACATTTTCAACAACATCGGGATTTATAAGCGACATAAAACCAAAAAGGTGCGACGAATTAAATACCGGACTGCCATTTACAAGAATAAGGTTTTGGTCGGTATTTCCACCTCGCACATTAAAGCCTGAGGACAATTCACTTACTGTTTGTACCCCGGCAAGAATTGTGAGTCCTTTTAGTACATCAACCTCCCCCATTAGTGCCGGCAACTGCTGTATTTCTTTTCCGGTCATTTGCACCATACTCATCTGTGCACGAGGCACATCCGCATCCGACCCCAGCACAGTTACCTCATCAATATTATGCGATTCTTCAAACAATCGAAAATCGGCTGCACCATCTTCAATCAATCTAATGTCAATGGTCGAGCCTTCGAAACCAATGTAAGTAATCGTCAATTTCAAATCTCCCGTTGGTAAATCCAATTCAAAATTTCCTTTTGCATCAGATGTGGTTCCTTTTTGCAGCTTGTTGCAATAAACAACGGCGCCAACCAAAGGAGTTCCGTCTTTTCCATCGAGCACTCTTCCTTTTAATTCTGCCGTTTTATAACGTCCAAGATTCATGGGGTCACCAACAACCAGTGTTTGCGTATAGTCGTCAAACTTCGATCTTGTATCTGCCGACCTTCTGAAAACAACGATTCCATCATTCTGAAAGAAATCGTAAGTCAGTTCCAAATCATAAAATACATTATTTAGCGCCTGCAATAAAGGAGTGTCTTCAAATTGATTTGAGATGGTATAATTCTCTACCCAGGAATCTTTGTAATAAACCCTGAGATTGTATTTTGTCTCCAGATCATTTAAAAATTTCTCAAGCGGCTTATTCTGGTATGAACCTGTGATTTTTAGCTCTTCAATCTGCTGGGCATATAAAGCAGTATTGCTTCCCAACAAAAGAGATAAAAAAAGGAGTATATAAGTTATATAATATGTTTTCAATTTTTTGAACCTTGGTTTAGATCTTGTTCGACTTTATTTCTGAAATTAGGTTTAAGTGAACCGCAAAATAACAACAATTTGGTAAGCAAACAATGCTAACAATAACAATATCTCATTCAAGCATGACTTTGGATAGCAATCTATTTGTTTTGTCCGTTTTTTTTTCAATCTTTCGGTACAGATAAACCTGATTATCCTTCTTTATATTTAACAATAGTACTACAATGAAGCGATCTGTTACAACTTTTTTAATTTTATTATGTGTGATTTTTTCACAAGCGCAGGAAAACCTGTCTTACTTTTTACCTGACGATGTTTCTTACAATAGCGCAATCCCCACTCCTGAGGAGTTTTTCGGACAAAAAATGGGCGAATGGCACCTGACACACGATCAGGTTTTGTTTTATATAAAAACAATTGCAAAAAGTACCAACCGGGCTATTTTTTATGAATATGCCCGATCGTATGAAAACAGACCGCTTGTTCATCTGGTTTTTTCATCGCCCGAAAACCAGGAAAAACTCGATGAGTTAAAACAAATCCATTACAATTTCTCTGAACCCGGTGAAAATATTCCCAAAGACGGTGTGCCACTTGTTGTTAGCTTAACTTATGGCGTACATGGCAATGAATCGAGTGCAACAAATGCATCGGTTCTAACAGCCTACTACCTGGCTGCTGCCGAAGGCGAGAAAATTGATGAGCTGCTTCAAAAAAATATAGTCATTATTGATCCGTGTTTGAATCCCGATGGGTTTACCCGACATAGTATGTGGGCCAACATGCACCAAAGTGCAACGCCCAATGGTGACAGCAATTCACGCCAGTTTCAGGAAGTGTGGCCCGGTGGCCGAACAAATCATTATTGGTTCGACCTGAACCGCGATTATTTGTTGCTGGTACATCCTGAGAGTAAAGGCAGAGTTGAAAAATTTCACGAATGGAAACCGAATATTGTAACCGATCATCATGAAATGGGGGCTAACTCAACTTTCTTTTTTCAGCCGGGTGTGCCAAGTCGAAACAATCCGCTTACTCCTGAAAAGAATTACGAGCTCACCCACAAAATTGGGGAATACCATGCACAATTTCTTGACAAAATAGGATCGACCTATTTTACCGAAGAACAATTTGACGACTATTATTACGGAAAAGGCTCATCGTACCCCGATGCAAATGGAAGCATTGGTATTCTTTTCGAGCAGGGCGGTTTCAGGGGGCGATACAGAAATACACAAAATGGGACCAAAACTTTAGCATATGGTATTCGCAACCAGGTTACAACAAGCCTGTCGACACTGGAGGCTGCATTAAATTTACACGACGAATTGCTCGGCATGCAAAAAGAGTTCTACAACTCGGCACTCGACTTGGCGTCAAAAAGCAATACGAAAGCATATGTATTTGGCAGCAGTACCGACCGTGTTAAAACGCAAATGTTTGTAGACCTGCTAAACCGCCACCAAATTGATGTTTACCAAAACCAAAGCGATTTTGAAGCGGATGGACAAAATTTTGATAGCGAAAGTAGTTTTATTGTTCCTGTCAATCAAAAGCAATACCGGTTGATTAAATCGATGTTCGAAGAAGTTCACGAATTTACTGACACTACTTTTTATGATGTTTCTACCTGGACATTTCCTCATGCTTACAATCTTAACTATGCGCAACTTACCAACCTCAAAAATGTAAAGTTATCAGACGAGCCGGTTGCTGCCCAAAAGGTTTCGGGTAAATTAATTGAAATTAATAATCCGGTAGGTTACCTGTTCAGATGGAACGAGTATTCAACAGCCGAAGCTCTCTACAAAATTCAAAATGCAGATTTACGCACCTATGTAGCCACAAAAGAATTCACTACTCCGGGAAATGGCGCCGATGAAAAATTTTCGTACGGGAGTATATTTATCCCTCTGCAAGACCAAAATATGTCGGGCACACAGTTAAAATTATTTCTGGAAAAAATTGCACAAACAACCGGAGTTGACATTTACGCCGTTTCGAGCGGCTTAACACCCACAGGCATTGATTTGGGCAGTAACAGCTTTGCTCGGCTTACAAAACCAAAGATTTTAACTTTTGCCGGCGGAAATGCCAGTAGCCGCGATGTTGGCGAAATATGGCATCTTTTCGATCAACATTATCACATACCTGTAACATTGGCAGAAAGCAGCTCACTAAAGAGAATTAAACTAAGTAACTATACTACCATTGTTCTGAGTGGCAACTTTTCGGAATGGGGAACGGGCGAAATCAACAAATTAAAAACATGGGTTAGTGAAGGTGGAACTTTAATTGCCTATAAAAATGCAACAACCTGGGCTGCTAAAAATAATATCGGGAACAGTACATTTAAAAAGACGGTTTCATCCGATTCTACACGTTATTTAACTTATGCCGAACGTAGAAAAGAACAAAGCCTGAATAATATTAGCGGTGCTATTTTCGAAACCAATATCGACATCACCCACCCATTATGCTATGGTTATTCCGACAAAAAACTTGCGATCTTCAAGTCCAATACAACAGTTGCCAACTCGCTGGAAAAGAAATATACCGAGCCGGTTAAGTTCAGCGAGTCGCCCTATCTGAGTGGATGGGTTTCAAAAGAGAATATAAACCGGCTAAAAAATGCTCCGGTAGTTACAGTACATAATATTGGAAGAGGAAAACTCATCAGTTATCACGATAACATGACATTTAGAGGTACATGGTTGGGTACCAATAAACTGTTTTCCAACTCAGTATTTTTCGGAGACCTTATCCGTTAATTGCCCAATCGTCTTGCAAAAATCCTTAAATCACTAAATAACAAACTATTGCAGGGTCACCTTTTAGCGTTTTTTCGTATATTCTTGTAGGACGCAATATTTAATCTTTTATTGGAAAATTATCAGATACCACCCTAAAGTGGACTTTTGATAAATTATTTAATGTAATAAGTGAATCAAGTCGATATCTCGATCAATTGGATTGAAGCATTTATTTTTAACATTTTAATTTAAAGAATATGGAAGCACTGGCAAAAATTATTCACCAAACCCCTGCCTCATACTTACCAACTGCATTTCCGGCACATTATTACGGTATGCCCAACGGAAAGATCTACCTGGTTTTTTCACGTTTTTACGAGTTAGCAATCGGTCAAACGGGTATTGAATTTGTTTTTGCCGAACACGGCGACTACTCCTACAATTACGAAACCGGAGAGATTATACCGTTGCCAAGCGTAGAAAGAAAACTACAAGTGTTCTCAGAGGAAGTTGATCATCCAAACCTGAGGATCAATATTTTCACAACAAAACGCAATCTGCAATCATACGGACAGGCACAGGCCTATTTAAACGATGAAGCAATGCGTATGACGGCTGTTTCAGCTTAAGAATTTTTTGGTAGAAAATATATTTTCGATTCGTTTTCCCGAAACCCTGCCTGTATTTTCGTCTATTGCGTTAAGCATTACTCTTTTGCCATGCGCTAATGGCACCATGTACAATTGCATAAAATTGCCGGGCTGAACATACTCCAGCCAGCACATGACATTCCTCCCCCGCCCTTCAACAAAAACAAAACACTTATTTTCAAACAACTGCTCGTTCGAACAAATACCTTTCGTTAGGTAATTTCAGGGCAAAAACAGTTACAATGGAAAACTTTTTTCGTTTGAATTGTTATGGTTTATAAACAAAAAACATGAGCAAGATGTCGAATCTGCAAGTCTTGATCGAAGAATTAGGAAAACCTTATTCTGATCTCAAATTTCTTTTAACCTGTTTTCGCGAAGTATTAATGGAAAATGGCGAAACTGAACTGGCAAAAGTAATGCCCTGGATCGGTAACGAAGATCCACAAGGTGCCGATCATTTTTCACAAAAACATTTTCATATGTTTTCGGTTTGTTTTCAGCTGTTAAACCTGGCCGAAACGAATGGTGCCGTTCAACATCGCCGAAAAAGTGAAGAAAAGAATTCGCTCAAGGCAATAAACGGATTGTGGGCCAACAGCCTCAAGCTGTTACAGGAAAAAGGAATTGCCGAAGAGCAGATTCTTGAATCGCTAAATAATATATCCATTCAGCCGGTATTAACCGCCCATCCTACAGAAGCAAAACGCCCGGTGATACTCAAAAAATACCGTGAGCTGTACCTGCTTTTGGTAAAACGCGAGAACTCCATGTACAACTCGTACGAACTGCAGGAGAACCGCGAAGATATGAAACGTGTTATTTCATCGATTTGGCATATCGACGAGTTTTACATGAAAAAACCCACCGTGGCAAACGAGTTGGATAATGTAATTCACTATTTTGTAAATGTTTTTCCAGAGGTTGTTCATCTTTTAAACCGCCGACTTGTGCAGGCCTGGGAATTTTCGGGCTTTAATTCTACCACTCTAATTGGCGATAACAATTTTCCGCGTTTAAAATTTGGAACCTGGATTGGTGGCGACCGCGACGGGCACCCGCTGGTTACTGCCGAAGTAACAAAAAAAACATTGTACAAACTCAGGCTAAATGCTTTTATTACAGTTAAAAACGAACTCGGCCGACTTGCCGACGACCTGAGTTTTTATTTTGAAATCTCTAGTCTGCCCCCGTTTATGCTCGATCGATTTAAAGCCTTGGTGGCTGAAACGGGAAACAAAAGTAAAGCCATTATTTCTGCTTCAAAAAATGAGGCATTAAAACTTATTGTTCAGCTTTTTATTAATAAACTGCCCATAAACATAGGCCACTCACAGTCGCTTGAACTGGATGATAAAAAAGGCACTTACGATAATTCAAAACAATTAATCGACGACCTTGAGCTGCTAAAACGTGCTTTGTTGGAAACGAATTATACCGACCTCGCCCACCAGTCGGTAAATCGGTCGATATATTTTATCAGAACCTTCGGCTTTCACCTCGCCGAACTCGATATCAGGCAAAACAGCCAATATTACCATCTGGCACTGCAACAACTGGTCGAAAAATCAGATCCTTTTAATGCAAAAAATATGGAATGGACAGCGGCGTCTAAAAAAACATTTCTGGAAAAGGAATTACACTCGGCACGCCCTTTTACTCAGGATTACAGCTCACTTGATACCGAATCAAAAAACACAATCGAATGTTTTCAGTTGCTCAACAACCATATTTCAAAATACGCACACTATTCTATTGGTTCGTTAATCGTAAGCATGACACAAAATGTGAATGATTTGCTAACGGTTTATATACTGGCACGCGAGGCCGGTCTTACACTTTTTAAAGACACGATGATTATTAAACTTCACGTTGTTCCACTTTTTGAAACCATTCAGGATTTGATCGACAGTCCGGCCATATTAGAAGAATATTTCAGTTACCCCGAAGTTCAGAACAGCCTGGAATACCAGCGCAAAGCACAAAATTTGCCTGTAAAAACACAAGAGGTGATGATTGGCTACAGCGATAGTAACAAAGACGGAGGAATACTTGCCAGTGCGTGGTTTTTGTACAAAGCCCAAAAAGAGTTATCGGAAGTTGGGCAAAAATACGGTATCGATATCAAATTCTTTCACGGAAAAGGAGGCTCCATTAGTCGTGGCGCCGGACCAATTCACTGGTTTTTACGATCGCTGCCACACGGAACACTTTCCGGGAACTTTAAAATTACGGAGCAAGGCGAGAGCATAGAAAAGAAATTTGCCAATAAAATAAATGCCGTTTATAACCTCGAACTGATGATGTCGGGTAATACATTAAACACTTTACTACACAAAACGCCCGAAGAAGATGCTGACGATATTGCCGAAATAATGGAGTTTATGGGACAGGAAAGTTTTAACACTTACACTGAATTGCTTGAAAATCCACATTTTCTTGATTTTTACCAGGAAGCAACACCAATTGATGTAATTGAACAAAGTAAAATTGGTTCGCGCCCGGCACGACGAACAGGCAAACGAAGCTTTTCCGATCTCCGGGCAATTCCATGGGTATTTAGCTGGGGCCAATCGAGGTACCACATTACCAGTTGGTATGGTGTTGGCTCAACACTCGAAAAAATGAAAAATCAATTTCCGGACAAATACCATAAACTAAAAAAACTGATTCCCAAAAACCAGTTCGTCCGGTATGTTTTAACCAATGTTGATACCAGCTTGGCGAGTACCGATAAAGATATTATGCAACTATACGGCGGTCTCGTAAAAAACGCTGAAACTCGGTCGGAGGTACTAAACTTGTTATTACTGGAATTTGAGAAAACACAACAAATTATGAATGAATTGTTGGGACGACCAATGAAAGAACGGCGCAAAAGTCACTATTATTCCACCCAGTTACGTGCCGAAGCGCTTTTTACCCTGCACAATTATCAGGTGCATTACATAAACAAATGGCGCGAACAACAAGACTCCGAGGCCGACGAAAACAAGGAAATACTTAATCAGTTGTTGTTATCGGTAAATGCCATTGCCAATGCCATGGGTACCACCGGTTAGTTGAGGTTTTTTAATGAATTGTAATTTGACTTCTAAACGTAATACCTATTTTTAGAAATAAGCTAAATGTATGAAGACCCTTTTTAAAACATTAAAAATAATTCTCCTAACACTTGTTATTTTAGTTGTAGGTTTTGTGGTTGTTTTGTGCATAAAATATTCGCCTACCTATGTGTCTCGATTGGCAACTATGCATGTTGCAGATGTTTACGATTATCAGAAATTTGAGAACAGGGAAATAAAGGGGTCAGACGATACTTTTAGGTTTACAAAATCGCTGGATGAAAATTATGTTGAAACCTTATTTCAGGGCAGAGTTGAGCAGTCGGGGTTCAACTCGTTTAATGAGTGGGCGGAGAAATCGCAAACTACTGCACTTCTGTTTATCCGGAAAGACACCCTTATTTACGAAAAGTATTTTAACGGTTTTTCGCGCGAATCGTACTTTCACTCGCAGTCGATGGCCAAATCATTTATCTCCTTTTTAATTGGTGCTGCTATTGATGATGGACTGATTGGAAGTGTGAATGATTCAATGATAAAATACATACCTGAGCTAAAGAAACGTGATCCCGGTTTTGAGAAAATAACGATAAAAAACCTGCTCGAAATGCGTTCCGGTTTAAAATATTTTACCGGTTATATTCCGGGAACATACATTCATCTTCCGTGGCATGCCGAGGCAGTTGGGTACTATCATCCCAATGTACGAAAACTGCTGCTAAACAAGATAAAAATTGAAAAGGAACCCGGCAATTCATTTCAATATAACAACTACAACACCAGTTACCTGGGGTTGATTATTGAGCGGGCAACCGATAAAACGGTTTCAGAATACCTGGAGGAAAAACTTTGGTCGGAAATTATGGAATACGATGCATTGTTTTCTATCGACAGCAAACGATCGGGGTTTGAATACATGCCCAGTCGACTGATTGCACGGGCCATTGATTATGCCCGGTTTGGCAGGCTTTTCTTAAATAAAGGCAACTGGAATGGCAAACAAATTATTTCTGAAAACTGGGTAGCAGAATCAACTCGCGAAAATAAAAGTATTCCCCGTAATATTTACCCCGACTGGTTTGGTGGTGATAACTGCAAACATCTCTACTATAATTACCAGTGGTGGGGCCATGCCAATTGCGATTCCACTTATCAGTTTATGGCTTCCGGTAACCTGGGCCAGAATATTTATGTTTTTCCCGACAAGGAAATTATTATTGTTCATTGTGGTAATTCGTTGGAACATTACGGCGATTTTGACCTTTGGAATGTGGCCGATATAATTCGGAAAGAAGATTAAATTTTAAATTCGTCGATAAAAAAGGTGATACGAAAGATCTCGTATCACCCTTTATAAGTCCCCTTATTTTTAATTAGCTCAGAATTTCTTCAAGCGAAATGTAGTCACCAACCTTACCGGTCATCTTTTCTACATCGGTATTTACAGGAAGTGTTTTCTTGCCTGGTCTCCAACCTGCGGGGCAAACTTCTCCGGTTTCACTGGCATGCTGCCATGCCTGTATTTGTCTAAGAAATTCCTTCACATTTCTACCCACTGAATCAGCCTGAACTTCCTGCGCAACACAAACACCGTCAGGATTGAAAAGGAAACGGCCTCTTAAGGCTACGCCTTCTTCTTCAATTAACACTCCAAAAGCACGAGCAACTTCTTTTGTTGTATCTGCACCAATAGTTAATCTCATACCTTTGAGTATTGGTTCCGTTTCAACAAATCTTTTATGCGAGAACTTGGAATCAACAGATACAGGTAACAGCTCCACTCCCAGTTCCTCAAATTCTTCGTAATGCGCATTCATTGCAGCAATCTCGGTTGGACACACAAATGTAAAATCGGCAGGATAAAAGCATACTACCGCCCATTTATCTTTATAATCTTTGCTCGAGACTGTTTTGTAATGACCTGTTTTTGAATCGTACGCCTCCATTTCAAATTCAGGCATTTCTTGTCTTACCATTGTTCCGCTCATTGGTTTTTCCTCCGTTTTTAAATTTTCAACTAAATCTTCTTTGTTTTTCTTTTTCTTAAGCGGCTTTACGCCATTTACACATGCCATAATCACTTATTTTTATGGTTTTTAAATACTATTGCGTACCATATCATCCCCATTTTTATTCGGCACAATGCTCTCCACAATAGTTCTATCTATTACCTTCTTATTAATTGTTACTTAATTTCGCATATAATGTGATACTATATATTTACAAAAAGCAATCAGCAATATAAAACCCCAGATATCGAACTATAGTCAAATATAATTCAATTCTTTTAATAAACACTAGTTCAATACAAAAATTTATTGATAATGGATATTTTTAAAAGAAATAATATGGAAAGCCTGAAGATTTTAGAATGGGATATTACTGAACATGCGATTTAATCAGAATCCAATTTTATAATCACATCAAAACCACTTTCGGTCGACGAGTTATTTAACTGAAGAAACAGGAATTTGAAAAGTTCGTACTCCAGTTTTACTTCGTATTTTGAAATGTCCTTTTCGTCGGTTTCGCCAAAACGTTGCTCGTAACTTACAAACAAATCGTTGGTAATGTATTTCCCAACAATAACGGTAGCGTTTTCAAAATTGCCATCGCCTTTTAGTTCAATGTAGTCTACATCCAGATTTTCCCCCAGTAAATCGGTTAATTGTGCCGATAGCAGAGACATTGCTGCAGAACCCGCAATTTGGCCTGCTCCTGAAACGTCCTCCTGTTGTTGTATTGTAAGTTCGTTCATTTCTACACCAAACAAAATATAAGAAAGCGCATCACCTTCGCTTATTCGACTGCCATCCATCGTAAAGTTAATTTCTGGTTGGTTGGCTGTTCCCAACACTTGTACAGTCAGCTCCCGCTCAGCCTGTTCCGGATTACGAAAAGTATGCACAGCCTCAATATTCAGTCGCGGCATAAGTTCTTCTCCTCCCTGAAAAGTAATGGTCCCTCGATCAACCTTGAATGTTTTCCCCAGAATAGTATACTGTCCGCGCTCAATATCAACCGACCCAAATAACTCAAAGAATTCCGCGTTTTTAATCAATTCCAGCTCTCCGGAAATTTCCACAAACATATTATCATTTTTAATCCATGTATTCTGTGGAAAATTAATCGAAAGTCTCCCTGTCAGATCAGAAAGATAACTAAGATCAAGCGTATCGTTTGTTGAAATTGTATCTGTTATTGTTACCGAAGAACTGGTGGTATCGTTGAGTTTTTCCAGCTCGCGCATCAACACCGGTTCGGGCAGATCGGGCTCGGTAAACCGCCCTGTCATATTCATTACAGCAGGCAAATAAATGTCGGCTTCAGGTATTTCCAAATCTCCGTCAAAAACCACTCCCCCTGCTTCGCCTTTTAAGCTTACATCGCCCGAAAGTTCCATGTTAAACTGGCGATGATCAACTGGATTGAAGTCGTTAAAATGAATAGCAATTTCCGATCTCCTGATATTCCCATTGTAAATAGCAGAACCGAAATCGACTGTTCCACTGGCTTTTAAATCACCGTCATCGGATTTAACATAAAACGAGTCGAGTTGAGCAGCATCTTCCGAAAAATGTAAGTCGAGAACAATGTCTGTGTATTCAATTCCGTATTCCGGAATGATAACTTCAGCATTATTCAACTTCAGTTCACCCTCTGGCTTCGGCGAATTTAAAGTTCCTCCCACATCAACTTGCCCATTCAAAAAACCATCAACTTTTTCTGCCCGCGCTAAAAACTGCATAGCCGAAATCGGAAAATGCTGAACGGACAATTCACCACTAACGTTATCGTTCTTATCCAGAATAAAGCTCATACTATCAAACCGGGCCTCCAATGGAATATTTGCATTAATCTCAAGTAAACCAGTGTCTGGTGGAACAATTTGTGCATCAAAGTTCAGGCGATCGTCTTTCAGATTAAATTCTCCGCCAAATTCCGAAAACTGATAGCCATAAGCCAAAGCCTCTTCAATGGTCAGATTTCCATTCATCTCGGGAGAACGCGCTGTTCCTCCCAGCGTAGCACTGGCATCTATTCGTCCCGAAATATCGGCTTCAACGCCCAAACTCTCAAGCAAGCCTACAATATTTATGTTGGCAATTTCAATCATGAAATCTTCTTCTGCGTATTGCGAAATAACGCCACCGGCTTTTATATACTGTGCGGAATCGGAGTTATCAGAAGTCATTTTAAAGTTACTAAGCCGGTATTCCAATGAATCAATTTCGATTAAAGCAGGCGCATCCGTAAGTTCAAGATTTTGGTTTTTAAAGTTGAGTTTCCATTCTGAAAGTGCAATATTTACTATCTCGTCAAGTGCTATTTCTGATTTCAGCTGTGTGTGAAAATCATTACCATGTGCCTGCGCAACAATTTGTAATGAATCGATAAAATAATTTGCAGAGGCAACAATACTATCCAATTCAAAATCTCCGGCTTTAAAATTTGCCACTCGCGCATTTGCTATAAAAGTTGTATCCTCCGGAGCCATTTGTCCCTTAACATCTACTGCAAGATTTCCGGCCGAGATCTTAGCAAATCCGGCTTTTTGTAGATTTACGCTTGCTGTAAACGATAGTGAATCGTGCTTTCCCAAAAGATGCGCATTTACTTTTCCGCTACCGAATATACTATCCAGTGGAATGTAAGCTGAAAATACCTGTGCACTGTCGAAATTTGCCGACATTTGAATATCAGAACTACCCGTAAAACTATAATTTCCACCAGCCTTTAATTTCAATGAATTTGCTTTTGCCCAAAGCGAATCAACAACAATGTTTTGATGGCTGTAATTGACCTGTCCCACCAAAGAGTCGAGTGTATAATCAGAAAAAGAGGATTGACTCACGATTAGATTTGCACGGGCCTCCATATTTTCAGGATTAAAATCCTCACCACTCACTTCTGCTGTCAGGTTAATATGCGATCGTAACGAATCGTTACTAAACAGCGGCGCCAGGTTCAGCCCACGTGTTTGCGCCTGCAAATTGTATGTTGGATGCTCCAAAAGATCTTTTATTTCGGGCATAACTGATACGGCACCAAAATTTCCATCAGCATTTATCTCTCCGGTGAGATCTCCCCTGTTCAGCCGTAGAGTCATGTTTATTTCTTCCACTGGTTTTTTCGAAAAAACACAGTCCCAAAAGTCTCCATCTAAGTTTATGTCTGCAGTTTTTGGATTAATTCCGGTTCCGTCTATTTCAAAATCGCCATTTATAATGTGATCCAATTTCTTATTTCCGAGCCAATGCGCCAGGTTAATTTTCTCTACATTTCCGGAAATTTTGTATTTCAAGTCTGTTTTGCCACCGTCACTGATAAATTGTAGCAGGTTCTCAGAAAAAATATCAAGATGTATCTGCTGATTTTGATCGTTGACCGAGAGTGTTGCTTCAACGCCACTTTTTGTAGAATTTGTTTTCAAATCGATTACCGGCCGGGCCGGAAGATTCAGCGTGGGCAACAAAAACTCAAATTCGTTAAAATATACGGGTTCTGTTTTCAATTCAGCCGAAATATCTGTTATGGACTCATTGGAGTAATTAGCCTCAGCATTCAACGCATTTTGTGCTGTTTTTAAGTGAAGGTTGTTAAGCGAAATGATTTCGTCATTGCGCAAGGCATCAAAATTCAGCTCAAGCAAAGTAATATCCGGACGCTGTGTTTGAAAACTAAAGCTACTTACCGTCAGATCTTGTTCTTTGGCAGAATAAGAGCCGTTTGCTTTAAGGTTTATCTTTTTTACTTCATCAGGAATTATCGAATCAAGCGCCTGGATTTGAAGTCTGCCTTCGTTAAGTTCAAAATCAGATAACAGCAAATGAAATTTTCCGGAAGAGGAAGTCGTATCTGTTTGATTTTTTGTTTGTTCCTTAATCAAAGACTCAATATTCCAGGTGGAGTCATTCCGTTGTTGAAGATAAACATATGGAGCATTAATACTGGCACTTTTTATTTGTAACTCGCCATGCGTTAATCCCCATAAGTTGTAAGTTGCATCCACCGAATTAAAGTAGGCAAAAGTATCTTTTTCGTATGTCCAGAGTACATCTTCAAGCTTTAAATTGGTAAAGAAGTTTCCACCTATTTCCCCAATTGTCAACTCACCATTTAGCACTTTCTCTGCTTGTTTTTCGACAATACGCGATAGTTTATTTTTTACTGGTTGAGTTTGAATTAGTAAAACGGAAATGCCCACAAGCACAACAAGGCCGGCAAGTGACCAAGCTACAAAGAGCAATATTTTTTGTAGTATTCGTTTCATTATTATTCTTAAAATGCTTGTCCGACGCTAATAAAAAACTGGGGGCTTTTTTTCTCGTTCCACAACGGAAATCCAACATCAAAACGCACAGGGCCAATTGGCGTATCAACACGCAAACCACCGCCAGCAGCATAAGCAATATTGTTAAATTTATAACTAAACGCTTTCTCCCAAACATTACCGCCATCAACAAAAACGACACCGTTTAATCGCCAAAAAAGCGGATACCGGAGCTCCACATTTCCCTCCAAAATACTTTTCCCACCAAGGGGAGTTCCACTTTCGCGCTTTGGTCCCAATTTCGAACGACTCCAACCTCTTACAGAGTTGCTACCTCCTGAGTAAAATCGATCTTCAACAGGAATAAAACCATTGTCATCAGAAGAGTGGATTCCCCGATCATTCCGCGAAGGGCCAACACCACATCATCAATTTTTTGATACGTACGAAAATCGCCCCAAACGCGTAAGTAACTAAAATCGCCACCAAACTTATAACCGTTTAATTTCACTCCCATTGACAGGTTAACTCCCTGAAGCGGAGAAAATTTCGGACTGGCAGTTGCAAAAACCGAACTTAGCATCACCCCTGATTTATTGTAGAGATAATTCTCCTCCTCGGGATCGGGAAATTCCGGATCGCCCTCTTCAATTTGCTGCTCCACTCTCTCGTAATAATAAGTGAGCGTTGTGTTTAACCTCTTATTAAAACGATAGGTTAAAGGCAGGTTTAATCCGTAGGTACTGGTTTCGTATCCGGGTTCGGCATTACGTCCCAGAAATGGATTGATAGAAACGGTTCCTTTTTTATCGAATAACTGCGGCTGAGTCCATTTTACGCTTATAAAATATGGCTCGATGGCCGAATGTTTTGCATAAATATTTATGCGCCGGGCAGTACCCAAAAATCCCAGATAAGTAAAATCAACAAAGGCTCTGAATTTATCCTCAGTTCCGTAACCGGCACCAAATTCAGTGTTAATCCGCGGTGCTTCTTCAATATATACATTCACCGGAATCGGATTGCGCAAAGTTGTATTGTCTTTTTGTGGAAGTACTGATACCACGCTAAAAAGCCGCAAGTGATATAAAGACTCCCGCGTTTTATCTAAAAGCGATTTATTGTAATCTTCTCCTTCGCTATAACTAAATTGTTTGCGTACAAATTCTTCGTCGACGTGTTCATTTCCTTTCAGGGTTGTTTTTCCAAAATGGCTAACCGGCCCGGGATTTATTACATAAGTTATACCAGCTAATTGCTGAGCAGTATCCAGTTGAATTTGATAGTCGACTTCAACATAAGCATAACTCATATCTAAAAAAATATTACGGATAAAAGAAATGTCTTTCTTCAGCGCCTCATCGCTAAATCGTTTTGTCTTTCTTAACGAAAGCTTTTTGCTATTGTTTTTGCCAATGGAATCGATATTGATTTGTGGATTCGCCTCTTTTAATTTAAAGATCACCGTATCAATAGTAAACGGCTTGCCCTCCTCAATAATAAAATTGAGTTTTACTATCTGCCTGTCGTCGTTGGCTTTTAAGGTATCAAGCTTTACACTAACATCAACAAAACCTTCGCTTTGATAGGTTTTTCTCAGCCGCTCCAAGTCCAGCTCTATTAACTTCCGGCTAAACAAAGAGGGCTCGTTTTTCGTTAGAAGTTTCTCGAAATACGAAACTTCTTCAACAACCATTTTGTCTATCAAGTAGCTCTTCTCCAGCGATCGGTTTCCCTTGAAACCTATACTTCTGATTTCGTAATTTTCCTGCGCTTTCAGATTTAAGCCAAATAGTTGCAGGATAATTGACACGAAGAATATGTAAACTATTTTTTTGATCATAAGTAACACTTGGCATACATGAAACACCTAATCGGTAAAACTGTTCTCGATAATTGGTTTTACAGCCGATTTAGCAATGAGATTAATACTTTCTGCGTGTTGCGCTGCATTAATTGTATCGGGAGTAAAAACCATTTGCACATTCAATTCTTCCATTTCTGCAATCAGTTTTTTCATGTGTCTGTCTTTCTTTTTTCGAACCGTTCGGATGTAAATTGCTTTAATTCGCTGAGGATAGATTCGTGCCACGCGGGCATAAATTTCAGGGTCGTGCTGACCATTGTCTCCAACCAAAACAAATGACAGCTTGGGATACATTTTAAAAATCTTGATTATTTTATCGAATTTATGTTCGTGATTTCCTCCACCTTGTTTCCACATATTTAACAGCCCCGGGTTAATTTCGCGAAGCAAATAAACACCTTTTGGAAATTGGTTGTACGAGCAAAAATCATCGATCAGGTCGTATAAGTTCCACTCGCTGCTCGACAGGTAAAAAAAAGGATTTTTACTATTACTATCCACTCCCTGATGAAGTGCTCTGTAAAAAGCTTCCACCCCGGGAAACGGTTTTCTTGTTCGCGAATTGTGGGTGAGCATCAATCTTAATTTTCTTATTGTTTGAGTAGAATGGCTAATCATTATGGTATCATCAATATCCGAAATTACACCATATGATGTGTCGGTTCCCGGAATCAAAATCTCCCCCCTGACTCGAAAATTATTCACCTCAGCTCCTATCTGGTCCAGCAATTCAGCATCGTAAGGAATCCACTTTGTACTCTGTTCTCCACCCTTTTCATTCAACGGCATAGTAGCTTTAAAAATACCGTTTTCCCCGGTTAAAGGTTGTTTTTGTTCGTCGCCAAGCCTAATTTTTATTCTTGCTCCAGGAATCTGATCGCCCGAATACCGTTTTAACATCGTCAGTATATTTTCGAGCAATGAATTTTTTCCTTCAGGTTTCTCCATTCCTTTATCTTCGTATAACCCACCGGTAATATTGACTTCGCCCGATGAGTGCGATCCAAATCCCCGATAAGGAATTACCTGTGGCACACCAAGCCAACCCAATTTATTCTTCAGTCTGAACTTTAGCTTTTTGAGGAAGCCTTTGTTTTTCCGTTCAAAATAATCGATCATTCTATTTTCGTCTGTCATAGTTATTTTCGGCACAGAATTTATACTAATTACTGCAAACAAATACATAAGATATGCCAGAAGAAAAATTACTATTTGTGATCAACCCCGTTTCGGGCGATATTGAAAAGGACGATTTAAAAACCCAGGTCCGCAATTTCATGAAAGAACGCGATAAACAGGTTGAGTTTTTCCATACAACAGGAGAAAACGATAAGCAAAAAATTACCGATAAACTTGAAGAGCTTCAACCGGAAACGATAGTGGCAGTGGGAGGCGATGGAACGTGCAACCTTGTAGCACAAACAATAGTGAACAAGCCAATACAAATGGGTATTCTTCCTCTGGGCTCGGCAAACGGCATGGCCTCGGAACTTAATCTTCCAACAACAGTTGACGAAAACCTGAGACTGATAACGACAGGAAAATCGAAAAAAACAGATGTGCTGAAAATTAATGAGGATCACATTTGCCTGCATTTAAGCGACATAGGATTTAATGCACAGCTAATTAACACGTTCGAGGAAAGCGACAGCCGAGGCATGTTTGGGTATACAAAATCCTTTATTGAGGAGTTTGGAAATGCACAACCGGCAAGCTTTGAAATTACTTTGAATGATTCTACATTTTCGCAAAAAGCTTTTATGGTCGTTTTGGCCAACGCATCGAAGTTTGGAACCGGCGCTGTTATCAATCCCGAGGGGAAAGTGGATGATGGTTTGTTTGAGCTGGTAATTATCCGACCAGAGAGCTTCACCGAGTTTTTGAAAATGCTGGTTCCGTTCTACACCCGAAGAATACACACCCTCGATTTTATAGATACCTACAAATGCAAGAAGGTACAAATTAAAAATCCGGAGCGCCAAACCTTACAAATTGATGGGGAAATTATTGGTCAGCCGCTACAAGTAAATGTGGAAATTTTGCCCCGCCGTGTGGAGATGATCATTCCTTAAAAAATGTTTTTTTCTGAAACTTTGGATCTCCCGTTTATATTGTCTAACCTAATGACTTTAGTTATTTCGTAAGGCCTCAATTAAGTCTTCTTTACTCATTTTACTTCGCCCCTTTATTCCAACTTTTTGGGCTTTCTCGTACAACTCCTGTTTTGTACGTTCTTCATAATTACTACTACTCCCTCCTTTTGTTCCTGAATCAGGCGTATTGGCTATTCTTGCAGCTTTCTGCTTGCTGTGCCCTTTATCGCGCAGCGCTTCATACTGCTCTTCGTTTTTTACTTGCGGAATATTGTTCTTTTTCGCCATAACTAATTTGTTTTGATTTACATGATACTCCGAAAATACCTTGCCACATTCGGTAATGCATTTACTTTAACGCTTTTAGTAAAATTTTAATTGCTAACTTACCTGTTTCCCGCATCAGCCAGCGCAATGCGAATAAGAATAATGGCACAATTATTACATATAAAATGAAAATACTCCATAGAAATGAAAATTACAGGACTAACAAAAACGGCTCTTTTTTTAATAATAATCGCACTTTTTTTGACTTTTATAATCCTAACCAAAAATATTCTTATCCCACTGGTATTAGCTATGTTTTTTTCCTATTTGATTTACCCAATAGTTTGGAGAATCGAACGGTGGGGCGTTAACCGGGCTATTTCCATTTTAATGGTGCTATTAGTGGTAATTATTTTTATTGGTGGAATTGCGCTTTTATTCTCGTTAAAAGCCTCAACTGTTGATTTTGATTTTAACGATGTTAAAGAGCAGTTTGCCAGCAAAAGTCTTAGTATTCAAAATTTACTTACTGACAAATTAGAAATTGACGCATCAACCGTAGATTATTATCTTAACCAGACAGCAGAAAATTTTATTAACACCTGGCAATCCGGAATAGGAAATATTTTTACGGCCACAACAACTACCATTTTCCAGATTGGAATTTTACCGGTCTTCACTTTCTTTCTTTTGTTTTACCGTACAAAAACAGCTCACTTTATTTTACGTATCACCCCTAAAGATAAAAAGTTTGTAACACTTACTATTCTGCGCGAAATATCGACAGTTATTACCAAATATCTTGGCGGACTATTTCTGGTTGTTGCCATACTTGCCGTTCTCAATTCAGTTGGGTTGTTAATTATCGGAGTTAAACATGCCTTGGTTCTTGGTGTGCTGGCCGCCCTGCTAAACCTCATTCCCTACATCGGGACTTTTTTGGGTGGCTTTATTCCATTTATGTATGTCTTTTTCACTTATCCACACCCCTTGGCGACAATGCTAAAAGTTGTGGCACTTTTTATAATTATTCAATTTGTTGAGAATAACTTATTAACGCCAAACATTGTAGGCAACAGCATAAAAATTAATCCATTGGCAATTATTCTTAGTTTATTGTTTGCTAATATTGTGTGGGGTATAGCCGGTATGTTGGTCGTAATTCCGGTTTTGGCAACTTTAAAAATTATAATGCGGAAAATTGACAGCTTAAAACCTTATGCATTTCTAATCAGCGACCGGGGAACAGAGCAACACAGACTCAAATTATTTAACCGAAAAAAACAAGGACAAAAATGATTCGAATAGTCAGAAATAATTTCAAAATAATAATCAACACATTTAAAAACTTTGGCAGTAACAACCCCATTGGAATGGCTGCTACTACTGCTTTTTTTGCAATTTTTTCAATTGCACCCATTCTTATAATCATTATCTCGGTGTTTGGCATTTTTACCAACGATGCTGTTATACGCGAAAAACTTTTTAACGAGCTGTCCAACCTGGTTGGAAGCGATAGCAGTCGGCTTTTGCAATCGGCCATCGATAATTATAACATCAGCGAAAAAAGTGGCATGGGTGCACTAATCGGGGGAATCTTTTTTTTGATCTCGGCAACTACACTTTTCAGTATTATGCAAAACTCCATAAATTATATCTGGAGAATTCGGGTTAAATCAAAATTGAAATTAAATGTTCTTAAATTTTTACGCGACCGGTTATTCTCTTTTGGACTGATATTAAGCCTCGGCCTGGTTCTGCTCATTTCGTTGGTTATCGATGCTTCAATGAGTTTATTTCAGGATTGGTTATCCAGTCGTTACGATCCCGAGTTTATTACACTTTTTAGGCTTTTTAAAACCGTCTTTTCAATACTAATTACGGTTGGGGTATTTGCACTCATTTTTCGTTTCCTACCTGATGTATTGGTTAAATGGAAAGCTTGTTGGTTTGCTGCCACACTTGCTTCAGTACTATTTTTCACCGGAAAAATCCTTATTAGCATTTTTATTGGCAAAAGTCAACTTGGTGTTATTTACGGAGCCGCCAGCTCATTTGTCGTTGTTCTTCTGTGGATTTATTACGTTTCCTTTATCTTCTATTTCGGGGTACAGTTAAGTTATCAGTATTCGCTTTTTTACGACCACGATAATAAACCTTTAAAATTTGCTGAAACATTTAAAATTAGTTCGGTCGATAAAAATAAATTATAAAAAAACAGGCATTAAAAAATGCCTGTTTTTTGTGTAGCTACTATTTTTGTTCAAGTTATGTCAGCTCTTTTTAATTAACGATAGTAAAATTGAAATAACTGCCAAAATAAGTAATATATGGATTAAACTGCCTAGCGAATAAACCAGAAATCCAAATATCCAGCCAATAACCAGTACCACTGCAATTATGTATAAAAGTGATCTCATAACTTATAAATTTTTGATTTCTTCAATTAATTCTTCCCTTGCTTTTCCTGTCACTTCCTGAAGTCGTCCAATTAACTGATCTTCTTTTCCTTCAACATATTGCAAGTCATCATCAGTTAACTGTCCGTATTTCTCTTTCAGTTTTCCTTTAACTAAATTCCATTTCCCTTTAATTATCAATTTATCCATAATTTTTAATTTTAAGTTTGTAATTACTATTTGGTATAACAAAATCATTCCAAAACAAACCAACAACGCATCTATTTACATATCTGTTACTTACAAATACTCAACCTCTGTAAACTGTAGAATAAAAAGGGGAAATTGTGCATTATTTTACACAACCTGTAGTTTTGCAATAACTCCAATCGAGAGGTGATTATGAGTTCAATTTACAAACTACTAATAGAAGGAATCTCTTTACATAACAAAGCCACTTCAATGGCCATTGCAGCGGCTTTATTTATTTAAATTGTAAGCTTTGTTTGAATTTTCATCATACAAAAACGTGATAAAAAATAGTAAAAAATGAGATTTATGCCACTTTCTTTTTATTCACAGACAAAATTATCACACCTAAAACGGCCAATACACCACTTATTATTACTGGGGTCCAGTTGGCACTGCTTAGGGCTACATCCAATCCAAGAAAGGAAAATGTTTCTGAATTGTTCATTGCCTGTATACCAAATACAACTGCTCCAACTAATCCAATTAATAGCAAAATAAATCCTAACGCTTTCATAATTATCATTTTAATATTTCGTAATTACTATTGGCAAAACTGTGCCAATCTCACAAAAGCATTTAAAACGCACAAGTTCAATATATTCGCACCTGTGGTAATTCTACACTTTTCACAATAACTGTAGAACTTTATCAACAACAGTACTATGTAACCAAAGCACAACAAACACCGTATAGCACTAATATTCTGCACCTTACAATATTCCACTCAAAAGACTAACATAATGGAATGGAATTTTCATAGAAGGAGCACAGAGAATAAGAAATAATTTAATAATAACCTTAAAAAAATTTATTATGGGTAAAGCAACAAACGTATTGATGGGATTTATTGCCGGTGCAGCAGCAGGAACTATAACAGGAATTCTGGTAGCTCCGGACAAAGGCGTGAAAACACGTAAGAAAATTAACAAGCAAATACAGCGAACTTCGCAGGATATTTCGGAAACTATTGGCGACAAAGTTGATGATGTGAAGGATAAACTGAATGACGTTGTTTCTGAGATGCGAACAAAAGCCGATGAGGCAGAAGAAAAAGTGAAAGAAAAAGTGAACTCAAAAGCTAAAACATCAAAAGATACAGCAGCGAACTAATAATTGCAATTGATAACAATTAGCAGTAAAAAAAAATGAGCGACAATTTAACAGAAAGCATGGCAGGCCTTAACGAAGCCGTTAAACAATATGTGCAAACAAGAATCGACTTGGTTAAGCTCCTGTTTTTGAAAAAAACGTCGAAATATATGAGCATTCTTTTTGGGATGCTCATAATCATTTTACTCTCCACGTTAATACTGGCTTTTGCCGGTGTAATGTTCACTTTTTGGTACGGTCAAACCTACGACAATTACCTGGAAGGTGCATCCATAGTGCTGGGAAGTTTAATTTTTATTTTGATCGTTTTTATTTTATTCCGAAAGAAACTACTCACCACATTTTTCCTTTCAAATTTCTCGGAAATCTTATTTGAAGATGATGAAATAGATCATAAATAAGTTTATTACAACTGGCTTGGGAAGAATATAGAGCATAAACCATTATAAATATGAAGCGAGTAAAAAATATGCGGGAACTGGAACTCATGCAAAAAAACATAGAGTACCGCCAGTTATTAAGCGAGAAAAAACTGCTTGGTTCTTCTGTTGGTATTATAGATAATTTAACCAGCGGACTAAAAGACTGGGCATTTGAATTTGGCTCAGCTTTGTTCTTGAATTTAATTCGTGGAAACAAAAAACAAGAGCCCGAAACCGAAGAGTAACAACTAAACGATTACTCACATGGTAAACAATTAAAAAACCACCTTCTTAGAAGATGGACTTGTGAAAGCCCCTATAAGGGGTCGAAATCGAGCCTTTGTTGCTCTTCTAAACGTTCTTGCTCTTCTTGGTATTTGACGTATTTCTTGATTTTCTCTTCATCGAGTCCAATAGTGTCTGCACAGTATCCTCGTGACCAAAAATGATTTCCCCAATAGGGTTTCGTCTTTAACTGAGGATAGCTTTTAAATATTTTGATGGCTGTTTTACCTTTTAGAATTCCCATGAATTGTGACAATGACATTTTAGGTGGCATGCTGACAATTAAGTGAATGTGATCTTTTTGAATATTCATTTCAATTAACTCGCATGATTTCCATTCCAAAAGCATTGGAATATCTTTTAATAGCTGCTCTTTGACCAGCCCCTCAAGAATGCGATACCGATACTTGGGTGTCCAAACAATATGATGGTACACCTATAAATGACGTGACTTAGTTTCTTGAAATTACTCATGACACTAAGTTAATAATTTTAGATGCAAAGCCATTTAAACATGACCACCACCAAAGGAGGTGGTTTTAAAGATTATAATAAACTATAAAATCAATTAGTCAGGCACAACTCCTTTTAATTAATTATTTGTCAAATAATTAGAAGAAATTATAAATAGTAGAGACTTTTTCAAAAAAAAGCAAAAGTATTTTTATCTTAAGCTGTTTAAAGGTTTTATTTCAATTTATAATTCAATGCCCGAGAGCTCAACTAATATCAAACATTCCCTCAATTCACTTTCAAAAACAATAAGTGGGTTACTATACAAAAAAGAAATTAACGAAGAAAGTCTGCTGCAAATAGAGCAATGGCTATCTGTTCATCTTAATAAAATAAGAATTAAAAAATTGGAAGATGTTTCCATTGTTGGAGAACAGGAAACGGATTTACATACCAAAAAAGATGGCGTTTTTATTTTGAATACCGCAGCAGATATTATTCTAGATCCGGGATTTCAGAACTACCAGAGCGTTCATGTAGAACATTCCGATAAAATAAACCTTTCCGACCTTATTGAGGCTAGCACCCTGAACGAATTTAATTCAGCTTTTCTTGAAGCTTTAGCAGAAAAAAAAAACACAAAGGCCAATGTGCTTCTGAAAACGGGTGTCAACCAAGAGAGAATGTGTTTACTTGAATTTGATGTGCTGGCCAGTAACCTGGAGAACGACCGGCTTATTGTCTATTATTCATTTAAGGACCTTCAACACATTCACCTTTCTGAATTTCAATCGATTGTATTAAACAACCTCCCGGGGATGGATGTTTTTCTATTCGACTCAGAATACAGGTATATTCTGGCTGGAGGAAAGGAAAAACAGAAATATAATTTAACGAACTCAAGCTTTGTTGGGAAAACACTTTTTGAAGTTTACAAAAAGCAAGATCAACGGCGTTATTTTCAGTTTTACAACAAAGCCATAAAGGGTGAATACACCGAAGGAGAAGTTCGTTATAATAAAGACGTGTATTACATAGCTGCTGCTCCGGTAAAAAACACGGAGGGAAACACGGTGGCCGGAATTCTTATTTCGCAAAACGTTACAAAAGATAAATTACTGGAAGCAAAACTTATTAAAAGCAAAGAAGAAGCGCAGCGAGCCAACAAGGCAAAATCGATATTTCTAGCAAATATGAGTCACGAAATCCGTACACCTCTCAATTCCATTATCGGGTTCGCCGACCAATTAAAGAAAACCAACCTGGATAAACAGCAGCAAAGATTTACTTCGCTTATTAATCACTCATCAGAACACCTCCTTTATTTAGTGAACGAAATTGTATTCCTGTTCAAGTTAGGAATGGACAAAGTTTACATTGAAAAAACCAATTTTTCGATAAAACAGCTACTCAGCGAAATTGCAGATGATTGTGAAAAACAAGCTGCCGAAAAAAACCTGGTTTTTAACATGAAAACAGACCAGGCACTGCCCGATTTTATAAAGGGAGACCCTTTTCGTTTACGACAAATATTGATGAACTTGTTAGTAAACGCATTAAAATACACCGAAAAAGGCCATGTAAAACTAAGTGCCGAAGTTGTCCGAAAAACGAAAAAGAAGATTGAACTTCTTTTCGAAGTATCAGATACAGGTATTGGAATTGAAGAGAAAGACCTGGCTTATATTTTTGATGTATTTGAACAAGGAAACAAAAGAACTGAAAAGATTCGGGGCGGAGCAGGACTTGGTTTGGGAATATGTAAAAAACTCGTTACCCTTTTTAACGGAGACATTGCTGTAACAAGTAAAAAGAATGTTGGAAGTACGTTTAAAGTAAGTATACCCTTCGAATTAGCGAATGCAAAACCTCCGATTAAAAAGGAAAAATCCTACAATCTCGATGACAGTCTTCTGCGCGGGAAAAGAATTCTTTTGGCCGACGACGATAAGCACAACCGTTTACTTTCGGAGGTTGTTTTAAAAGGTTGGGAAACCGATTTCACCTTGGTAGAAGACGGAGAGGAAGCATTAAAAGAGCTAAAAAAAGTAGCATTCGATTTGGTTTTGTTAGATATACACATGCCCAAAAAGAATGGTATTGATGTGATTAAAAAAGTACGCGCAAATAAAAGTTTGAATACTAATACTCCAATAATTGCCTTAACTGCAAATGCGTTAAAAGCCGACATTAACAGTTACTTAAAAGTAGGGTTTACCGATTATGTTATTAAACCTTTCTTCGAACTTGAATTATACAATAAAATATGTAATATCTTGCAAATCAAAAACAACGCAAACAAAAGCACTGGGAACGGAAAACCAACGGTTGAAGAAGCAACAATTACCGAGGTTTTTAATATGCAGGAACTGGAAAAAACCGCGGGTAGCGACAAGCAGTTTTTTAATACGATGATCGACAACTTTACAGAAAACGCCGAAATGCTACTATCTTCGTTCAAAAGTGGTTTGGAAAATGAGGACTGGAATACAATTGGCGAAAGAGCACATAAAGTTATTCCATCGTTCAAATTTTTCAAATTGATGAATACTGCTGACGCACTTTCAGAAATTGAGGATATGGCTTTAAGAAGTCATCAATTTAAAACGCTGCCTGAAACAATTAACAAAGTTTCGGGGCAAATAGAAGAAATAATAAAACAGGCAAAAGCGGCTAAAAGATAAAGGTAAACTTATTAAACTTTTTATTTGCACTTTTGTATAAACGTATACCAACATAAATTCAATAAATGAAGAAGATATTGATTATTGACGATGACACATTTATTTGTGAGATTTTAAAAAACATCTTCAAAACAATAAGTACAGTGCCGAAATTGCATTTAACGGAAAAAGTGCACTTCACCTTTTTAATGAACATCAATTTGACCTTGTATTGTGCGATTTCAGACTTCCCGATACCAGCGGACTTGATCTCATGCAACAACTAAAATCGAAAAAGCAGTCGGTTCCGGTAATTATAATGACGGCTTACGCAGATGTTAGAATGGCCGTAAAATTAATGAAACTCGGTGCCAGCGATTACATTACAAAGCCCATTCAGCAGGAAGAACTTTTAGTGCTGATAAAAAAATTACTGGCAGAACCAGAACGGTCAGCGGCAAAACAGAGCAAAAACACCTTCTATTCAAATGGTGATTTTATTATTGGCGACAGCCCAAAAATAAAGTATGCGATCAACCTTGCCCGTAAAGTAGCTCCAACTGATATGTCGGTTATTATTTCCGGAGAAACGGGAATTGGGAAAGAATATATTGCTCGCTTTATACACGAAAACAGCCTGCGAAAAGATAAACCTTTTCTTGCAATCGACTGTGGAGCAATTCCGAAAGAATTGGCCAATAGCGAACTTTTCGGCCACATAAAAGGATCATTCACAGGTGCTATTTCCGATAAAATTGGTGTTTTTCAGAAAGCCGATGGTGGCACACTTTTTTTAGATGAAATCGGGAACCTGAGTTACGATGTTCAGTTAAAGTTGTTGCGCGCCATCCAGGAACGAGTGGTTTCACGTTTGGGAGATGATAAGCATAGAAATATTGACATCCGTATTATTGCTGCCACAAATGAGGATTTGAACTACGAGGTGAAAGAAAATAATTTTCGAGAAGATCTGTATCACCGCCTCAACGAATTTAAAATTGCCTTGCCACCGCTGCGTGAACGCCCGGAAGATATTAAAGTTTTTATGAGCTATTTTATCGAGAGCGCCAACAAAGAGTTAAACAGAAATATTAATGGCGTTACGCCCGAAGCAGAATCGATTATCTTAAACTATCCGTGGTATGGTAACCTGCGCGAATTAAAGAATGCGATAAAAAGAGCGGTTTTAATGGCTGAAGGAGAAAGTATAGACACAGAATGTTTCCCTTCCGAGATTTTACATCCCGAAATAAACGAAAACCAGCCCACAGCTGTTGTATCACAGGAAATTAATGACAATTCTAAATTAAAACATGCCTCTTCAGAAATTGAAAAAAAGCTTATAATTGAAACCATTCAAGAAGCAGGTTACAATAAATCGAAAGCAGCAAAGATTCTGAATATTGACCGAAAAACACTCTACAACAAAATAAAACTTTACGATATAAAACTATAGTTTAAATGTATCCAATAATAAAATTTGCTATTCATTGTTTGGAATAGTATTTGGGTAACTTATAGCAAAACAATATTGGGAATGGGGATGAATACAGATTTTAAAAAAATTATATTCATAGATGATGATACGGAGATGGTGAGTACTTATAACTCAATTTTGGAACAAAAGAAATTATCAGATTATCTAATACATTTCGAGAATGCCCAAAAAGGTATTGATTATCTACAACGAATAAATAAGGAAGAAGATTTGCCGGATTATATCCTTTTGGATTTGTACATGCCGGTTATGGACGGGTTTCAGTTTCTACAATATTTTGACAAAATTAAAAACCTGAAAAAATCTATTGAGATTTTTGTTTGCTCATCTTCACAAAAACAAGACGATCGTGACAAGGTTATGAAATATCCTTTTGTGAGTGCCTATCTTGAAAAACCACTATCAACCGATTTTCTTGAATTGTTGATTGAGGACTCAGTTCACTGAATAAGATTCCTCAGTTTGTATAACAAAGTCTACAAAGTAAATATTGCCTGAAACGATTGGGCAATTTTTTTTAGCCATTTTTGCATGTTATATTAACTTCTTTCAAGAAACAAGTAACCATAACTTTCGTTCCCATAAAAAAAGGCAGAACTTACTGTCTGCCTCCCGTTTATTGCCTGTTTGTTAATTTATTATGTTATTTCTTTTTCCCGGAGAAAAGATTGAATATCCAACTTGAATCAATGGTTTTTGCCGCTTCAACAACTTCGTCAATTCCTTCGCCGGCTTTTGCAATTGTAGTATCCACATTATTGGCCATTTCATGGTCGTAAACCAATCGGGTAACTACACCGTTACCAGTATTCAGCTCGCGGCTAAAAACCAGCAACTCGTTGGTAATTGAATCGGTTACCAAGCTAACGTTGTTAAAATTATGTACCACTTTTTGCATTTCTGTTGTTAGAGTAGAGTCGTTGATCAATCGTCCCAGGTCTCCATCGCCATTATCGATTTTGGTGGTAATGCTGTTAACATTTTCGGTTGCCTGAGCCAACTGGTTCCCAATTTCATTTATCCGGGTAGTTACTGTATTATCATTTAGCAGCAGTGCTAAATCTCCATTGCCTTTATTTATTTTATTGGTTATCTCTATTAAATTATTGGTTACCGTTTGTCCATCGTCAATTACCCTTCTTACTTCCTGCAGCACATCATCCAGTTCCAGCGGACTCAAAGACATCAAAAGCTCATCATCTGATACACTTCCTGCAGATGCGGTTCCGGGCAGAATATTTACAATTTTACTTCCCATTAAACCATCGCTGTTTATCTCTACTTTCGAGTCTTTTCGAATGAATTTCCGGGTTTTCTTGTCTATCGACATTTCTACAAGAATTGTTGAATCGGACACAATACCGATTTCCAAAACCGAACCAACAGTAATTCCTGAGTACCTGACTTTATTTCCTTCTACCAATCCTGAAACATTGTTGAAATAGCTTTTAACGGTTACCGAAGAGGTAAACATTTTCCGCTGGCTTCCTAAATAATAAATTCCCCAGGCAAACAGGACCAGGCCAACTGTTACCATAATTCCCAATTTTAACGAACGGCTTTCTCTTTCTTTCATGGCTTTTATTTAAAATACGCGTTTATTTTTTTGTCGTCACTCTCCTTTAGCTCATTGAATGTGCCTTCGGAATAAAACTTTCCATCAACCATTAGTTTCAGGCGGTTTGCAGTTATTTCTGCACATTTCATGTCGTGCGTAATTATTATCGAAGAGGTATTGTATTTCTCCTGCACTTCAAGTATCAACTCACTAATCTCACCCGAAGACACCGGATCAAGTCCTGTTGTGGGTTCATCGTAAAGAATAATTCGTGGTTTTAAGATCAGCGTTCGGGCAAGGCCAACCCTTTTTTTCATCCCTCCTGAAAGTTCCGATGGCATTTTATCAATGGCATCCAGCAAGCCAACATTCTCCAGGGCTTCTTTTACCATATCATTTACCTCATTTTTTTTACCCTTTAATATCTGTGTTCTGCGAACCGGAAATTCAAGATTTTGTCGCACTGTCATTGAATCGTAAAGTGCACCACCCTGAAAAAGGTACCCTATTTTTTGTCGCAGTTCGGCAAGTTCAGCATTATTTAAGTCGAGGAGGTCTTTCTCAATAACTTTTATCGTTCCCGAATCGGCAGTAATTAATCCAACAATACATTTGATAAGCACTGATTTACCGGTACCCGATTGCCCCAAAATGGCAATATTTTCGCCGTTGTGCAGGTCGAGATCAATTCCTTTCAATACGGGTGTTGCACCAAAAGCTTTTTTCAGATTTCGTATTTCAATTACATTTTCTGTTTTCATGCTTACATTTCAAAAATTAGGTTCGACAACTGAACTGCCAAAAGGTCGATAACGAATATCGCTAATGATGCGGTAACAACAGCCGAATTGGCAGCATGCCCAACGGATTCCGTTCCCCGATTGGTATGATAACCTTTATATGTTCCGATAAGGCCAATAAAGAACCCAAAGAAGAAAGTTTTAATGGTGGCCGGTATTACATCGGAAAAACTCAGCGAATCGAAAGCGCGTGAAATAAACAGCACAAATGAAACATCTTCAAACATACGCACGGCAACAAATGATCCGATAAGCGCTACGGCATCGGCAAAAATCACAAGTAAGGGAACGAGTAAAGTGGTTGCCATAACACGGGTAGCTACAACAAAATTAAGCGGTTTGGTACCCGATACTTCCATTGCATCCAACTGCTCGGTAACTTTCATTGCCCCCAATTCGGCACCAATTCCTGAACCGATTTTTCCGGCACACAGTAAAGCTGTAATCACAGGACCAATTTCGCGAACCACCGAAATTGAAATCATACCCGGCAGTAACGATTGTGCACCAAATTCGACCAAAACCGGTCGGGATTGTATAGTGAGTACAAGCCCCATTATAAATCCGGTTATAGTAACCAGCGGAAGGGTTTTGTTCCCAATATAATAGCCTTGTTTAAGAAGTTCACGATGCTCGAAAGGAGCTACAAAAAATTGTTTAACCACCTGAATTGTAAACAAAATAATATCTCCAACCTCGACCAGTATGTTTTCAATTGAGCTATTGAGTTTTAGTTTAATTTTTCGCATTTATTTTTACGTATTCTTTGATGGATAACAAATGGTTTACAAGTCGATTCCTGCGTACAAATATCCCTTTCATTTGTTCTATATTCCGACTTAAAATTGTTTTTGATCTACCTCGTTCATAAACTTCGATACGACCTCTGAACCGTCAACACCAAAAGCATCAACAACGGTACCTTTCTTTCCTGAATCGGTTTCAACGGCATATAGAATACTCATATCCGAAGGATTTGTAGCTCCCTCAAAACGGTGTTGCTCGTGCAACTCCACACGCGATGGTAAATAGGTCTGTGAACTATCACCATCAGAAAGTACTCCGTTAGATTCAACATTAAAGTTGTGCGTGTAACCTCTCTTTTTTAGGTCTTCAATAGCCTCTACCATTGTTTCGTAATTATTGCTTACTCGTTTCATATCTTTAAAATTTTATATCGTTAATATTCAAAAGCATCTCTTGCGACCTGATTTTTTTTGTCGAATATCTAAATTCTCTCTTTTGCTCTTTACAATGGTAAAATCTTGCCAATTTTATGTTTCCGGAGATTTTGATGCAAATTTTACATATGTAGTTTTATCTCAAAATTCTCCCCGGCAAAACACCAAACCCTATCTCCCTGTATATGTGCACCTTAATTCACGCACTCAAATAACAATTCATATCGTGTCCCATAAAAAAAATAAACATTAGTACTATTTATTGTGACCTTGTAACTGTTACAACCAACAGTCATAAATTCCACATAATGAGTAGGCAAATCCACACTTAAAAACATTGTTTTAAGCATCGGCTCTTATAAAAACCAAGCACAATACACGCATATCTACCTGTCTTTATGCCCCTTACAAATAACCACCGAATAGTCGCCAAAAATATGTGGCCTGATTTTCTCAACGCTATAGAACAAAATCATTTAGAAAACTTTAAAAAATTAAAACAATGAAATGAAAGATAAGCTTAGCAATTGCAGTTTTAACAATTATCACAAGCAGTGTTTTTTACTCTTGTCAACAAAAATCGGAAACAGAAAAAGCTTTGGAAAAGGCGGAAATAGAGTTTGAGAAATTTAAAGAAGATATTGAAGACCTGAGTGAAGATGATCCGCAATTTTATGACAAGCTTGAGAAAAAATTAATCGCGTTTGATGAAAAAATGGAAGACATCGCAGAAGATTTGGAAGAAGGGGCGGAAACAACCGGAGAAAAATTTAATGAGTCGATAAACGACATTCGTGCTGAAGCCAAAGATCTAGGCGATAAAGTATCTGATTTTACTGAAAACACCGGCGATGATATTGAAAATCTCGGAGAGGAAATAAAGGATGATTTCAACAGACTAAAACAAGATTTAAAAAATAATAAGTAATAAAACGATGCGCAGGTTGGTAATTCAGCTTGCGTTTTTTTCGATATGGAGAACCTTGAAAATGCCATACAAATTGTAACTGAGAAACTCTCGGGCTGGGCAAATGAATTTATTGCAATGCTACCCAACTTTGCAATTGCAATATTAATCGTAGTTATTTTTTACCTTTTTTCACGGCTTTTCGCCAAATTACTGCGTACTACCCTATTAAAATTAACCAGCAATTTAGCTGTTGTAAAATTAATAGCATCGTTTTCACGCATTGCAATTATGACCGCCGCAGTATTTATAGCGCTGGGAATACTGGAGCTTGAAAAAACGGTAACCTCGCTTCTGGCAGGATTGGGAATTGTTGGACTGGCCATAGGTTTTGCATTTAAAGATGCTATAGCCAATTTTTGGCGGGAATATACATTACGTTTAAAAGCACCGTTAATGTTGGCGATATTGTAGAATTTGGTGACCATATGGGGCCAGTAAAATCCATTGGATTACGTGCTGTAAAAATCGATACTTTCCAGGGGCAGGAAGTGGTTATTCCAAACCGCCTGATTTTTGAAGACATTTATAAACATTATACCGTAAATAAGGTACGTCGTATCGATTTAAATGTAGGAATCAGTTATGGCGAGGATTTGCAAAAAGTGGAAGACATAACCCTGCAAGCCATTAAGAAAATAGATTACCTGATGAATACGAAACCCATTGATCTGTATTTCCTGGAGTTTGGCGACAGTTCCATAAATTTTGTAATCAGGTACTGGGTAAACTTTCAGAAGCAAACCGATTACCTGCAGGCCTTAAGTGATGGAATAAAAAATATTAAATCGGCTTACGATGCCAACGACATTACCATCCCATTCCCAATTCGTTCACTCGATTTTGGAATTAAAGGTGGCAAAACGTTAACAGAAGTAATGCCCGGAGAAAAGAACAAATAAACAGAAAATATTTATCGAAAAAAGATTAAAAGATGAACGAAATAACAATAACAAAAGCACTTACAAATCACCACAACGAAATGCGTGATTTAATTGAAGAAATTAAAAAAGATAAATCGCAATATATTCTATTAAAAAAGCACCTTGATGTGCATCACGAACTGGAAGAAGATCTTTTACTGCGTATTTTGAATAATAACAAGGACGTAAAAGATGAATCGCTGGAATCGCAAGAGGAGCATTTTGTTCTAAACATGCTTTTACTCGACCTTGCTGATTTCCCGAAAAACAATCCACGCTGGATGATAAAGTTTAAAGTATTTGTAGAAATTCTTGAACATCACCTTAGCGAAGAGGAGGAAGATCTATTTCCCGAGGCAGAAGAATACCTGTCGGAAAAGCAACAAAAGGAGTCGGGGAAACAATTTCAGGAACTGAAAGCGCAACGACTGTCGGCTGCACTTGAAACAAAACCACAGGAATCGATGCATTAAAAGACCAAAGCACTTAATAAAAGTGCTTTTCTTTTTTCTGAAGCCCGAATAATTATACAGCTTGTTAACGAAAAACAACTACAATGAAATTAAGATATCTGACATTACTAATTTTCCTGGTGGGATGTAAGTCCGGAATGATTACACAAAAATCCTCAATGAATATTCCCGACAGAGAATTTTCAAGTTCATACGCTGGTACTGAAAATAATATCCCCTATTACAGTTCCAACGAGTTTACCAACAACGCCCTAAAATCTTACACGCTGGATTACTTAAAATCGGCGTTCGCAGGTAAAAACGAAACAAGTAAAACACCTGTCGATAATTTACACGACAACAGCATTGTTGATACTATTTACCACTTTTCTGACAACTCAAATGAAATAGAATACTACAAGGGAACTCATGCCAACTTTATAACAAAATTTGACGTAACAGATAGCCAGTATGATTTATACGGAGGCATTTCTGCAGGCACCAGGAAAGATGACTTTACGAAGGCATTTAATATTGAAAATAAAACCGGAGATGTTGTAAATATTGGCAATGCAAGCCAAACAGCCATTTATACATTTTACTTTCGTAACAATAAAATTCAGCGAATTAGTTCCTTATTCTATATTGATTAAACAGCATTGCATTTTTTTTTCGGGTAACACACAACATTTCAAAACTAAAGCTTGTTATATAAAGTCTTTTTACTTATTTCGCAGCCTGTTAATATATAACAATGATAAAGAATTTACTATATAGTTTTTCCCCCAGACGACTTATTATATTGAACCGATACTACCGAATAACACAGTTTTATCCGTTTCTGAAAAGCACTGCATATAAAGGAATTACAGTTATTTCGCTTTTTGTGCTGCTGCTCGTTGGGTTAGAAATTTTCCTGTTGGATTTTAATTTAATACTCAATAACCTGGTGGATACTTATTCTCCAAAAATCATTTATTCGGTATTTCTTTTATCTGAAACGTTTTTAGGCTTGGTACCACCGGAAATGTTTATCGCCTGGGCATCAAAACTTGAAATACCTTGGGGAGCCTTATTTATTTTAGCTACAGTGTCGTACATCGGAGGAATAATTTCGTACTTTCTGGGAACGCGCTTATTTTTAATTCCATCGGTAAAAAACCACATCGAAAATAAAATACAAAAACACATTGTCAACCTGCGAAAATGGGGTGGCATATTTGTTTTTTTAGGAGCTGTTTCTCCAGTTCCCCACTCTATTGTAAGCCTCGCATCAGGATTAATAAAATACGATTTTAAAGGCTACTTGTTGTGGTCTCTTTTCAGGTATATGCGTTTTATCTTTTACGCCTTAATTATTTTTGGGATTTTTTAAACCTATTGCACTTCGGAATCAATTGCAAAATTTGGGGGTTTACAGTTTTTGAGAACGATAAACTCTAATGATTTTCCTGCCGGAGGCCTTCATTTTTGCCTTAATGCAAAAACGAAGCACGAGGAAGGCATTTCCGAGCTCAAGGCTCCTTTTGATCTTCACCCTCCGTTTTTATAAAACCTAAGTTCGGACGGGTGATCTCCTCGTCCACTCGGAGCTTCCCGCTCTCTATGGTTTTATTTCAACTCCGGGCAAAGACCAAAAGAGGCCGATCAATAATTTAACGTCAGCGACTTCGGAGCCTGGCCTCGTCCGGTGAGCCGGAAAACAAGTGGTGACGGCGTTAAAAAATTACTGCTGTTTGAGGAGGTACGACTGCCTGTCCCGATCGTAGCATCGGGAAGTTTCAGGAATTTTAGACGGCATCGCGTACCTGCCTGCCGGTAGGCAGGGCTTTTCCGAGGGAAGCGGGCGCAGCCTTGAGTTTTTTGTTTACTTATTGTCTCAAGACAAAAAGTAAAATAGGTCCGATAGGACAAAGCTTGTTTCTTGTGGTTTTTAGCTTGATTTAATCCTGACAACTTCTGGAGCAAGACATTATATACCTGCTACACCTCCGAAAAGTTTAAGTTTGTTTCTCTTCCTCCTCAAACTGGTGTAAAAGCCGTGCATATTTTCCGCCATATTCCAGAAGTTGTTTATGATTACCACGTTCGATAATCTGCCCATCTTCCAACACCAAAATCATATCCGAATTTTTAATGGTACTTAAACGGTGCGCCACTGCAATTACCGTCTTTTTGGAGAAAATATTGGCAATGGCCTTTTGAATGTACTGCTCGGTAATTGAGTCAACAGCACTGGTTGCTTCGTCAAGTATAATCAACTCGCTGTTACCGGCAATGGCCCGTGCGAAAGAAATCAGCTGTGCTTGTCCTTTCGAAAGGTTATCACCATTATCCTGAACAACAAACTTATATTTATTGGGCAACTGATCGATAAAATAATTGGCATAAACAAACGACGCCGATTGTTGCACATCACTTTGAGAAATAGATTCTCTTCCCAGCGAAATATTGAATTCTACCGAATCGTTAAACATATATATATCCTGCTGCATAATGGAAATCGTTTCGCGAATCTCCGCAATTGGTATATCTGCCAATTCGGTTCCATTAATTTTTATGCTTCCGCGATAACCGGTGTATGTTTTTGCTAATAAGCGAATGATGGTAGATTTTCCCGATCCGGTTGTGCCGACCAAAGCCATACGATCACCTTTCTGCAATTTAAACGAAACATCTTTCAACACGTCGGGCGTGTCTTCTGAATACCGGAAAAACACGTTTTTAAACTCAATTTCCTGTAAGGCTATTGCTTCAGAAACTGTTTCTGAAGATTCAGCAGCCGGATCTTCCACCTTTTGGTCAAACAGTTCGCTAATGTGCTCAAGCGCCGACATTGCCCGCTGTATGGTAGATATTTGCTGGGCAAACTGTTTTACCGGAATAAAAAGGCGCTCCAGGGTGGTTACAAAAACAATAAGAATTCCCAGTGTATAACCATAATCCCAGATTTGAATGGCACCGTACCAAATAACCAATGCCGTGGCAACAGAGGTTATTCCTTCCACAATCGAATAAAGAAAAGAATCATAAACATTCGACTTGTTTTGTGCGTCGCAAAATTGTTTGTTCAGATCATCGTATTTATTCAGTACCTTATCTTCAGCAGCAAAAAGCTGAACGGTTTTCATTCCTGTTAACGCTTCCTGCAAATAGGCTGCTGATTTGGCCAAACTGGTACGCGAAGTATTGTAAGCTTTCCTGATTTTTTTACGCAGGAAATTTATCACCAAAATAATTAACGGAACCACCAACAATAACACCAAAGTAAGACGCCAATTGATGTAAAATAGGTAGCCCACCAGCGCCAGTGTTTTTATGCTGTCGGCAAGTAAACCAAGCACCCCGGCTGCAAACGAATCGGATACAGATTCCATATCGCTGGTAAGCCGCGACAAGGTTACGCCAATTGGTTTTTTATCGAAATAACTTAGCGGAAAGCGCAGCGATTTCCCAAACAAACGCCTGCGAAGATCGACAACTGCCAAACCTCCTGCTTTTGAAAAAGAGTAACTGTAAAATCCATCGAATAAGATATTAATAAGCAATGCCAGCGCCAGAAAAATGATTTGTCTGACCAAGCCATCCACATTACCCGGCACAATGTAATTATCAACAATATCTTCTATCAGCCAAAGGAATAAAATCCCGGCACCGGTTGTAATAGGAATGGAAGCAATACTCAGGAAAAACCACTTTTTATGCGGTTTAAAATAGCCGGCAAATTTTCGGAAAAGCTGCCAGTCTACATTTTTTATAATATTGTTTGTGCCTCTGCTCATTACTGCTTCTCCTTTTTTGTTTCACCTTCCTGCTGCAGGTTCGAAATGTCGCGGTAAAAGTCCGATTGCCTCAACAATTCCTCATGATTTCCTTTCGCCGCCATTTTACCATCTTCCAAAACAATGGTAAAATCTGTTTTCTCCAAAACACTTATCCGGTTCGAAATAACAACCAAACTTTTCACAGCATGGTTCTCCACAATTTGTTTGATCAGAAAACGCTCGGTATCCGTGTCAACAGCCGAGAAAACATCGTCGAGTATCAAGAGCTCGCCTTGGGTATAAAGTGCCCGTGCCAGGCTAATTCGTTGTTTCTGTCCGCCAGAAAGCATAATGCCTTTTTCGCCCACCATTGTTTTTCCTTTCTTGGGGAAACGCAACAATTCATCGGCAAAAGCACTTTTGTAAATTACATCATCAAACCGCTCCTGCTCAACAGCTTCGTCGGAGGTTAAACCAATGTTGTTTTCAATGGTATCGGAAAACAGAAAAACCTCCTGACTTACCGTATTTACCATCGACCTGATATCCTCGCTTTTTAGCGAATCGGCATCCTTTTCACCAAAGAAAATCTGACCCTTCCCCGGACGTAAATAACCATTCAAACACTGAATTAATGTTGTTTTTCCAGAACCCACTTTCCCGGTGATGCCAACAACCTGACCGGGTTTAATTGAAAATGATATGCCTTCTAAAACCGGTTTGTCGCCGTTGTGGTAGGTATAACTCAGATTCCTTACATGAATCCCGTTTTCAAAAAGTTCGTCTTTATTTGTTCCCGGCAGCAACTTTCTTTCATCGTCGGTTCCCTTTCTGTCCATGATGGTTTGAATACTGCTGATACCCACAAATCCTTGCTGAAAAACAGTGAGCACCCATCCCAATCCCATTATCGGATGGGCCAGCAACGCGGCGTAAGCAATATATTCCGTTAACTGCCCAATAGTGAACTTTCCATTGATTACATACATTCCGCCTACAAAAAATATGATGATCTTTAGAATCTGTCCGAGGTTGGCAAGCAAGGGGATAACGAAGGACCGAATCCACGAAATTTTAAGGGTGGCATCGTAATAATCGATATTATCCTTTTGAACCGCATTTTCGGCGTGCTCGTAGATATTGTAACTTTTTATTACGCTGTTTCCCGAAAGAAACGAGATAATTTTTCCGGAAAGCTTTTGCAAGGTATTCATTCTTGCGTGTGTGTTTTTAACCATCACCTTCATGCCATAGCGTACAATGACAAAAACCACCACCATTGGGATGACACAATACAGCGTTAGCATGGGCGACAATTTCCACATCATGTACGGTGTAAGCGACAAAGACAACAGAATGTTACCGATTTGCAAAATGCCAAATCCGGTAATCATTCGCACGCCATTAATATCATTGTTCACACGCGAAATAATATTTCCGGTGGAATTTTTATCGTAATAATCCTTTCCGAATGAGGCCAGCTTTTGGAACATCTCGCCTTTTAATTGTCGCTCTATCAGGCGGGCCGGGAAAAAGATTAAAATACGAGAGAGTGTTCGTACCAGAATTAATCCCGCAGCCAAACCAACAATAATCAATACATTTTTATGAAATTCGGCTTCATTTCCCTCACGGCCAGCTGCAATCAGGTCGATTGTTTTCTGAATAAATCCGGGAATAGTAATCGAAGTCCATACGGTAAGCACCAGAAAGATGATTCCACCTGTGTACCACCATCGGTATTGATGTGTGTATTTTAATATAAATTTTAGTTTCGACAACATGCTCCGATATCCTGTTTTTGTCGTTTAAAGATCGACATATTTTTGCATTTGTTCGTTTTGCCAGTTGTACACCAATTCCGGCAAAGTCTCGTTGTTCTCGTGGTAGCGCTTTAACAGCTTTTCTGCTACGGTAATTCCACTTTCAGTGATTTCGCGAACGGGAGCCAAAAAACGGCTTTCATCTTCAGAGCAACGAATCTTGGCACGTCGGGCAAGTCCATCTGATGCAATCCGAAAGATTTGTTTTGCAATAGCTCCAACGTTCAGGTCGCCACTTGTTGCATTCAATGCTTTTACAGGCACCTGAGCACGAAGGTTCTGCATGATGTTGACATCCCATTTTGAAATAAGTTCACTGGCTTCATCCAGGCTTTGACCGTCGTACAATAAGCCAACCCACAAGGCAGAAACCGCCGCAATGTGCGATACACAACTGGCATCTGCGCCCCTCATCTCAATAAATTGTTTTAGCCGTACATCGGGAAAAATAGTTGAAACATGCATCTCCCAATCTTCCTGCGTTGGTTTTATACTATGCTTCCCCTCAAAAAATTCGCGAAATGTAAGACCATTTGCTGAACTATACTTCTCATCGCGATAGATATAATACATCGGAATATCTAGCAGGTAATCCACCCAGCGCTCAAATCCAAATCCCTCATCAAAAATAAAGGGTAAAAATCCACAACGGTCGGGATCGGTATTATTCCAGATATGCAAACGGGAAGTTAAATACCCATTGGGTTTCCCTCCCGAAAATGGAGAGTTTGCAAAAATGGCAGTAACAACAGCTTGTAATGCTTGCGCCACACGCATCTTTTTTACCATGTCGCGTTCGTTACCATAATCCAGATTCACCTGCGTTGAGGCGGTATTGGTCATCATGTGCAGCCCAAGCTCTCCTTTTTTTGGCATGTAATCCCGCATCCACCGGTAACGTTCTTTGGGTACCCACGGAACATCGGCTACATTTGACAAAGGATCAACCCCCATTGGAAGACTGAAAAAATCGGATTGCTTACTAATTGTATTCAGCTCCTGAAAATGTTTTCTGGTTTCACGATAAGTTTGGTGAATGGTTTCAAAATTATCGCCCGAAAGCTCAAATTGGCCACCGGGTTCCAATGTAATTGATGCGCCATTTTTACGAAGACCAATAGTAATATTATTTTCAAGAATAGGTTGCCAGCCATCCTTTTGCATCTGATTCAGAATTTTCAATATCCCGCCATCCTGATCAAAACGAAGTCGTTTAAAATCTTTTCGTCGAAATAGAAATTTTTCATTTTCAGTACCAATTCCCCACTTTTCAGGAGGTTTGTTCCCCTGCTCAAAATAATCGATTAGTTGCGATTTATGGGTTATCTCTATTTTCTTTTCTTTTTCTGTCATCTTGACTTTCTTGTTTGTTTGCCTGTATCAGTTACTTCGAATTCAAAATACTGTCAAGAACATATTTCTCGACATGGCGGTTTTTACCTATGTACGGATAATTGTGCATCGATAACATAGCCGGTGCATTTAATTCAACCACGATGTAATTATCAGGCGAGGCAGTCACCTTCGTGTCTTTAATTATAATGTCGATTCCGGCAATTTTCAGTCCTGCCGACTTTGCTGCTTCTACTGCCACATTTTTGTAAAAATCCGGTATTTCATCGGTTACATCGATGCTGTCGCCACCGGTACTCAGGTTTGAGTTTTTCCGTAAATACACCTTCTCCCCATTTTTCAATATCGTTTCAGGTGTCATCGAAAGCGCATTCAAATGCCGGATCACTTCCTCATCAATATTTATTTTTAGTAAAGGATGCGTGTAATCAGTTCCGCGCCCCATATTCTTCTCATCTACCAATTGCTGAATAGAGGATTCTCCGTCTCCGGTAACATTCGCCGGTTCGCGCCAGGCAATGGCCCGCACCACATAATCGATGACCAAAAACCGGTATTCCTGCCCCGGGCAAAATTTTTCAACAATTACTTTTTTAGTAAACTTAAAAGCATGGTCAATTGCAGAAGTTTGCTCCTCTCTACTTTGAATATTTGTACTTACTGCAATCCCATGGTCAGTGTCAGCAGGTTTTACTACTACCGGCAACGGAACTGCATCCAAAACATCGGTTTGATACCCCGGCTCAAGCAGAATACCTTTTGCATGGCTAATCCCTTTTCGTTGCAGGAATTGCCGGGTCATCCATTTGTCGTTTGATATCCAAAAGGCAATTAGGCTGTTAGCATCCGAAATAGTTCCTTCGTGGATGATGTATTCTTTATTGTTGTATTGAACCGAAATAAGGTTATTTTCGGCATCGATAATTTCAAAATCTAACTTGCGACGGAGAATTTCAGCAATAACAATCTGGGTTGTGGCTTCAAAGTGCTCATACCCAGGCAGCGGCTCAAATTTATAGTTGCTTTTTTCCATCCTAATAGTTTTTTTTACGGGAATAATTCCACTAAAGAGAATTGTCTCCTAATGTAATAACTTTTGAAATTAACACATTGTCGTCAGAATAGTTTCCAAAGAGTGAAATATTGCTCGTAATTTAAAGTTTCGATGAAATGCGGCTTCTTGATAAATCGGAAATTGTACGTTAGTTCAGAAACGGTTAGTGCGAACGAACTCCATCTTTTTGTCTGGTAAAAAAGGGGGCGGCTTATTTCTATAAACGCATCAATTTTTAGAGATTATAATACCATTTGCAATTGCCCGGGCTCCTTCGTGATCGAAAATCTTATTATCAGACGGATAATTTATAACCCCTTTTTTCTTTAACCATAAGGTTGTAGAGCCGCCTCCATCAAGATTCATTGCATCTTTACAATTTAACGCCTTCATTAAAATACCCAGTTCTTTTATCGTTAATCCATTGGCTCTATTCTTATGTCTCCCGTCGGCTGTTACAAAAAGCATTTCATAATCATTGGTAATTCCAATTGCCGAGCGCGGATGTTTCGTCAGGTTAAAAGATACTGAATCCGGCTCAATCAGTTTTCCCCGGGTTACAAGAACAGGTCCGGAAACCATAATATCTTCATAGTTCGTATGCCACTTCTTCCAATTGTTTTTCGGGAAAGCTGAAATAGTAACAGAATCGCCAACGGCTAATGCAGCCTCGCGAATAAATGCTTTTGACTCGGGATTAGGAGAAGTAACTACCTGGTTATTTACTTTCAGGAAAACGACCGCCCCACCCTTCTTCATATTAAAAAAGGTTCCATTAATTGCGGCCATTGCGTTGTGATTTTCAGCCATTTCGCTCAAAAGTATACGCGTAGAATCGGAATAAACTACCGACACGCCATATCTATTCTTTTTCAGATCGATTTTTAAAACACTGATGCGCTGCAAATCGTCAATGAATTTATTATTTCTCAGCGTATACCATGTAATTGAGTTGTTGATTTTTTCCTTCGACCAACTCTCGTTTGAGAATTTCCCAAGCTCCGATACATGGTCAACTTTTTGCGAAAATGTGGAACTACAAACAATAAGCAACACGATTCCAAACAGTAACTTCTTTATCATTTTCAGCTAAGCTTTAGGTTGGTAAACCGTCAAATTATTGCAAGATATAATGCCGGTTTTTTTCAATTTATTTATCAGGTGTACAAATTATACTTTATTGTTTAAAAGCCACGATAATCTTTATCAATAATTTGTAAAAAGAAATTTGTAATGATGAATTCGAAAACAATTCCGAGAGTTCTTTTCAAAAACAATATTTTGGTTCTGACATTTGATTTGGAAAAGGAAAAACCTCTTCCTGAACATACATGAGCTTAATTTTTTTAACTAAAAAAAGATCGCCCAACCTGACGATCTTTTAATTCTTTAGTATCTTTTTAAATCTGTTCGTTTGATAAAAAAAGACTGATTTCGAATCCATGTATTATCCACAAACTATTTTCTATAGCAGTATCAGCAAAATAATGATGACCAATAATGCTCCTCCCGAGATGTAAACTCCCGAAGCTCTAACGGCTTCTGCTGCAGCTTCAGAAACCGCAGGATTATCACTTTTGCTGTACTTCTTAAAATCTTTTTTTATCCCCCGCAATTCGCGTTTCATTTCTTTTCGCTCGTCTTTTGACAGTGCTTTTAAATCCATTTCATTGATCTCTGCCACGCGATCAACCATTTTGTTCAATTCGGCTTTTACTTCCGTTAAAGTCTCTGATTCTTTCGCACTCTTAACATCCTCGTTTGCTTTCAAGTTTGATGGAAGTACCACCAGTAAAAAAGCCATTGTGATAAAACTCAAAATTAATTTTTTCATTACTTCTCTTTTTAATTGTTACCTATTGGAGGATAATAATGATTGCTAATCAAAAAGTAAGCAGAAGAATTACTTATGAATCACAAACTGCCCCTACAGCCTCTTACGAACTAATTTACAATGCATTACAAAATCATGTTTTTCAATTCGGCAACGATCTATGCTTGGTAAAGTGTAGAAAAATTTCGCAGTACTTACTCAATGTGTAGAAAATAGAAGGTTTAAAAATACACCACCAAGATTTAGCAAAAGCAGTTTTTTGTAATAGGTATATCCGGGCACTTAACATTTGCCCGGTGTTTTTCTTTCATTCAGGTTAAATTTACATTCTGACTTTTATATCGTAAAAGCTTCTTCGTCAGATATTTGAATTCTGTGAGGAGCCGCTGAGTTTGTATAGCCAGTTATAAATACTTCTTCTGCAACTGAAAGAAATGGGCTAAGGGAAGATGAGTTTGTTGTTATAAATTTAACAACTACTAAAACCATACAAACTAAGTTTATTCGGATTGTTAATTTTATTGAAAAATGAGTTCAAGATTCTTTATTTCGGGAAGCTAAACATATAATAACATTGGCATTGCGAACGCCGTGAAGTAATTTTTTTATTCAAAATTATTTTTGCCTAACACCAATGTTTATAGAAGAAGGATTGATTGAACGATTAAATGATTTAAGTTTTTCCACCAGGATGCCAGTATCCATGCTCTTATCGAAAAAATAATCTGCGCCCATTCTTAAGGAACTATTTTTTGCTTGAGTATTCAGCGTCAAAATCATCACGGTAATATCCATTTTAGCTTCTCGTATATTTTTCAGAATATCTAAGCCACTTCCGTCGGGGAGTTTTATATCCAAAATAACAAATTCCGGCTTTTCTTTTTTTATCATCTCAAACGCTCCTTCGTGTGTTCCTAAACTACCTGCAAGTTTCAAGTTTTCGAAATTGTCTATTTTTTCACTTATCCATTGGCTTACAGCAAGATTGTCTTCAATTAACACAATTTTTGCCGGGAGGGATTTTATCGTTTCATGATTTACTGATGTTACCATAATTATTAAACTTAATTGTCTTACATCGTAAAAAAAACAAAATCATCATTGTTTATTTTGCGGAAATTCAGCTATAAAAGATTGATGTGCTTTTCCAGCACGGTCAAAACTTGTTCTCTTCCAACTGGTTTCGAGAGAAAATCGACGCACCCAGCTTTTAAGGCTTTTTGTTTTTCGTCATCGAGAACATAGGCAGAATAGGCCACAATAGGAATTTCCTGGCGTATCGCCTTAATTTTAAAAGTGGCTTCGAAACCATCCATAACAGGCATTTGCAAATCCATAATTATTATATCAAAAGTAGGATCCTTGCTGTAAATCTCCAGTGCTTCTTTCCCATTTGAGGCATGTACCAGCTGGCACCCCTCTTTGTTCAAAACGGCTTCGAGAAAAAGGTAGTTTGTGATTTCGTCTTCGGCAATTAATATTTTTTTACCATTTAAATTTAAACCGCTTGAATTCCCGTCACGTGTATTTTTTGATTTTTCAGGCTCCTTGTCAACCGGAATAAATGGTACAGAAAAGTAAAAAGTTGTACCTTCTCCAGGAGTAGAATCAAACCAGATGTTTCCTCCCAGTTTGTCCACAAGTTTTTTTGATATTGTTAATCCAAGTCCTGTTCCTTCATGAATTCTCCCTTTAGTAAGCTCTGCTTGTCTGAATGGCTCATAAATACAGTCTTTGTATTTTGGGTCAATTCCAACTCCTGTATCTGCAACCGAAAAAATAAGATTATTGCCATTTACCATGGTTGTCAATATAACTTTTCCTTGCGTTGTGAATTTATAGGCATTATTAACCAGGTTTTTTAGAATCTGAAAGAGCTTGGTTTTATCAATTACAATTTGCTGATTTTTTAAAGAAGAGTCTATTTTATGATCGAACAGAATATCGGGGTTTTCAAATCGGATTTTCTGCTTTTTTACAAATACTTGCAATTCTTCACTCAATTCAACTTCATCTTCGAAGTTGGTGAGTATTCCACAATCTAATTTCGAGGCTTCAACCAGGTCGGTAACTGTATTTATAAGCCGATCGCTACTTTTTTGCATCGTTTCAACAAAATGCCTTTTTTCTTCTTTCGTAAAATTGTAATTATCGTCATCAAAAAAATCGACAAATCCTAAAATTCCATTTAGTGGTGTGCGAATTTCGTGACTAATATTGTTTAAAAAAGCCGTTTTTAATTTTTCCGACTCTTCCGCTTTTTCTTTTGCCGCAATCAAATCCGTCTCCATTTTTTTACGTGCTGTAATATCATCGATAGTTGCCAGGTAAGTGCTTTTCCCATTCTTTTTCAAAAAGGAAGTAGAAATCAGCATGGTCTTTTTTACCACGCTACCATTTTCAATCAGATCAATTGTAATTTCCTTTTTGTTGTATTCTGTACCCTTCGAAATTGTATTTTTGAGAATCTCTGCAAGCTGGCAGTTCAAACAAGAATCAGTAAATCCACAAATAGTAGAAGCTCCTTTTGTTTTTACACAATTAATTACATTTCCAATCAGCTTGTTTACAATATCATTTACCCCAATACCAAATTTTAATAATCCTTTTTGATTAATTCTTAAAACTTTTGAATCTTCATCAAAAAGAATCATCGTGGAAGGCGCTTTATTAAAAATGGTTTTGAGTTCGAATTCATTCTCTTGTGTTATTTTTTGTAATTCTACTAATTGCTTTTCATAATTTTTTCGTTTGGTAATATCTCGCCCACTACTCAAAACCAACACCTTAGAATCAATAGTAATTATTTTGGATATTATTTCAACATCCAGCTGCTGGTTGTCTTTCGAAAAATAAGTTGTTTCGAAACCAAGCCGTCCCCCTTTTTTTATCTTAGCAATCCTTGTTTCCCAATTTTCAATAATATCCTCAGACGCAAAATCCCTCACATTCATCAATGCAAATTCTTCTTTTGAATATCCGAGTCTTTCACAAGCAAATTCGTTTACTTTTAAAATATTTCCTTCAAAATCGTGCAGAAACATTGCATCGCTCAATTCATTAAACAATAATTCGAACTTTTTTAATCGTTTTGTCTTTGCTTGCTTTTCTTTCACCTTTAATCCCATGAGATTTCTATTACACAACTCTAAAATTTCAGGTTACAAATATTTAAAAGATAATAGTGGGTTACAATAAGCAAAGTGCTTAAAAATGGAAAGGAATGTTCGTATTTACCTATTGTGAAAATAGAAATAGCACAACGAAAATGATGGAAATTGTTTATTAAATATATTCAATTATCGAGCGTTGTAAGCCCGGAACGGATGGCATACTTGGTTAATTCCGGCAAAGTGCGCAATTCTAATTTGTCCATAATATTCTTACGATGCGTGTCGACGGTTTTTGAACTTAAAAACAGTATTTCTCCAATTTCCTTCGACGATTTTCCTTCAGCAATTAATTGTAGGACTTCTTTTTCGCGCATACTTAGCCCGCTTTCGGCATTTTCCTGAGAGCTATCAACTAATTCATTTAGTATTATTCCTGAAATTTGTTGACAAACATATTTTTGGTTTGCCAGAACTGTTTTAATTGCTTTAATTAGTTCTCCAGAGGCCGAATCTTTTAATATATAACCAAACGCTCCGGCTTTTAACATACCAGACACAAATCTCTTATCAGAATACATAGAAAGGGCAATTACCTTACAATCGGCATTTTCCACAACAATTTGCCGGGTTGCTTCAATCCCGTTTAAACCAGACATCGCAACATCCATAACCACCACATCAGGTTTTAGTTTGGTGCATAACTCCATGGCTTGCCTTCCATTTTCAGCTTCTCCAATTACGCTCATATTGGCATTTTTTTCAATAATATTTCGAAGCCCGTCGCGAAGAATTTTATGGTCGTCTGCTAATACTATTTTTATTCCCATTGCCATAACCGTTATATTTCTAAAGGTACAAAAATTTCAACTTGAGTACCTTTCCCTTTTTCTGAATAAATCGAGATATTTCCATCAAGATTTTGAACACGTTCTCTAATGGTAAAAAGCCCAAATCCGCCTTTACCTATTTTTGCTTTTGGTAATGCGTTTACATTAAATCCCACCCCATCATCAGCGACATCAATTTGTAACAAATTATCAGTTACATCTATTTTTATTTTCAAAAAATCTGCTCTGGCATGTTTCACGGTGTTGTTTACCAACTCCTGTATAATTCTGAATATAAGAATCAGATTCGACTCAGAGAGTTCAAGTTCTTCTAAACTAGTGATAAATACCGTTTCTATAGGATGTTCATTTTGAATTTTCTCAACCAACCAGTGCATGGTTTCAATTAATCCTAATTCATATAATATTGGCGGGCTTAAGTCAAATGTAATTTTTCGTGTGTTCTCCAGAGCTTCAGAAATATAGTTCACCACTGTCTTTAGCTCGGTTTGTGTGTTCGAATTGGAGATTTCGCTTAGAATATCTGTCAGTTTCATCTTGGAGACAACTAAGAGCTGACTCAAATGATCATGAATATTTACGGCAATTTCTTTACGCTGTTTTTCTTCCACTAAAGATATTTCTGTTGTTAATTTTTTAAGCGTCTTATGATAGTTTTCTATTTCTTGTTCCCGTTCAATACGCTCTGTAATAGTACGCGAGGTGGAAACGATTTTAACCAACTCGTTTTTATTATTAAATACCGGCTGGCGCTTCGATTCCATCCACTCATATTCACCATCTTTTGAAATAAACCTGTAATTTAAGGAAATTGATAAACCGGACTTGAGCCTGTTCCAATAAGAATCAGCTACTACTAATTGAGTATCTTTAGGGTGAAAGAAAGTACAGGATTTTTTACCAAGTAATTCATCTGGTTCATAACCACTAACATTCTTAATGGAAGGACTCACGTAGACAAATCTTCCTTCCTTATCAAGTAATGAAATTACATCGGTTGTATTTTCTGCCAATAACCGGTACTTTTTTTCACTTTCAATTATTCGCTTTTCGGTTTTTTTTTGCTTTGTAACATTCTGTACAGTAGAAATCATAAGGTTTTGCTCGTGCACAGGAATATTTTGTGCATTGATAAACCGCCTCTCTCCATTCTTTGTTGTTATTTCAATACCTTCCCACTGCATTTTTTTTAGATCGCCACTTTTAATTTCTTCCAACACTTTAGTTTTAATACTATCTCTATATTTTCTTTCCGGATAAACATGTTCAAAAAAGCTATCTTGCGTATCCAAATACTTTTCAGGCCAACCATAAATTTCAGAGAACTTCTTGTTCATAAAAATTGCCTTACCATCATCTATCTTATTCACCGCCAATCCTATTGGCAGGTTTTTCAAAATAGTTTCTATAAAAATATTTCGTTCGTGTAATCTTTTTTTAACGCGATCATTTTCATCTGCAAGATTACTCAAGTAATCCTTTTGAAGTTCAAGCTCTCGAATGGATTTTATTTTAGCCTTCACTTCACGTTGAATTAGAGCAAACAAAAGAACAGATGTAATAAACACAAACCCAAGTCCTTTGTAAGTTTGAACAGTGGTTAGAAACTCGATGGAAAGAGTCTTTTCAAAAATGGATGTAATTACGTGATCGGAAAAAATAATGTAGGAAGAACTGATAAAGAGATAAATCAATGAAATCTTTAAGGAGATGTAGTACCTGCTGAATAGTTTACTAGTTGCCATAAATAAGTATAAATCAAAATTTATAGTGTTAAGGGCATAAAACCGAACAACACTAAGCGCCTAAATTACAACAATATACCTCATGTAATTGTTCTTCAAATGGTTAAAACAACACTTTACACTTATGGAAAAACGGTATTGTTCCTTCAACCGTTTTTTAGGTGCTTAATTACCCTACCTGGCTATTTTGCGGACTTTACTCTTGTTTTATTTTAATATGGTTTCCGATTCAGCCACTGCAATTTTCGAGTCGGCAGTACCATAATACAAGAACCACTTATTTTTAAACCGGGCTAATCCTTCAACAAAACAAACGTTGTTAACCTGGCCGGTTATTTCGTAGGGCTGATTTGGCGTGATAAAATAATTTTCCAATCGATCCAAGACGATTGTCGGATCATTTTTATCGGTTAATATTTGGCCGGCAGCATAAGAGCCTTGTGCCAGATTAGGATCGCCAAAGGTTGGGCTGTTTTTACTGTTGTAAATAAACAGGAATCCGTGCTCGGTTAACAAGGCAGGCGGACCGGGCTCAACAAGTTCACTGTCGAATTTCCCTCTTCGTGTTGAAAATAAGATCTTAAAAGGAACGGTATAGTTGCGCATTTCATCAAGCACCATTTTTTCGGGATTGGTTTCCAGCAGAGGGTACCAATCAATTAGGTTATCTGAAGTTGCCATGTAAATATTCGACTCTCCCCAGTACATCCAGTATTTTCCATTTACTTTTGTGGCTATCATTTTCCCGTTTTCTTCACGACATAAAACGGAACCTGATTTCGACCACATGTCTACATACTTGTCGCCGGCTTTTTTAAAAACCGAACCGTACTTGTTCCATTGTCGCAAATCGGCAGAACTTGCCACAAACAATCTTGCTTTATCACCATCATATGCGGTGTAAGTCATGTAATAGATACCGTTTTCATCTTCTACAACTCTCGGATCTTCGCATCCTCCTTCCCATTCGTACTTTTTCAGTTCATCGTTAGCAGGATATAAAACAGGTTCATTGTATTTTTCAAAATGATATCCATCTAAACTATATGCCAGTGCAATACGCGAGGTACCATTGTATTTTCCCAGCACATCTTCAGCCCGGTAGAGCAAAAACAAAGTATCCTCTTTTACCACACTGGCCGGATTAAAAACATCCTTTTCTTCCCAGAACACTTCCGTTTTTCTCACCGGGCAAATAAAACTCCTGTCAATACCCGGGTTCAAGCAAGGATTTACTTCTGCATTCTTTGTAAAAGGAATTAAAAACTGACTTGTTTTTTGTTTTTCATTCGAACACTGAGAAAAAACGATAAGAATTAAAACTGGTGCCAGCAAAAATTTTAATGTATTTAACATGACTTTAGGTTTTTATCATTTTGATTAAGGATTGTAAGTTAGTAAAAATAGGGCTCATCTTAAGTTATTGCTTCACTCATAATTCCAGGAGCTGCGCTTTTCAAAAAAAAACGGGCATAAAAAAAGAGGTCGTAAAAGACCTCTTTAAATTTTAACTCCCTAATATTATAAGGTGTGTTCAACTTTCTCTTTAATATGGTTTTTAGTTAACTGACGGTGTAACAACAAACTTGCGAAATTCCACCGGTCCGTGATCACCCTGTATCATAAATGGCCCGGGTTCTCCTTCATTACTGTCGAGCGAGCCTCCGGTAATTCCTGGAATAGGACGATTAGAAATTATTTCAGTTCCGTTGAGGAACACTGTAACATGACGACCAACAAGCGTAACGTCATAAGTTTGCCACTCGCCCGGCTTTTTAGCAGCATAAACCGCTGGTTTAATAAAACCGTATATTCCACCAATACTTACAATATCAGTTCTTCCTTTTGAATCTTCGATCTGAAGTTCGTGGCGGCCACGCAGATAAATTCCGCTGTTACTTCCTGCCGGATACCGAAACTCTACATGAAGTTTGAAATCGTTAAATTTTTGATTAGAAATTAAATTACCACCAGATTCGGTGTTAACCATTACACCATCAATCATCTGAAATTTATTGCTTGCCGGAATTTTCCACCGGTCCATGTTTTCGGTAATCAGATTTATGGGATTTCCCCAAATTGGCGGTTCTTCTCTTTTCAACGACGGAGCGCGAACACCTATCCATTCCAACTTATTACCATCAAGCATTTGATAACCCGAAAGTTTATCATCTTTTAAGGAGAACTCAAAATATAAATCATCAATATCCATCCATTGTGGCGGAATGGTAAAATGATATTTATCCTCATCGGCATTGTACTTAATTTCAGCAATTGGCCTTGCACTACCTTCGTATCCTACATAATATCCAACAAGAGTGGAAAAGCCCGATAATTTAACTTGAAGCCATCCCGGGAAACCGTCTGACGCCATTAATCCGTGTCTGAAGAGTCCAAGACTCTCGATCTGAGCCTCAGTAATATTTATGGTAAGATCCCATTTGCCAATCAATGGCGAGTCACTTTCAACGCGTTGTGCCTGCGCAGGTACAAAAGCTGTTAAAGCAATTGCAATTAATAAAATAATAGGTTTTAGCTTTTTCATAGTAGTTATGTATTGATTAGAAAAACGATAATTATTTTTTATAATACAAATCTACTCAAAAAGTGGAATAAATTAAATACTCCAATTTTAAATATTTCAACGGGCAGTATACAAATTGGGGGACAAAAAAAGGTCAACCAAAGCTGAGTAATCTTTTTTTTACCCTTACAGATGGAAGTTACAGCATAGCTTGTCTTCTCTTCCAATATGTTCGCTTACCACGAGGCAAAGCCATCGGGGAATGCGCTCACCGGAATTACAATACTTCTGTAATAAAACCGGTATTACAATTCTATTGGAAAACTCGCTGAAAAGTTTTTCTTGTCACGACTTTTTTCTTGAAAAAAAACTGGATTTCCTCATTTTTTTATAACTCTCTTTTACGGCATCCACTTCATCTTTCAGAAATTTCTCAATGTTTTTTACCGTAACCTCTTCTCCTTGCATTTCAAGCCGTTGTGTTGTAGTAACTGCCTTTGGCACAATTATCCATAGAATAATATAAACCAACAGACCCGCTCCCGATGTTACCAGAACGAGTAAAACAACAATTAATCTTATCACCACCGGATCCATGTTAAAATAAGCAGCCAGTCCGCCACATACTCCTGCAATAACTGTTTGTTCAGGATCACGATAAAGTTTTCTTTTCCTCGATTTCTGTCCTGCCAATGGTTCTTCTTCTCCAGCCTCTTCCGAGAAATTTTCAGGAGTACCCAAAGTTTCAATTAACTCCTCTACCCAATCAAGAGTAACAGCTTGATTTTTTCCACCCGTTTTTTCGGTGAATATTTCTGCAATTCTGGCTTCAATATCTGCGAAAATTTCGTTGCCTTCATCATCTTTTCCAAAGTAATTTTTCAGAATTACCATGTATTTCTGCAGCGCCTCATATGCGTCTTCTTCTATATGGAATATGGTGCCGCTAATGTTTATTGTCAATGTCTTTTTCATTTTAATCTATCTTAAAGTTATTACTTATATTCTGAATTTTAACTATTATGCTCTATTTGTTTTAACCCTGCGAACAGCACTAACCAATTCTCCCCACGATTCTTCCAGCTCGCTTAAAAAATCCCTGCCTTTTTCGGTCAGCTCATAATATTTTCGCGGTGGTCCCTGGTTAGATTCTTCCCAGCGGTACGTTAATAATCCATCATTCTTTAATCGGGTTAGTAATGGGTAAATTGTACCTTCTACTACTATCATATTGGCATCACGCAAACCATTAATAACGTTAATTGCGTACACAGGTTCTGCTTTACAAACCAGCAAGATACAGTATTCTAATACCCCTTTTCTCATTTGCGCTTTTGTGTTTTCTATTTTCATGATTTCTGACTTTTTAATGTTTATAATTTTCTGTTTGACAATTTTATATGGAACTAACGTTTCCATACTTCGTCAGAAGTCATCCAGTCTTCCAATTCCAGCGGTAATTCCGCTTCTACTGCAAACTGAAAAGACCAATGATTAAATGTAGCTTCATCAATCATCCAATCTTCTACTTCCAAAGCTTCTTCCTGTTCTGTTTTAACATATTGTGCGTAGACATCAAAGCTGGCTTCATCTGTCATCCAGTCTTCTAGTCTTAATGCTTCTTCTGTCTCTACATCAAAATTTGATACGTGAACATCAGCCTCGGTTGTTAATGATCTGGATTCGACAGTGTTATCAACCATTGCCAGGGCCATTCCCTTAAAGCTAACAGTTATCGGTAATGATTTTCCTAAATTCTGAGCATTTACACTAAAACCCAGAACTACTAAAATTAAGCTTAATGCTAAAATTTTTGAAGTTGTTTTCTGAACATTGTTTTTTGTTTTCATGACTTATCCTCCTGTTGTTTTATTGTTTTCTGAAAAATCGTTTTGTAACGTTTTTCAATTATATGACGCACAATTTCTCACTGCGTTACACTTTGTATAGTACTTTTTTTAATCTACTTCTATTTTTTACTCGGTTCTATGTTATACATGTTTCCTGTTTTGTGGATGAAACCAAACAAAACAACAAGCGTATATCGCTCGTTATCCGACTATTACACCTTGCCGAATACTATGTTCACCCAAGGCAAATATGTATTTGGGATAACTAAAAATTAACGATGAATGAAGTACCAATAAGGATTTTGTTTCACTAAGATTAAGTGTTTTTAAAGGTATTCGACGGATATCATTCGGAAATATGTTTCAAATATTTGGGCATAAGAAGAAGTCAAATAAAGTTCTTTCTTGCCATCATATAATCCCCTTACAGCAGATTTTTTCGTAAATTGTATGGTAATTAACCACGTGTTGAACCAAAAATCTCAAACCACCCATGAGTTTTCAATCCATAAAGAATGGCATTAGTGCATGGCTGGAGAAACATTTATCTTCACCCGGTGATACATTCGAGGATCTCGCGCTAAAAAAACGGTTCTTTCTTTTTCTTGCTCCTGGCATTCCATTCTTGATATTTATGGCAATTGTATTCTGGAATTTGCACCTATACAAATTTACTGTCGGGATGAGTATTTTTATCCTTTTTGAGTTATTCATCTTGCTACTATTTTTGATAGTGCATCGGAATACAAACATATTTGCACTTATTAACCTCTATTTCTATGTACTGTTCTCGTTTGCTGCCGTGCTTTATTTTGGAGGAATTTTATACTCAGGTGGAGTTGTTTTTATTGGTCTTGCAGGTGCCCTTAATTCCTTAGCTTTTTTAAAGCCCGGTCAAATACGGTATATTTTTATCGTTTATATTTCCACGGTTATTGTTGAGGCATTCTTGCAGCCGTTTCTTACCAAAGTTCCAGAAATTACACCAACCATTAACCATGTTCTTTTTGTACTTCACCTGCTTGTTGTGGCTAAGGTGTTTTACGATCATCTCAATACTTATATCCGGGAAAGTATTCGGGCAAAAAAAATGGAAGCCGAGCAATTAAAAGAGATGGAAAAAATAAAAACCGACTTTTACACCAACATTACCCACGAATTCAAAACCCCGTTGACTGTAATTCTTGGTTTAACCAATCCGGATTCAAAAATTTCAAAAACAAGTTTTTCGAACTATATTCCGATGATTAGACGAAATGCAATGCGGCTTCTTCAATTGGTAAACCAGATGCTCGATCTTTCGAAACTGGAAGCACAAATAATGCAGGTTAATTATATACAAACTGATATTATCTCCTATTTCCGACAGCTTATTGAACCTTTCAGGCATTTGGCAAACGAAAAGGAAATTAACCTACATTTTCAAACCACAGTAAAGGAATTATACATGGATTTTGATCCGGAAAGAATGGATTCTTTAGTTGGGAATCTTTTAATGAACGCTATTAAATATTCTTCCAAGAATTCCCTCATCAGTTTTAACGTTTCGAAACTCAAAGGAGAAGATAAACTGTACAATATAGGTTATTCAATATTCCCACCTAGAAGATACTACCCAGATCGTTTACTAAAACTGGAAATAAAAGATACCGGAATTGGAATTACAAAAGAGGAAATTCCGCTAATCTTTAACCGGTTTTACAGGGTTAGCAGAAACAACCATGAACTCAAAGAAGGTGCAGGAATCGGATTACTTTTAGTGAAAGAAATAGTTAAGTTGCTAAACGGAAACTTGTTTATATGCAGCAAACCCGGGAAAGGAACAGAGATTATTGTTTTATTACCACTCACAAACAAGGCTAATCAAACTGAACCGGGAACAGCCTCTGCGCAAATCATAGCCGGCAACGGTAAACATCCGGAATTCAAATCACCACAGCCAAAAGCAGGAAAAGAACTACCACATTTGCTACTAATTGAAGACAACGATGATGTGGTTACCTACCTGGAAACAGTTACCGCCAATTTTTATAAAATTGAACGAGCTGGAAATGGAATTCAGGGAATTGAAATGGCGCTTAAAAGTGTTCCAGATATTATTATATCCGACATTTTAATGCCTGGCAAAAATGGGTACGAGGTGTGTAATACGTTGAAAAAGAACTTTAGGACTAGCCATGTTCCAATTATTCTTTTAACAGCAAAAAGCGATAAATCATCACAAATTGAGGGGTTTGAAAAAGGGGCTGATGCGTATATTACCAAACCTTTTAATCCGCGCGAACTGTTGCTGCGTTTGCAAAAGCTGATTGAAAACCGCGACAAATTAAAAGCCAAATATAAAACGCTTGCCATTGTATCCGATATTCAGCAGGCAAAAGCGCCCGGGCCCGATGAGCAGTTTCTAATAAAAACGAAACAAGTTCTGGAAAAACGTTTTTCCGATGAAGATTTTAACCCTGTTGAACTGTCGAATCATCTGGGTATGTCACGCTCTCAGTTGTTCCGAAAAATTAAAGCATTAACGGGCTTGTCGGCATCGCATTTTATATGCTTTTACCGGCTATCTGTTGCCCGGGAAAAAATTGAAAAAACCAATTTAAACATCTCGGAAATAGCTTACGAGGTTGGCTTTAAAGATCCTGCCTATTTTTCAAGAGTTTTTACGAGAGAGTTTGGCATGGCACCAAATATTTTTCGTCAAAAACATCACAATTAATCCCTACACTACTGCACCATTCGTAACAAAAAATAAGACCCCGAAATCACTATTATGTGCAAGACTCTGCAACAATGGTGCAAGCTAATTCGCCATAATTCAACTAACTTTTCATTGAAACTCAAAAAACGTACACAATGAAAAGATTAGTATTTTTTATGGTAATGATACTTCTTGTATCGTGCGACAACGAAAACACATTTTCCGATGACGATTTACGCGAAATAGAAAAGTCGGCTGCTGTACAAGCTTTTCCCGATATTATTGAACTCCCCTTTGGATTTCAGCCGGAAGGAATTACAACCGGCCCCAACCACAATTTTTATGTCGGCTCGCTGGTAAGTGGACAAATCTACAAGGGGAACCTGAAAACCGGAGAAGGAAACATTCTTTACGCACCATTAGGAATGGATCAGACAATAGGATTATCGCTTGATTCGAGAACAGGCTATTTGTATGCAGCCAAAGGATTATTAGGAACAGGTGCGGTTTATGATTCAAAAACCGGCAACCTTATCGCTTCTATTCCTCTCGCAGCACCTTTTAATTCAATGATCAACGATGTGGTGGTTACAAGAAAGGCTGCCTATTTTACCAGTTCGCTTGAGCCGGTGCTTTATAAAGTTCCTCTTTTAAATAATGGAAACTTACCCGAAACTGTTGAAGTAATTGCTTTGCCCTTAGCCGGCGATTTCAGTATGGAACCACATCCAATGATTCCACAGCTGGGTGCTTTTGCCAACGGAATTGATGCAACACCAAACGGCAAACATTTGATTCTTGCTAATACGGGCCGCGGCGAACTATATCATGTAAATCCGTTAACCGGAGAATCTTCACTGATTGATTTGGGCGGAGTATTACTTCCTTTTGCCGATGGAATGCTACTTGACGGAGAAATGCTTTACGTGGTGCAGAATATGATGAACCAGGTAGCTGTAATAATGTTGAATGACGACTTCGTATCCGGAGCGCTGGTTGGCACCATAAACGATGTTGATTTTGGCGTACCAACTACTATTGCCGAATTTGGTGCCCGCCTTTACCTGGTAAATGCTCATTTTGATGTGGCACCACCAACCGGAAGTTTTCCTGATGTTGAATTTGAAGTTGTTAGTGTTCCAAAATATGAGGAAGATAATTAGAAGGCTTTAGGGATTTACATGAAAAAAATAATTCAATTAATAAAATTGAAACCTCTCTTATTTAACCCAGGATCATGTAATTATTGAAAATGTAAAAACCAAAAAAGGCCGTCAAATTTGACGACCTTTTTTGAGGTGCTCCCGTAGCAGATGGAAGATACAACCACATTTGCAAAATATTAGCAGTTATAATACATTTTGAAGCTTGAGAAGAATCCTATTGATCTTTTTGCTCAAAACCCCTTTTTCGGAACAACTTTAATTTCTTCCTTTACTCGCTGAATTTTATTCACTTTTTTCCCCGAATCAAATCGGTAGCTCAGTTTCAGCCATAGTGGAAATCCATTTGTCCTGATATTTCCTTGCCAGTTACTTTCGAAATTGCTGCCCGAAATATCAGTTGCCTGATAGGTTACCGAATTTTTAAAAGGGACAGCACTGGTAATACCAATTTTAATTTTGTCATTTATATTTTTTTCAACAGAAACAAAGTAGAGCGCATCGTTATAGGTTTTGTTTTGAAAGTATTGCAAACCCATATCATATTGAAGCTGAAACGAAGCCGACCACCCGTTTGTAAAAGATATCAGTGTTGAAAGACCGGATTGCAGCGCAATGTTTTCTGAATCCACTTCAGGCGCCAATCCATTTGTTTTGCTGCGAATATTAAAAACTTGCAAATATGGATTTACCGTTATCCTCTTATGCAGTTTCAGCGAACCCTTCACCTGTAATCCGTATTGAAAAATGTCGCCCATATTTTGGTATTGCGAAATAAATATTGCTTCGTCATTGATGTAGCTGAAGGGTTGAATTGAATTATTGAATTGCTGCAGAAACACTCTTGCCGAGACGAAGTTACCCCGAAATGCCGATGAAAAATCTGTTGCCCAATAGTGCGAAACCTCAGGCGTTAATGCCGGATTCCCCACATTTAATTTTAGTGGATCACTTCGGCTTTCAGTTGGGTTCAATTCATACAAGCCCGGTCGGTTCAACGATTTTCGATAGATTACCTTCAGTTGGTTGGCAGAGTTAATTTTCCAGTTGAACAAAAAATGTGGCAACACATCAAATTCATCGTTCTGAAATCCGTCTTTGAGCGATGAAACCGACTTTTCAGCCCGCAACCCAAGCTGCACTTCGAAAACAGATTTAGAAAAAAGCAATTCGCCATAAGCCGCCCAGATATTCTCCTTAAATCGGAAATTATGATTTGCATTATCTTTTAAAACTGAACAGGAGGTTTTTATTCCTGAGTTTAATTGCCAATTCTCAGCAAAAGGGTGTGTATAATCAAGTTTCAGAATACCCCTTGTTTCATTGGGCTGACTGGTGTATTTTAAGTTGCCCGGAGAAGTACTAGAAGAACTATCGGATAAAAAGTTTATGGAATTATTGGCCTGCAGGTTATAATAACTGATGTCCGTTGTTATTTCCTGTTTGTTCACAAAAATATGCTTGTAGTATAGCGATGCAAACGACTGAAAATTTTTATCATCGTCGTTTTTTGTAACTGACCAACTTTTATTAGACTCATTTTCATGTTGTCTGTCAAGATGTATCTGCCCGTCCTGCTCCCATGAGTATGGATTAAGAAATCCATAAAAATTGAATTGGTTGCTTTTGTCGGGTATGAAATCACTTCCGAAATGAAACTTATGCGACCAGTTTTTCTGCCGGACATTTTCCAAAACAGCTATGGTTGTGTTTTCTACTTCCGATTGAATTTTCCGCTTTTCAGTATTTTCTATATCAAAATAACTAATTTCTCCGTTGTACGAAGTATAAAAATTAAATTTCTCTCGTCCGTAATTCAAACTGTAACTGGGGAAAAGATACATTGTTTCGGCAGAAGTCGGCACTTCAATATATGCATGTCCGCTTAATCCCGTTTCCTTTTCCTCCAGCACAATATTGATAACACCAGTTACGGCGGCATCGTATTTTGAACCGGGAGCCGAAATCACTTCAATTTTGTCAATTTTTGATGCCTCCAGGCGACGTAAATAATCGATATCACGCTCTATTCCATTTACACGTAAAATGAGTTTGCTGCTTCCTTCCAGTGAAATGTTCTGCATAAAATCGGTTTGAATACCCGGGATGTGTTTTAAAACGTCGCCCCCAGAAAATGAAGCGTCTTTCAGTTTTTTATTCATGAAATAAGTTGTCGTATTGCCATCAGATTTAGCTTTCAATCTTTCTCCAACAATTGTCAACGATTCCATTTTTACCGTTTTCTCATTCAATAAAATCTCATCAGTGCAGATTTTCGTCTTTTCATTTAAATTCACATTTACGGTTTTGGCGTTAAATCCGATGTGCGAAATTTCGAGAAAATATTTACCCTTTTCGTTTGCACTAATTTGAAAATTTCCCTGGGCATTACTGATGGTACCTGAAACCAGTGATGAATCAGGTAAACGATGCAACGCAAGCGTGGCAAACGGAACCACTTCTCCATTGTTTTTTGATTGCAAGGCTCCTTCAATTGTAAATGTCGGCTGAGCAAAAACAGAAAAAGTTATCATGCTTAAAATAAACAGCAGAAGCAATTTTTTCAAATTTATGCAGCCATCCAAATTGGCCTTGTTTTTTGTGATAGTCTTTTCTTTTAAATCGAAAATTCTTGTAAATTCCATAAGGTTGTTTTTTTGTGATTGCAATTGTTTTGCTCACAAAAAGAAGCAACAGAATTATACGAACCAAGCAATTAGTATACACAGCAAAGATTTGTTACGAATGGTGTTTCGGAGCTTTTTATCTTGTGATGAATGGTAGTTTTCTGTTACGAATGACAACCTTTAGTTTTGGATTTTCTTCAGGTTTTCATCAAAAGATTTGGTGTTCTGGCGTGATACCGGTACTTCAAATTCTGTGTTATTGAGTGTTAAATGATAACCTGAAGAATTCCCCTTTTTATTTGCCACTTTTTTTAGGTTGACTATAAACGCCCGGTGCGTTCTATGAAATTCAGGAAAATCGGAAAGCTGTCGTTCTACTTCACTCATCGAATTGCGTATCATTTCTTGTTTTATTTTGCCGTTTACCAGCAGCTGAAATACCACATAATTCCCGTCAGATTCAGCATAAATCAATTGTGAAGGATAAAACGTTAGTTCCTCCTTTTTAAGTTTCGAGCGGATTTGAATTTTATTTTCAAGTGGCATTTTCTGAGAAGAGTCTTCTATTACCGAAATTCTGGTTATAAAAAGCGACTGATAGTTAATGGCAGTAAAAAAGGCAAATGGAATAATTCCGGTAAAAAAGCCATATTTAAATGAATCAAAAAAAGTAGCCAGGTTCCAACGATCAGAGGGAGGTTCGAGCAAAAATGCCAGCAGATATATCACGATCCCGATTATAAGCATAATCAGTACAATAAAAACCATCTCTTTCAAAAGATTCCATACGTTTTTACTGGAAAACCACTTGATAGTTTTAAATAACCTGATAGCTATGTAAGCTGCTAGTCCTGCGCTCAAACAATACACAGCCATAGTTTGTATGTATGGTAAATTGCTGACTCCCTGATTGCTAACAGGTTTGTATATCATTAACATTACAAAACAAAAAAAGGCCAAAACCAATGCACCTGCTATCGGCTTTTTAATCAGGTAATTCTGCGGATAATCTTTTAACCAAATCTTGTCAATTATGCTGACCATCTTTTCAGTTGAAATAGAATAAATGTTTTAACGAATGTAGAAAAATTAACCCTTCTAAACAATCTGTTTAGTACAGGCCGAAAGTTTAAATCAAACATGGAATATCTTAATGGGTTCATCCTATTTAAAATTAACGGGTGTTCCCCATTTCCAAGTGTTTTTAACTTGTTACAAATATTGCAAATTGTTGCTTCATGACAAATATTTTATAATCGAACTCGGGTTAATAAGAAGAGATAGAAATAGATGTAAGAAAGTGTAGAAAAACAAAAAAGCATCTGAATAAAAGATTCTAAGCGCTCTTTTAAGATGCTCCCCTAGCAGCTTGAAGTTGCAACTTAATCTGTGAAATTTTTGTGTAAATTCCCCCTTCCTTTGCTGATATTTGACAATAGGTTCGACTCTGGATCAGGAAAGTTTAGGTTCGAGCTCCATAAGGACAAATACAAAATTATGATTTATGAGATTTTTATTTTTTGTTTTTTGTGTGCCAGCCTTCACAACAGGTTATAAATTCAGTTTGGTCTACTTTTAAATCATCCCTTTTAATGATTTCCCTTACAGTTTACTGTAGCTACATACGATAATCCGGCTCTAATCATCTGATCTCTAATAAAAATTGTTATATTATAAGGATATTGACAAGAAACCCCATTTATCAATTTTTTTTGGAAATTAAAACAAAAATGCCGCTTTATGAGAATTACAATCGCCTATAATCTTCGAACCGATACAACCGAAGCCACAGCCGAACTTCTCTCAGAAGAGGATATTAACCGGATATCGAGTGCAATCACCAGTCTGCAGCATACGGTTACTGTTATTGAAGTTTCGGGCAAACCCAATGCTGTTTTGGAACGTTTGATAGAAAGTGAACCCGATCTCATTTTTAACCTTGCCGAGGGAACAATTGGTAGTTCGCGTGAAGCATTTTATCCCGGGCTGTATGAACAAATGGGAATCCCGTTTACCGGCGGGAATGCATCGCTGTTGCACCTCAACCTCGATAAACATCTTGCAAAAACAGTTTTGGCCTCGCGGGGAGTGAAAGTTCCACAGGGTGTTTTAATTACAGACAAAGAGCGGATTCTTCCTGATAATTTAAATTATCCGTTAATTATCAAGCCCAATTCTGAAGGTTCAAGCAAAGGAATTTCGCAGGACTCGGTAGTTGAAACACCAGAACAGGCCTTAGACAGAATCAATAAACTTCTGAGCCACTACCCTGCCGGATTGGTTGTAGAAGAATTTATCGGAGGTCGCGAACTCAGTGTCCCTTTTATTGAAAGTTTCCCTGGCAAGCTGCTCGATATTGTTGAGCATACTTTTGACCTGGGAAAAGTTGGCGGCAAATACAACATTTACGATTACGATATGAAACAAGGTGGCGAGGCAGCTAAAGCGGTTAGTGTTATTTGTCCGGCACGAATAAGCAGTAACGAGGAAAAAGCTGTGATTAAACTGGCCCGCGACGTATTCGATATTATGTCATGTCCCGATGTTGGACGTGTGGATATCCGGCTGCACACAAACGGGCAACCCTATTTTATTGAGCTGAATCCACTACCCAGTTTGCACCCTGCGGCTTCGTTAATGACAGCTGCAAAATCACGGGGACTTGAATTTCGTGATGTGATGCGTTTAATTATCCGGTCGGCTGCCCGTCGTTACGAAATTCCTGTCCGTTCAGCAAAACAACTCAAAAAAGAAGAATATATTTCTGAACTTCCACGACCAACTGCCCGCGAGCTGGGGATCACAATTGGCAGAATGCCTCCGGGAGTTCAAAATGCCATAACCGATGTAAAAGGAGTTCGCGTGGGGCATTTGTCGCGTATTGAAGACAATGTTCAAATTCCCGGAGAAATTGAAACGAGTAGCATACGAACTGGCGTTACGGCTATTCTGCCAGCCGGACAAACTTATGCAAACAGACTGGCTGCAGGAGGTTTTATTCTGAATGGAGTGGGCGAAATGGCCGGACTTACCCAGGTAATTGAAACCGGCTGGCTCGAAAGCCCGATTCTGCTCACCAATTCCCATTCTGTTGGCCGGGTGCACGCCGGGGTTATCAGTCAAATGCTAAAAAAATACCCACAACTCGGAACCAAAACAGATGTTGTGCTTCCGGTTGTTGGCGAGGCCGACGACTCTTTTCTGAATGATGTAAGGATTGGCAACTGTTCTTCGCGGGATGTTGTTAAGGCGATTGAATCAGCCTCATCGGGAGCTGTAACACAGGGGTCGGTGGGTGCCGGAACGGGTATGACGACATTCGATTTTGCAGGAGGCGTAGGAACTTCTTCTCGTATTCTGAATTTGAATGAAAAAGAACCATTCACAGTGGGCGTACTTGTTTTATCCAACTTCGGAAAAATGAGAAACCTGACCATTGATGGCGGTGTGATCGGCCGCCAGCTAGATAAAGAATATCCAACGGAAGGCCGTCGGGAGGTTTCGGAAGGATCAATTATTGTTGTTGTGGCTACCGACATTCCGCTTATCAGCAGCCAGCTGAACAGAGTTGCCAAACGCGCCGCCCTGGGTGTTGGACGCACCGGATCTTATGCTGCTGCAACCAGCGGCGAAATTATTATTGCTTTTAGCACCGGAAACCGGAAACCCCGGCAATCATCATCCAATAGCAAATTCATCACCCTGAAAAGTATTTCGGATGCTCATATAAATTCGGTTTATGAAGCAACAATAGAGGCTACCGAAGAAGCAATTATCAATTCAATATTTTGTTCGAACGGAATGAGTGGGCGTGAGCAAAGATGGTGTCCGCCGTTTCCGCACGCACGTGTTATCGAAATCTTAAATAAAGGAAACTAATCATGCTGGTAATTGAAAAATATAACGACAGTCTTCACAACCCCTACTGGAAATATCAACTCGGGCCGGAAGCCTATGAAGTAAAAGACACGCCTCACCGCGTTGAAGTCATAAAAATAGCACTTCGTAACGATGAAAGGTTTCATTTTGTTACTGCCAAAACCTTTCCTGAAAGAATAATTTCGCAGATACATCCTTACCATGATTATATTTTGAAAACAGCCCAATCGTTAAAAGAGGAAGAAGAATTTTACCCGGATCTTTTCCCGGGAGAAGGTGCACATCTTCTAAAAAAAGTAGATGCTCCGCTTTGGGGCGGTTTATGGTGTACCGATGCAGTTACTCCAATTAAAAAGAAAACGTATGAAGTTGCCCGTGCCTCAGTAGAAACAGCTTTAACAGGTGCTGAACTGATTCGCAACGGAAAAGAAAAAACAGTGTATGCACTATGTCGTCCGTCCGGACATCATGCCGGCCCCCGGGTTTTTGGAGGCTATTGTTATTTCAATAATGCGGCCACAGCCGCTGAGTTTTTACTTCAAAAAGGAAAAGTGGCGATTGTTGATATCGATTATCATCATGGAAACGGCACTCAAGAATTTTTCGACGAGATAAAATCAGTTTTCACATTTTCAATTCACGGAAATCCGGAATTTGAATATCCTTATTTCTGGGGATATTCAGAAGAAAAAGGGAAAGGTCAGGCGGTTGGCACTAACCATAATGAACCCTTGCCGGCTGGAACACAATTAAAAGAATATAGCGAAGCCGTAGCAAGAATATTGAAAAAGATACAAGCATTCAATCCATCCTACCTGATCATTTCGGCCGGGTTTGATACACACGAAGCTGATCCCATCGGAAGTTTTAAATTACGCACGGAAGATTATCTGTCAATCGGGAAACAATTCAAGTCGCTTGATATACCTACATTGGTTTGTCAGGAAGGAGGATATAACACAAACGTGCTTGGCGAGTGTGCAAAAAACTTTCTTTTGGGGATAATGTAAACCGGTACAAGTCCTTCTCAACGTCAGCAAGGTTTTCATCGCACTAAAATTAATTGATTTTTAAGGTGTTAGATGGAACTCATCCTGATAATTCGGAAACTCGTTTCAAAAATTTGGACAAAAAAAAAGAGGTCGAAAATGACCTCTTGTCTACTCTGGCTCCCCTAACAGTTGAAAGTTGCAACCTAATTCATGAAAGTTTGGTGTGAATAATTTATTTCACAAATTTATAACCAACCCCCGAACACTAATAATATGATTTGGTTCCGAAGGATTTGCTTCTAGTTTTTTTCGTAAATCAAGAATAAAATTATCGACGGTACGTGTTGTGGGCATAGCGTCATAACCCCAAACATTATTTAAAAGATCGTGCCGATGGATTGCTTCTCCTTCGTGCTCGACCATGTATTTCAGAATTTGGAATTCTTTGCTAGACAAGCTCACTTCTGTTTTACCAACAAATGCCTGAAATTTCTTAAAATCAAGATGTACATTTCCAAAGTTGGCCTCGTTGAATGATTTTGTTGTATTTGTTCTGCGCAACACCGCTCTAACCCGTGCAAGTAATTCTGGTATACTAAAAGGTTTGGTAATGTAGTCATCAGCGCCAATGTCAAGTCCTGAAACCTTGTCCATCTCTGAGCCCCGGGCAGTAATCATTATCACAGGTAAATCCGGGTTCTCTTTTTTCAACCTTTTACAAATTTCGTATCCATTTATTCCAGGCAACATAATATCCAGCAATAACAAGTCGGGATTTCTTTCAAGTGCACATTGCAAACCATTTTTACCGTTAGTTTCAGAAAAAACGGTGTAGCCTTCATATTCCAGGTTGTCCTTTAGTCCCCTCAGTATGCTTATGTCATCTTCTATAATTAGAATTGTTTCCACTCTGATAGATTTACTGGTTTAAATTTATAGAAAATTTGGTTCCCTTCCCTAATTTACTGCTTACACATATTTTCCCGTTATGAGCTTCAATAATCTCTTTTACTACGGTTAATCCGAGTCCTGTGCCACTAATGTTCTCCTTTTGGTCAACCCGGTAAAATTTTTCAAATATTTGGGAAAGTTTATCTTCAGCAATGCCAATGCCTTCATCTTCAATCTCAATTACATTTACTTTGGTATTTTTATATAATCTGACTGAAATTTTTTTCGAATCGGTCGAGTATTTAATGGCATTGCTTATCAGATTGCTTAGTGCCTGTTTCATCTTTTCTTTGTCAATTTCAGCAACAATACTATTATCCAATTCAGTGCTAACATCAAAATTTTCATTCTCTAACCAATAATCCAATTCACTAACAGTTGCTCTAATGCATTCTGATAAATTGGATTTTACAAACTGATAATTGGATTTGCCTTTTTCCATTTTCGAAAATTCAAGAATATTATTTATCATCCTTTTCAGGCGTTCGCTTTCATTTAAAATGATTGAAAAATATTCCTTTTGTACGTTAGAAGATTTAATACGACCTAAGGAAAGCGATTCGGTATACATATAAATCGAGGTGAGCGGTGTTTTTAATTCGTGTGTTACATTCGAAATAAAATCGGAACGTAAACCTGCCAGGCGTTTTTCTCTTGAAATATCGCGTAATATTAGAACAACTCCAAGCAACATGGCAAGCATAAGTAATGCCGCTGCAATCCCATAAATCCAGCTGCGTCGTTTAATTAAATCTTTTATCAGGTTTTCATCATTGAGCTTTACTTGTATCATCTGTCCAGGGAAATACGGACTCAATTGTGAAGAATAAATAAGATTTTGAGTGCCTGTATTAGAGTTATACCCGTTTTGAATTTCCAAATTATAATCAAATTCAAGATTGGCTTGCAGGTTTGTATTTAAGATAGACTCAAATAATTGCGTTCCATTAATTAAAAAGCCAACCTTTCTATTCAGGTTGGTATTTACCAGAAGTAATTTTTGATGGTTGCCGGCAAAAGAATTAATGACTTCAAAATCATTGTTGACATTGGATAGATTCTCCCTGCCCTCTCTAATAAATCCAGAAATATCGGTTTCATATTCATTTAAAAATTGAAGTTGTTGTTTAATATTTTCCAGGTTCTTTTGAAAGTCTAAAATCTTTGTCTCCGCATTAAATGTGTATTTCTGTAACCAGTTGCTCATCAGTTGCAGAAAATCTTCCGTATTGTGATTTAAGGGAATCTCTCCGGATGCCATCTTATCCACACAAAAATCAACCGGAATTAAAATGTCATCACAATTATTTGGATTGCTGGTTTTTATAAGTTGCGGAACGGCATAATAAACATAAGGGAATCCACTTTCTCCAACCTCCCTGTAATAGCTCGAAATAATCTGATTGTAATATCGAATAGCATTCTCATATTCTTTTAGTTTTACAGAAATCCTGCCCAATGCATTTATTGCTTTTACCGAATCGTTACTTGCGCTTGAATATCTTAAACAAGACAAATAGTTTCTTTTTGCCTTTTTAAAATCGGACTTTGAAAACTCAGCCTTTTCGCCCTCAGTAAAAGACGATTTAAAGCTTGCAGAAAATTTAGGAGTTTTAAGTTTTTCAGGAACTCCAATAAAATACGGGTATAAAAAATCTCCCTTTTCATCAAGAATAAAAGCTTGAGTAACAAACTCAAATTCCCTACTTCCTGTTAATAATGAATCCTTAAGCAACTCAAATGGAGAAATCTCGCCTTTAAAACCACGTATTACTTTATCGATTTGTTCCTGCAACCCATTAATAAACTTCGATGTAAGTTCCTGCTGTTCTTCAAGAACTTGTTTCTCCGTTATTTTTTTTAGGTTCGAAATATTGTTGATACTAAACCAGGTTAATATACTTCCCGAAAGTACAACGGCAAGGATAAAAACAAGAGTTAACCTTGAAACCGGTTTAGTTTTTTTATTCATTCTGATTTATAAGTTTTTCTTTGACTTCATCAAAATCGGCTTCCCAAAGCGTACCTTCGGGACGTACTTTTTCTTGTTCATAAGTAAGGTATGATAACCATTTTCCATCTGGTGACCATCTTAAACCATATTTATAATCATCAAGAACATCAAAAGCTAATCGTGTTTGTGATTTTTTTTCAAGAGAATAAATATAAATAGAAGTATCATCTTTTTTACTTCCTATAAATGCAATAGATTTTCCATCTGGGCTGTATTGTGGAGAAGAAGTATCAGTAAGACCTAAATCTTTTATATTAACAATATTTTTAAGAATTTTTGCATTGCTAATATTTAATAATTGTATTTTATTTTGGCTAAGAATGGCGGCTCGTTTACTATCATGAGACCAATTCCATGTTGTAAAATCTTTGTGTAAAATTTTTGGAGATCCTCCATCTGCAGGTATTATATACAACTCTCTTTTAGAACCTCTTGGTATTATATATCCAATCAGATTTCCATCAGGAGTCCAGCTAACCCAACGCTCTTTTTCAGGAGTATTTGTAAGTTGTTTTGGCTTACCTCCATCAAGAGGAACATTCCAAATATCACCTTTGTGAATTAAAGCAATTTTACTACCATCTTTCGACCAATTAAATGTTACATTATAAGCTCCACCAGTCCATTCGCTAAAAACTAAACGAGCTTTTCCTTGAGTTCTGTATTCCTTAATAGAAAAAGGAACTACATAAATATCCTTGGAACCATCATCTCTATTAACAGAAAATGCAAGTTGTGTGAAGTCTGGTGAGAATGTAAACGGAAATGGTTTACCTTCAATATCTACATCAATTTTTATTGCCACATAATTTCCTCCAGTAAGAGGAACAATTCTAAATTGCATATCTCCATTTTCGTCATCACCTTGTGTCAGAATATAATTACCATCATTTGACCACCATGAATCATATACGGGACTATTTAATGCAGGTTTAAAAGAAGGTCCTCCTAAAACAGAGACTACTTTCAATCCCCAATTATCAAAGAATGAAGAACGATATAAAAGAATTTTCTTCCCGGTTGCTGAAAAACCAATTAACTTACCTACATGCTTAGGTATATCAAATTTCAGGTTTTTATTTAGGCCCATGGAAAAAAGGTGATGGTTTTCCCAATTTGAATGAAACAACCATTTACTATCCGGAGCCCATATAGGATAACCACCATTTGCTAAAACCATCCTTTTTTCATCGCCATTGGTTGGTGCCAGCCAAATTTCATTATCTTTTCGAAAAGCAATACCACTACCATCCGGTGCCCATGCAGGGCTGTGTTCAACTCCCAACTGATTTGTAACCGAATCCAATTTCCCATCATCTACAGAAAGAGTCCATATATCCGATGCCACTATATCGTCTCTTCGTACAAAAGCAATTTTTTCTCCATCAGGCGACCAACTTGCAACATGCTGATAAGTATAACTTCCTTCAAGTAGTTTTTTGGGTTTTCCATTGACTTTGCCTGTTAGTGGTGATACGGGAACTACCCAGATAGCACTATCAGCATAAAAGCATGCTTTGTTCATCATCGGAGAATAAACTGCTCTTAATGCATCCATGTTAACCAAATCAAATGGTTCACTACCGTCCAAAGGCACAACCTTGTTTTCCAGAACAACAAATCTAGCATCCGGAGAAAGGTTGAATCCCCCTGTGTGTTTTATTAAATCATTCTTACCAGCAAAAGTTTTTATTCTTTTGTAAGTGATGCCAGTTATCGGATCAACAATGGTACTTTTATCTCCAGTAATTTCTGGCACAACCACTTGTTTGTTATTTTCCATAACATGTTCAACCTGTTCTATCATCAGTTCTGTTACCGGAACAATGTTACTTTTGAGATTTTCCTTTATTAGCTTTTTAAAGGTTGACAAAGCTTTATCGTATTTACCCAATTTAAACCACGATTGTCCAATGTAATATTGGGCGTTTTGTGCGAAAAGAGAATTTGGAGCAATCTTTATTGCCGACTCATATTGTTTAATCGCATTATCATATTCCCACTGATCGAAAAATTTATTACCTTCCTTCACACATTTTTCAGCTTGTTTTTGAAGAATGGCAGCTTCTTTTTCATTGTTTTGTGCCAGCTTTTCAAGTGGCAAAAAATCCTCCAAAAACCAAAATTCTGCCTGTCCTCCTTTAAATCCACCAAATACAAATCGTTTTCCATCAGGCGACCAGTCGAGGTGATAGATATTAACATCGATAAGGCCTGTATTTATATCTTCAATACTTCCATCATCTACATGCATAATTTTAATAACCTTTCCCTCTGCATCATTAAAGGCTATACGTTTACTGTCGGGAGACCATGCCATTTCATTGTTTACAGTTCCTGCTTGCACATCACTAATTATTCGCGATTCTTTTTTCTCGAAATCATAAATATTTAAATTTTTTGTGTGTGGTTGGTTGATTTCTTTTGTTAAATAAGCAAGCCTTTTTCCATCAGGCGACCAAATCAGTGAATTAACATATTTACCTGAAATAGATACTAAAAGTTCCGGTTCTCCTCCCGAGGAACTGATACTGTATATTTTTGGAGTACCACCAAAAATATCATTCTTTCCTTTTACCAGTTGAAACCTGACAAATGCTATTTTTTTCCCATTGGACGACCAGCAAGGACTCATATCAGCAAAATTCCCCGGTGTATTTGTTATTTGAATGGCATCTTCACCAGCAATAGATACTTTCCAGATTTTTGAAGTTGGCCAGTGTACATTAACAGAATTCGTATCTTTTTTCGGGATCCAGGTAGATGTCACAATCCATTTCCCATCAGGAGATACCCTGTTCCCACTCTGAAATGCAAATTGTTTTATACTCTTTCCTTCAATGTTAGCCTGTAGTGGTTTACCCTTACCTCCCTCAGATGGTATGGATGCGAGAAATCTCCGATAATCTCTCCTCTCGCCTTCTTTTGGTTTATCAACATAATAAATCTGGCTTCCATCCGCTGACCATCTAGGTTGCATTGCCTGGTTATCATGTAAAACTTTAGCAGCCTGTCCTCCTTTCGAAGGTAAAGTATACAATCCAAATTCCAGCCTAGAAGCAATTAATGCTCCTATTTTACTATCAGGTGTCCATCCTGCAAGTAGCCTTACTTCTTCAGTCCCAATTGGAGCTTCAATGCGTACTATTTTATTACTATTATTATCTGTTTCTGAGAAAGGGACAATAAGTATTTGTTTGCCAAGAGAATAATCTAAAAATGCGATCATTCTCCCATCAGGAGACCAGACAGGGCTGGAAGCTTTACCAGCATCTGCCAGTTTATGAGGGGTGCCTCCTTTAGCACTTACTACCCATAGACCCAAATCACCAGTACCAATTCCTTTATTTTTATCTTTGACATAAGCAATATATCTTCCATCGGGCGAAAAAGCAGGTTCGCGAGCTTCCATATCTGCAAGTTGTTCTGGTGAATTAGCTCCAATATCCAGTGAAAAGATATGCTGTTTATTCTCTTCTATTGCCGAGAAAGCAATTTTATTTGCATCGGGCGATAAACTAATTCGGTAATTTACGACACGTACATCACGGTAGTTTTCTATAATTTTTTTGGGGGTTCCTCCAACGGATGGCACCATGAAAATACTTTGGTTTTTCACATATTCTCCATTTTCATTATGTTTTGGATAGTCATTAAAAGCAATCCATTTACCATCCCGCGACCAATCCAATCCCGACCATTCCACTTCAATTCCATTCGTGTTCACCTGCACAGGAGTTCCCGGAATATTAGGCCCCAGATTTCCTGAAATTGGTGTTATCCAAATTTTTTTATCCGAAACATGTGCAAGCTTTTTACCATCGGGCGACAACTTAACCGACCACGAAAGCTTTGTTGGAATTTTAATTTTTGTAAATTTTGGATGCGGAGGAGTTTCTATTGCAACTTTCTCAACCTTAATCAACTTATTCAGCCTTTCCCTCGCTATTGCAACTTCCTGTTTCTCGCTCGGAAAATTATTAACCAATTGCTGATAGGCTTTTAAAGCTTCCTGGTTTCCCAGTTTTTCGTAACATAAGCCAACATGCAAAAGTGCTTTTGCCCGTAATGAATTACCAGCTTCCGAATTATCAGCAACTTGCTTATAAAGATTAATGGCATCTAAGAGTTCGCCTACTCCCTCTTCTTTAACCAAAGCTTTCTGGTAGGTTTGTTCAGGATTTTGAGAAAAGACATTGCATTGGCTTCCGAAAACGAAAGACATAATAATCAGAATAGTGATAATTGGTTTCATTTTAATTTCCTCCGAATTAAGTTTAACTACGTAGTCAAAATTACTTCGTTGCAAAATGCACAGTGTCACACGAAAGTATGGGTTTTGTAAAAATTGTGTCATGAGGATAACAAAACCAGTTTACACAAAAAAATCAGAGATATAAAGATGTAGTTGTTTGTTATGCAGTTTCCCAGCATATTGAAATTAGAGAAGTTGCGGACACTTCTACATCTTAAATTGGAAAACCTAAGTTTGGTGGTAACGACCACCTTTCTTTCTTAGCCTTAATTAACCTTCAATTTATCTAATAACCTGACAGAACTTGCAACCCATGTAACTCCTTGAATTTCTTTGAACTACCATTCATTTCTCATGAATTTATAACAAAATCGATGGTTTATTATAAATTGTTGCAACCCTGACTTCTGTAAGACTGAATTATGTAATTCGTTATTATGCAAGGGTTTGAAACATTTGTAAATGAAAAAAGGTCGCCAAAATTGACAACCTTTTTTGAGGTGCTCCCCAGGTTGGACTTGAACCAACGACCTACGGATTAACAGTCCGCCGCTCTAACCAACTGAGCTACTGGGGAAGATTAATTCCCTTCTGTGAGAACGTTTGCTTTTCAAAAGCGATGCAAAAGTAATAGCTTTTATTAAAAGTCAAAACTTTTATTCAAAAAAAATCAATTTTAAAATCGATTCCCCATCGAAGGAAATTATTCAAAAAATTCAAACCATATTCTACTTTTATTGTTATACAGGCAGTTATTAAATACAAATATTTAAAATAGAGAAATGAAAAAAATTACACAACTTTTATCCGCTGCCTTTATTTTTGGCATAATTACACTTTCAAGTTATCAGGCTAAAGCACATTGCGAAATTCCGTGTGGAATTTATGGCGACTCGGTACGCATTGCCCTGTTATACGAACACATTGAAACCATTGAGAAATCGATGAATCAGATCAACGAATTATCGAAATCAGACAGCCCCGATTACAATCAATTGGTTCGCTGGGTGATGAACAAAGAAGAGCATGCCAAAGAAATGCAGGAAATTGTAAGCCAGTATTTTTTGCACCAGCGGGTTAAAATTGCCTCATCGGCCGACGAGGCAGCTTATAGAAAATATGTAAAACAACTGGAACTGTTACATCACATTTCGGTATTTGCCATGAAAAGCAAACAAAGCACCGATTTAAGTATTATTGATACACTTCGCGAAAAGCTTCATCTTTTCGAGCATGCCTATTTTGGCGACGACCATTAAAAATTTCAATAACAATACATAAAGAAAGGGCCTTAATTTAAGGTCCTTTTTTGTAGTTACTATTCAATACAAATCGTCTTTAGAAGGAATTATGCTGTCGGCTTCCATCGGTGAATTAACAATCGGCTGTCAACTGTTTCGTTTGTTTAAGCAAATCAACTGGCATTTAATCCTTATTTTAGCCTAAAAAATAAAACGTATGATCCCAAAAATATCCATTGCCTCCACAATAGCAGAAAACAATTCATTGGCCTGTTTATCCACCAATTTAAAAGAAGTTTCGAGCCAACTCACAGAAACAGAAACAACTTTCCTGAAAAAGAAATTTGAAAAAGAAGATGCCTGTACGATTAGCCGTTATCCACATTTGCTCTTTTTTGGCAAAATAAAAACCGACAAAGAACACTACCAACAGGCTGAAATGGCAAGGGTGGCCGGTACAAAACTTTACGATGAATTAAAATCGTCAGGTGAAACTTCCGTTCAACTGACAAATTTCTGTAGTATAAATTTGTTGCCAGCATTTCTCGAAGGGTTGCTGCTTAACACTTATACTTTCGACAAATACAAAAAAGAGAAAGAGACATTTTTGCTTGAGAATATTTTAATCGTTGACGAAAAAATCAATACTGAAAAAATCAACGAAATTGTAAATACTACAAAAGCAACTTTTGTAGCCCGCGACCTAGTTAACGAGCCACTCTCATTTCTCACAGCAAGTCAGTTATCAAAAGAAATTGAAAAGCTGAGTAACGAAGCCGGTTTCACTCTTGAAGTCTTTAACAAGAAAAAAATTGAAATCCTGAAAATGGGAGGTCTGCTTGCGGTGAACAAAGGAAGTATCGATCCGCCTACTTTTAACATCCTCGAGTGGAAACCAGAAAATGCAATTAATAAAAAACCAATTGTTTTTGTGGGAAAGGGTGTTGTATACGACACAGGCGGGCTGAGTTTAAAACCCACTCCAAATTCCATGGATTACATGAAATCAGACATGGGCGGAGCTGCCACAATTGTAGCAGCAATTTATGCGGCCGCATTAAATAAACTTCCGCTTCATATTGTTGGGTTGGTTCCTGCCACCGATAATCGACCAGACGGGAATGCCTACGTGCCCGGCGATATCATAAAAATGTTCGACGGAACAACCGTTGAGATAAAAAATACCGATGCCGAAGGTCGGTTAATTCTTGCCGACGCATTAAGCTATGCAAAAAAATACAAGCCACAACTGGTAATTGATTGTGCCACATTAACCGGCTCGGCCGATATTATTACCGGACCACACGCAGCGGTGGTAATGGGTAATACTGCCAAAAACGTGGAGCGATTAAAACAATCGGGATTAAACACCTACGAACGGCTGATAGAAGTTCCATTGTGGGAGGAATATGCAGTACCATTAAAATCTCCAATTGCCGACCTGAACAACCTTGGCACCCGCGAAGGGCAAACAACAATAGCCGGAAAGTTTCTGGAACATTTTACCGATTACAACTGGATTCATGTTGATATGGCTGGAACAGCTTTCAGAAAAGAAAAAGATGCATACCGCCCTGCCGGAGGTACGGGTTACGGAACCCGTTTACTCTACAATTTTCTGAAATCGCATATTCAGTAAATCAAGGTATATTCCCGTCAAATCAATTTGCATCTGCCACTAACGCAACCATGCTCAATTCAATTAAATAAATTAACTTTGCATCGCAAAAAAAAGGGCAAATTATCTGAAACAAAATATAATGACTAAACAAAATACAATACGAATTGGAATCACGCACGGAGATATTAACGGAATTGGCTATGAAGTAATTTTAAAAACACTTTCCGATCCGCGTATACTCGAAATGTGCACCCCTATTGTTTATGGCTCACCCAAAGTAGCAGCCTATCATCGAAAAGCATTAAACATAAACGACGTTAGTTTTAATCATATTCGCAACACAAAAGAATTATTACACAAAAAAGCAAACATTATTAACTGTGTTGACGAGAATGTTCGCGTAGAGCTGGGCAAGTCAACCAACGAAGCCGGAATTTCATCTTTTGATGCATTAGACCGCGCTACAAGCGATCTGCAAAAAGGGCACATCGATGCATTGATTACTGCACCGATCAACAAAGACAATATTCAAAGCGAAGAATTTAACTTCCCGGGACACACCGAGTTTCTGGCGCAAAAATTCGAAACAAAAGACTACGCGATGTTGATGGTAAGCGAATCGCTGAAAATTGGTGTGGTAACAACCCATATTCCAATTTCTAAAGTGTCGGAAAGTTTGAATAAAGATACCATCCTTTCTAAAATCAGGATCATTGCCAAATCGCTGCAGCAAGATTTTGCCATTACCAAACCGCGAATTGCAGTTTTTGGTTTGAATCCACATGCCGGCGATAATGGGTTGATCGGAACTGAAGACAAAGAAATAATTCTTCCGGCCGTTATTCAGGCTAAAAAAGAAGGCATTATGGCATTGGGTCCCTACCCTGCCGATGGTTTCTTTGGATCAGAAGACTACCGAAAATTTGATGCGATACTGGCCATGTATCACGACCAGGGATTAATACCTTTTAAACTGGCTTCGTTCGAGCGCGGAGTAAACTACACTGCAGGACTACCTGCAATACGTACGTCGCCGGCCCATGGCACAGCCTATGCAATTGCCGGAGAAGGAAAAGCATCTCCTGAATCATTCCGCCAGGCTTTGTACCTTGCTATCGATATTCATAAAAACCGAAGTATTTACAGCGAGATCAGCAAAAACCCGCTGAAAAGATATGACATTAACCCCAATCAGGTTGATGAAAGTGTTGATATTGAAGCTTCGGATGAGGAAGAAGATACATTATAAAATTGCTTTGCCATGTACGAATTCATTAAGGGTAACATTACCGAAATAAGTGCTACTAATGTTATTGTAGAAACTTCTGGCGTTGGTTACTTCGTTCATATTTCATTAAACTCTTACAGTGCCCTCAACGGTAAAAAAGAAGTTAAAGTTTTTTTGCACCAGGTAGTCCGCGAAGATGCCCATACACTTTATGGTTTTGCTACTACCACTGAACGCGAATTATTTCGCAACCTCATTTCGGTGAACGGGGTGGGTGCCAACACGGCAATTATGATGCTTTCGTCGCTTGATCCTGATGAATTAAAAGCTGCTGTAACAACCGAAAATGTAGCTGTTCTTAAAGCAGTAAAAGGTATTGGTGCAAAAACGGCACAGCGTATCATAATCGACCTAAAAGATAAACTCGGAAAAATACCGGATTCGGGGCAAATTTTAACTGTTGCAGACAATACTATCAGGAATGAATCGTTATCTGCATTAGTCATGCTTGGTTTTGTGAAGAAAGATGCAGAGAAGACAGTATCGAAGATACTTCAAGAACAACCTGGAGCAAGCGTTGAGAGCGTAATAAAACAAGCATTAAAAAGGTTATAAATTTACCATTTTCGAAAAGAAAAAACCTGACGTGAAGTAGCAACCATTTTTTTCGAAAAGCCTTTGTTGTAGTAATTTTAATGAAATGACACTTAGCCGAAGTTTACCTAAAATATTCTTCATTTTAATTGTATTTTTTGCCCTTTCAGTTCCTTTTAAAGGAGAGGCTCAGGAATTGCCTGAAATAGATACAACGGGCACATTGCCCTACCCTTTCGAGGACCAACCTGCCTTTGGATATCCTACCCAGGATTCCTCAAAATTATACCTAAGCAAACCCAACAATATTAAATACGAAATTGAGTACGACCCCATAACAGGCCAGTACGTTTTTTACGAAAAAGTGGGATCGCTGAATTATCGTCTGCCACAAAGTATGTCGCTCGACGATTATTTGGAGTACGATTTCGATAAATCAATACAGGACTACTGGCGATCGAGAACACAACAGGAATCGATTGACGCACGCGGAGGGCTGCTCCCCAAACTTACAATCGGCAGCGAGGCATTTAACCGTATTTTTGGAGGCAATACCATCAATATTCAGCCTCAGGGTTATGTTGAAGTAAGCTTTGGTTACCAGGTAAACAAGACCGAAAACCCATCTATTCCTGAACGTTTACGAAAAGTTCCCACCTTCGATTTCGACGAGAAGATTCAGATGAACGTTACCGGCCAGATCGGTACAAAAATGAATATGCGGGTAAACTACAACACCGAGGCTACTTTTGATTACGAAAACAAAATGAACCTCGAATACACCGGCGACGAAGACGAGATTCTGAAACGTATTGAAGCCGGTAATGTGTCGTTACCTTTAAATGGTTCGTTAATAACCGGCGCCTCAAACCTGTTTGGGGTAAAAGCCGAAATGCAATTCGGGAAACTTACGGTAACCACACTGTTCTCGCAACACCGTGGCGAATCAAAAACGGTAGAAACTGAAGGTGGTGCACAGGTGGCAACATTCGATATTTCGGCTGCCAACTACGATGCCAACCGTCACTTTTTCCTGGCGCAATATTTCCGCGATAATTATAATGAGTGGTTAAAAAGTACAGCTGTTCCGCGTTCTCCCATCACCATTAACAAAGTGGAAGTTTGGGTAACCAACAAATCGAATGACTTTGATGACTCGAGGAATATACTTGCCTTTCAGGATCTGGCAGAACACGATCCACACATTTACAACAATATTCCGCAGTTTCAGGCAAATAATGGGCTGCCTTTCCCTCAGAGTGTATTCCCCGGCAACCAGGCTAATGGCCTTTACAACGAAATGAGGACAACCTACAGCGATGTGCGTCAGGTTCAGAATATTTCAAGTGTAATGGCTCAATTCGGTCGGGACTTTGTTGGCGGTACTGATTTTGAAAAAATTGAGCAGGCACGAAAACTAAACGAATCAGAATATACCATAAATCAGCAACTGGGTTATATCTCCCTAAACAGTGCATTGAACACTGATGAAGTGCTGGCAGTAGCCTTTAACTTTACATACAACGGTCAAACATTTCAGGTAGGAGAATTCTCAACCGATGGTATTGATGCACCGAAAACGCTCTTTATGAAGCTGTTGAAAGGCACCAACTTGTCGCCGGGAAAACCAACCTGGAACCTGATGATGAAAAACATTTATAACCTGAATGCTTATCAGCTGACCAGCGACGATTTTGAATTGAATGTGGTATACCAGAACGATTCAACAGGAACTTACATCAACTACCTGCCCGCATCGCGAATTGAAGGACATATTCTTCTGGAGGTAATGCGGCTGGACATGCTTAACTCGCAACTCGACCCAACAAAAGACGGGGTGTTCGACTACGTTAATGGCATTACGGTGAATTCCAATACCGGGCGTATTATTTTCCCTGTTGTTGAACCTTTTGGTAGTCACCTGGCCGATTCAATACAAGACCCGTCGTATATTGAACAATTCACATTCCAAACGCTATACGATTCTACACAGGTAAAAGCAGAACAAGATGCTGAACACAATAAGTACAGGCTTACCGGAAGTTACAAAGGTTCTTCAAGTTCCGATATCGCACTGGGAGCTTTAAACCTTACACAAGGTTCGGTAAAAGTTACTGCCGGCGGACAGGTACTTACCGAGAATGTTGATTACACCGTAGACTACACACTGGGTAGGGTTAAAATTATAAATCAGGCACTGCTCGAAGCCGGAACTCCAATTCAGGTTTCTACCGAAAGCGAAGACCTGTTTACCATGCAGCGAAAAACCTTAATGGGAACGCATGCCAACTATGCTTTCTCCGATAATTTTAACATAGGGGCAACCGCCTTGTGGATGAACGAGCGCCCGCTAACAGAAAAAGTGGATTATGGCGATGACCCTATTTCGAACCTGATGTATGGACTTGATGCCCGCTACAACACCGAAGCGCCTTTTATTACCAAAGCACTGGATGCCTTACCGTTTTATTCGACCAATGCGGCATCGTCAATCGATGTGGAAGCAGAATTTGCACAACTGGTACCGGGAAGTTCAAAATCGATTGACGGAGCAGTTTATGTTGATGATTTTGAAGCGACCAAAACAGCTATCGATATGCGTACCCGCTCGTCGTGGATGCTGGCCAGTACGCCACAGTTCCAGAATAACATGTTTCCGGAAGCCAACCTGAGTAATTCGCTCGAATATGGTATAAACCGTGCAAAGATTGCGTGGTACAATATTGATCCTTTGTTCCTGAGAAATAACTCTCTAACACCCGACTATATTAAAAATAACAGAGAATTACAATCGAACCACCTTGTACGTGAGGTGTTTGAGCAAGAGATATTCCCTGAACGTGAATTTACCACGGGTGAACCAACAAATATTGCGGTGCTTGATTTGGCCTATTACCCAACTGAACGGGGCCCGTATAACTACGATACCGGCAACTCCAATTTCTCGGCCGGGGTAAATGCCGATGGTTCGCTGCGCGATCCAGAGTCACGATGGGGTGGTATTATGCGTGAAATTCAAACCAGCGATTTTGAGAATGCCAATATCGAGTACATTGAATTCTGGATGATGGATCCGTTTGTTAACGACACCACGGGCGAAAAATCTGGTGGAGATCTTTATTTCAACCTTGGGGAAATCTCGGAAGATCTATTGAAAGATTCGAGAAAATCTTTTGAAAACGGACTGCCAACCACTTCCGAATTAAACAATGTTGACACTACTATTTGGGGCCGTGTTTCAACACAGCAGTCGTTGGTAAATGCTTTTGATAACACTACCGATTCGCGCCAATACCAGGATGTAGGTTTTGACGGATTGAATGATGATGACGAGTCTACACATTTCCAGCAATACCTGCAGGAACTTCAGCTAAAAGTAAACGACGACGTTTACCAGCAGGCACTAAACGACCCTTCGTCGGATAACTTCCACTATTACCGCGGTTCAGATTACGACCAGCAGGAATTAGGTATTCTGGAACGCTACAAACAATACAACAATCCGGAAGGAAACTCGCCAACTTCGGAAATGTCGCCCGAAAGCTATCCAACTTCGGCAACTACATTGCCCGATATTGAAGACATTAACGATGATAATACCCTTAACGAATACGAGCGCTATTTCCAATACCGTGTAAGCCTCCGCAAAGAGGACATGGAGCTGGGAAATAACTACATATCGGATGTTAGACGCGCACGCGTTGAGCTTAAAAATGGCGAGATTGGCGAAGTTGACTGGTACCAGTTTAAGATTCCGGTAAATGATCCGGATGCGGTTATTGGAGATATCAACGACCTGAATTCTATTCGTTTTATGCGACTGTTTATGCATGGTTTTGAAGATCCCACAGTTTTGCGTTTTGCCACCCTCGACCTTGTTCGGGCTGATTGGCGCCGCTACACCGGCGATATTCTGCAGGATGGTGCAATTCCTTCACCCAATGCTCAGTTTGATATTTCGGCGGTTAGTATTGAAGAAAATTCAAGTCGCGAACCCGTGAACTACGTTTTACCTCCGGGAGTATCTAGGGTAATCGACCCCGCCAACCCGCAGCTGCGGCAGTTGAACGAGCAGTCGATTGAAATGAAAGTAACAGAACTGGAACAGGGTGATGCACGTGCAGCATACAAATCGTTGTACATGGATTTCAGAAGGTACAAAACCCTGAAAATGGAAGTGCACGCTGAAGAAATTGATGAATTCCCACTGGAAGATGACGAACTGTATTTCTTTATTCGTATGGGATCGGACTACAACTACAACTATTACGAATATGAGGTACCATTAACACTAACCCCTGAGGGGAATTATAATGGCGATATTGAAAGTGATCGCTATATGGTTTGGCCCGATCAAAACCGGATTAATATTCCGCTTGAGCTGTTTACCAATCTTAAACTGCAACGTAACGATGCCATGCGAATGGAAGGTGCTAGCGTTTCGATACAAGATGTTTTTGAAGGTTCGCACGATGGATGGAACGACGGTAAAAATCGGGTAAAAGTGAAAGGTAGCCCGAATCTGGGTAATGTTGAAGTGTTTATGATGGGTGTACGCAACAAACGAGGACAGTTAAACACCGGACCAAAATCGGTAATTGTTTGGGCCAACGAATTACGCTTAACGGATTTCGACGACGAAGGTGGCTGGGCGGCTAATGCAAGGGTTTCAACACGTTTAGCCGATCTGGGTAGCGTGGTGGTTGCCGGACGTAAACGCACCGCCGGCTTTGGTGGTATCGACCAAAATATTAACAGTAGAATGATAGACGACCTGAACGAGATTGATGTTGCGGCATCGATTGACTGGGGACGGTTTTTCCCGGAAAAAGCAGGTGTTCGTATTCCTATGTATTACGGTTATTCAAACAGTACGGCAACGCCAAAATACGATCCGGTAAATCCGGATATTGAGTTAAAAGAATCGCTGAATCATGCACGAAATAACAGCGAGAAAGACTCCATAAAAAATATGTCGCAGGATGTAATTGAACGTAAGAGTATCAACTTTACCAATGTAAAAGTTGAGCCGCAGCGCCAGAAAGAAAAGACACATCTGTGGGATCCGGAGAACTTCGCGGTTACCTATTCATACAACGAAACATCAAAACGAAACATTACTACAGAATACAATGTGAATAGAACACATCGGTTTATGTTCTCGTACAACTATAGTAACCGACCAAAACTGATTCAGCCTTTCAGCAATGTACAGTTTCTGCAAAAAGGCCCGCTAAAATTGATTGGCGACTTTAATTTCTATCCGTTGCCAACACAAATTTCGTATCGTACCGATCTTTTCCGTAAATACCACGAAAGACAATCAAGAAATATTACCAATCCAAATTTGATTCTGCCAACGACTTTCGATAAAGATTTCCTCTGGAACCGTTACCTCGACATTCGGTACGACGTTACCCGTTCGCTGAAAGTTGATTTCTCTTCGCGAGGAACTTCACGAATCGATGAACCCGACGGCCGAATAAATAAAAACGACGACGATTACGAATGGAAGCGCGACTCAATTCTAAACAACCTTTGGAATATGGGAAGACCAACAATTTACAATCATAGCTTTAATGCCACTTACCGCTTACCTATCCGCAGTATTCGCGCATTAAATTTTATGAGTGGAACCGTTCGTTATTCAGGAACTTACGAGTGGGCTGCCGGAGCATTAACCGACGACGATATTAATATTGGTAACATTATTACCAACTCGCGCAACCTTACGCTAACCGGTAATGCCAATTTCCAAACCCTGTTTAATAAGGTGCCCTATTTTAAGGAAGTCGATCAGAAATTCAGGCGAACAGGGCGTGGACGTGGTAGCCTCAACAGCAGAAGTACAAGAGGAAGAACCAACCAGCAAGCTGAACCGCTGCAACGAAAACAGGAAGAAACATTTAGCAGCAGTGCCAAATTCACAGCCGATCAGGGGCAAAATTTTGCGCATAAACTAAATACTAAAAAAGTTAAAGTGCTGGTTACTGATGTGGATGGAAAAACTGTTCCGGGAAAAACAAATATTGTTGATGTCAACACCATTGAGTTTATACCATCGGTTGATGTACAACAGGCAATGATTACTGTTACCGGGAAACGAGGCGATCAGTCATTCCTTAAGGACATGCTTGATGTGACCACACGAATGGTAATCGGATTGCGTACTTTCTCTGTAAATTACAGCAAAAATGGTGGTACTGTACTCCCGGGCTTCCTTCCGGAACCAACATTGTTCGGAACAGGAAAATTCAGTGGAGATACGGAATGGGGAACACAAACTCTGGATCCGCAACTGGCTCCGGGATTACCATTTCTCTTTGGCTGGCAAGACCGCGATTTTGCTATAAAAGCAGCTCAAAACGGCTGGTTAACGATTGACTCGACTCTTAACCAACCATTCCAGATTATGGAAAACGAGCGAATCAATTTACGTGCGCTGTGGGAACCTCTCCCCGACTTGCGAATTGATTTAACCGCTAACCGTTCGATGTCGAAAAATATTACTGAGTTTTACAATTATGATACGAACTCCGGTAGTTTTGTTGCCAACAGTTATTCCGAAAGCGGAAACTTCAGCATGTCGACACTAACTCTGGGAACTGCCTTTTTCAAAATTGGGAAAGAGGAGGTCACCAGCTCTGATGCGTTCGAAAACATGAAAGAATACCGTAGGGTTATTGCTCACCGTTTGGCCGATCAGCGTGGAACCAGCGCCGGTTATGTTCCAGGTACCCCTAACGAAAATTATCCTGGCTATCCTGATGGTTACGGGCCAAATTCGGTAGAAGTCCTTGTTCCCGCATTCCTTGCTGCTTATCAGAATAAAAAACCGGAAGATGTTTCGCTGGGATTATTCCCTTCCTTAAAATATATCCGCCCCAACTGGAGTATTCGTTACGAAGGTATGGTATCACGTATTCCGGGCTTGAACAATATAATGCGTTCGCTGAATTTCCAACATACCTACCGTTCAACTTATAATGTTGGCTCGTATGCCACTAACCTCAACCATATTGCAGGAGAAGATGGCTACTCTATGGTGCGCGACCTGGCCGACAACTTTGTTCCGGCTTACGATTTTAATACAGTAAGTATAGTTGAAGCTTTCAACCCTTTAATCAACATTGATATCATGTGGTTGAACGACCTGACCACTCGTGGAGAGGTTAAACGTATGCGAAACCTAAACTTATCGTTATCGAACAATCAGCTCACAGAGATATTGAGTAACGAATATATTTTAGGTTTGGGCTACCGTTTTACACGCATGGATTTGATTATTAAAACAAAGAATTCGCAACAGGCTTATTCCAACGATTTAAATATTCGTGCTGATATTTCCTATCGTAAAACAAAAACACTTTTACGCCAGTTAGACGACGCAAACGATCAGATTACAGCAGGCCAAGGTAATTTTACTTTAAAAACTTATGCCGATTATCGTTTAAGCGATAAATTTGAAATGCGTGTATATTATGACCGGATTATCAATGATCCGTTTACTTCGCTGTCGTACCGTACAACCAATGCAAATTTTGGGGTTAGTTTCCGTTTCACCTTGTCGAACTAATTGTTAAACCATCTTTATGAGAGAAATAGTTTTTTAAAGCTTCTATCGACAATATTTTGATATTTCAAAAAAAACGTTTTTCTTGCAGAAGAATAAATTAATACAATGCAAAAAATAAATACAATATGGCTTCCGTGGTGGGGTCTTCTTACGTAAGTTAGGAGTTAAAGAGCCATATTGCTATTTTTAAAGATATGACTGACCTGCTTCTAACTAAAGCAGGTTTTTTTATGCAACGAATAAATAATTATGAGAACAAACAATAACATTTGGTGGTGGCGTAGCAACTTTTTACAAATATCGTGAAGAGAGGATACGTCATTGTTTAAAACAAAAGCGGCTCATCGAATTTCACGGTGAGCCGTTTTTCGTTTAAACACCCGGCTCACAGCATTTTAAGAATAGAAATACAATCAAAAAAACAAAACAAAAAATACAAAATGGAAAAACTTAATTTTAAACCAGTCGTCAGAAAAATACTTGCCGATACCGTAACTCCGGTAAGCGTTTATTTACGACTTCGCACGCTTTATCCAAAGTCGATATTGCTGGAAAGCTCTGATTACCACGGCGCAGAAAATGCCTATTCATTTATTGCTTTTAAACCCATTGCCGATTTTAAAGTGAATAATGGCGAGGTTAGCATTGATCTTCCCGGCAGAGAACAGCAGAAGTTTAAGCTCTCGCCCGAGCAAATGTTACACGATGAACTGGACAACTTTTTCAAAACATTTAATGTTGATTCTGATGAGATTGAATTGCCGGCCAACGGTTTGTTTGGCTACCTGAATTTCGATGCCATCCAGCATTTCGAAAACATCAGTTTCTCTTCCACCAAAAAAGAAGAATACCAAACCCCGGAAGTAAGCTACAGTTTTTACAAGTATGTAGTGGCCATCGATCATCATAAAAACCAAATCCACATTGTTGAAAACCTGCTGGAAGGGGAAGAATCGCAAATGGATTACGTGCATCATTTGCTGGTGAATCTTAACTTTTCAACGGCAAGATTTGATGTGCGCGACGAAGAGAAATCAAATATCACCGACGAAGAATACATGCACATGGTAACAAAAGGTAAAGAACACTGCTACCGTGGCGATGTATTCCAGATCGTGCTGAGCCGCCAGTTCTCGCAGGAATTTGTTGGCGATGATTTTAATGTTTACCGGGCACTGCGCTCCATCAATCCATCGCCGTACCTGTTTTATTTCGATTACGGAACGTACAGTATTTTTGGATCAAGTCCCGAGGCTGAAGTCAGAATAAAAGATAACAAAGCATACATTCACCCCATTGCCGGAACTTTTAAACGTACCGGTAACGATGAGCAGGACCGTGAGCTGGCCGAAAAGCTGAGCAAAGATCCGAAGGAAAATGCCGAGCATGTAATGTTGGTAGATCTTGCCCGCAACGATTTGAGCCGAAATGCTGACAATGTAGTTGTTGAAACCTATCGCGAGGTGCAATTCTTTTCGCATGTGATTCACCTGGTTTCTCAGGTATCGGGCGAAATTACCGACGATACCAACCTGATAAAAGTACTGGGCGAAACCTTCCCCGCCGGAACACTTTCGGGAGCACCGAAATATAAAGCCATGGAACTGATAGATAAATACGAAAACCAAAACCGTGGTTACTACGGAGGTTGTATCGGCTACCTGGGTTTTGATAATTCAGTAAACCATGCCATTATGATTCGCTCGTTTTTGAGCAAAGACAAGAAATTGTTTTACCAGGCGGGTGCCGGAATTGTCGCCGACTCGCAAGAAGAGAGCGAACTACAGGAAGTGAACAACAAACTGGCCGCCTTGAAAAAAGCCATTGAAATGGCAAAAGGAATTAATTAACAAAGCCTCTCCTAACCCCTCCGAAGGAGGGGAACAGGAAAACAAAAGAATTAAAAGCAAAATAAAATGGTACAAAAACAATACAAACAAGAACCTGCTTCAATCTCCTCCCCTTCGGGGAGGCCGGGAGGGGCCAAAATCTTAGTTATCGATAATTACGACTCATTTACCTACAACCTGGTACATGCCATTAAAAAGATTGCCGGCCAGCCGGTTGATGTGTTTCGCAACGATCAGATTGCACTGGAAGAAATTGAAAAATACGACAAGATCGTTCTTTCTCCTGGCCCTGGAATTCCGGAAGAAGCTGGTCTTTTACTCGATATTATAAAAGCTTATGCGCCAACAAAGAGTATATTGGGAGTTTGTCTGGGTCACCAGGCTATTGGCGAAGCTTTTGGGGGTACACTTCATAACATGAACCGTGTTTTACATGGAATTGCCACCCCGGTTAAACAAACCGGAATAAAATCGAAGTTATTTAAAGGATTGCCCGAATCATTTGATGTAGGCCGCTATCATTCGTGGATTGTTCAGAAAGAACAACTACCCGAGTGTTTTGAAGTTACCAGTTACGACAACGATGGTCTGGTAATGTCGATGCAACACAAAGAATACGATTTACAAAGTGTGCAGTTTCATCCGGAATCGGTACTCACTCCGCTGGGCGAAAAAATTATCGAAAACTGGTTATATCCTGAAAAATAGTAGAAGCCATAGATACCACATAACAAAAAACTCAACAGCTAAAAATCGAACAAAATGAAGGATATATTACAATACCTTTTTGATGGCAACACCCTTACTCGCGAAGAAGCAAAAATGGCTCTTATTGAAGTGGGAAAAGGCATGCATTCCGATGCTGAATTTGCATCCTTTCTTACTGTGTTTAAAATGCGTCCATTACAGTCGGAAGAACTTGGCGGCTTCCGCGATGCCATGGCGGAACTCAGTAAAAAAGTAGATCTCTCGGCCTACAATGCAATTGATGTGGTAGGCACCGGTGGCGATGGCAAAAATACATTCAACATCTCTACCATTTCATGTTTTCTGATCGCAGGAGCAGGTGTAAATGTTACCAAGCACGGGAACTATGCAGTCACATCTACCAGCGGATCGTCTAACGTTTTAGAATTTCTGGGTTACGAATTCAGCAACGAAATTGACAAATTAAAAAACGACCTCGACAAAGGCGGATTCTGTTTTTTACATGCCCCGCTATTTCACCCGGCAATGAAACACATTGCGCCGGTGCGCCGGGCATTAAAAGTACAAACCTTCTTTAATATTCTGGGGCCCATGATCAATCCGGCAGAACCAAAATACCAAGTACTGGGAGTGAATAACAACGAAAATTTCGAGCATTACAAAACTATTTACAAAACGCTTGATGTTAACTTTGCCATTTTGAATAGCGTTGATGGTTACGATGAGATTTCGCTAACTGCGGATACGCATTATGCCACAAAAAGGGAAGATAAACTGTTGGCGCCGGCAGAATTTGAATTGCCACAAATAGCCCCGGAAAAGCTTTTTGGTGGCGATTCGGTTGAGGAAGCCGCAAAAATATTCATCGACATTTTGAAAGGCAATGGAACAACAGAACAAAATAATGTTGTTATTGCCAACGCCGCAGTTGGATTACAAGTTGTTTTTTCGGATAAAACATTGACTGATTGTGTTGAAATGGCACGCGAATCATTAACTAGTGGAAATGCGTTGAAGAAACTGGACGCAGTAACAAACAAGTCCTTTTAAGGCTGCATAAAGAAAAAGACAATGAATATTCTTGATAAAATAGTAGCAACAAAAAAACAGGAAGTCGCCGACCAGAAAAAGGTGGTCAGCATGGAGCAATTGGAGAGCTACCCTGGTTTTGCACGCAAATGTATTTCGCTAAAAGAAAACCTGCTGAAAGAAGGAGCTTCGGGAATTATTGCTGAATTTAAGCAAAAATCACCTTCCAAAGGAGAAATCAACTTCTCGGCAAAAGTTGAAGAAGTTACCAAAGCATACAATGCTGCAGGTGCATCGTGCCTTTCTGTTCTTACCGATTTTGAATACTTTGGCGGTACATTGGCCAACCTGGCAAAAGCACGTGAAGCGAATCCTGACATTCCAATTTTACGAAAGGATTTTATGATCGATACTTACCAGATTGTGGAAGCCAAAGCTTTTGGTGCAGATGTGATCCTTTTAATTGCTGCCTGCCTCTCGAAAGAACTGGCAGTGGAACTGGCCCAAAAAGCCAAAAAACTGGGCTTGGACGTTTTAATGGAAATTCATAATGCCGAAGAGTTGGAAATTGTAAACGACTATGTTGATGTTGTAGGCGTAAACAACCGCAACCTGAAAACTTTTGAGGTTAGTGTTGAAACTTCGGTGGAACTTTCGAAACATATTCCGGCTAAATTTGTAAAAATATCGGAGAGTGGGTTATCAGGAGCTACAGAAATTAAATACCTAAAAGAAAATGGCTTTAAAGGTTTCCTCATTGGCGAGACTTTCATGAAAACTGATGATCCTGGAGCCGAATGTAAAAAGTTAATAGAGGAATTATAAATGTCATTTCGACGAGGTTCGAGGAGAAATCTTTTGCTTTCGAGCTTTATTGAAACAGATTTCTCTCTGCGTTCGAAATGACAAAACTGGAATACGATGGCAAAAGATCTAAAAATAAAAGTGTGCGGGATGAAATTCACCCAAAATCGCGAACAGGTGGAAGCACTTGATGTTGATCTGTTGGGCTATATTTTTTACGGCCCATCAAAACGATTTGTAGGTGATTCTCCCGATGCGGGGTTGTTTCAATCTACAAAACCCAAAGTTGGTGTTTTTGTGAACGAAAATGCATTTGAAATTCTTGGATTGGCAAAAAACCTGGGTTTCGATTACGTTCAGTTGCATGGCAAGGAGAATCCAAAAACCTGCGGAATATTGCAAGATCAGGATCTGCATGTTTTAAAGGCCTTCCCAATGGATGAAGAATTTAATTTTGCAGCAACAACAGCTTTTGAGGAATCTGTTGATTATTTTTTATTCGATACCAAAACTAAACAGCATGGAGGGTCGGGTAAAAAATTCAACTGGCAGCTACTGGAAAACTACAAAGGTGAAACGCCTTTTTTCCTGAGTGGTGGCATTGGCTCCGATGATGCAGCAGAAATTAAAGAACTCAATCACCCCATGTTGGCGGGCGTTGATCTTAACAGTGGTTTTGAAGACGAACCCGGATTAAAAAATATTGAAAAACTAGAAAAGTTTATACACCAATTAAAGAAATAAAGTGCGGAATACGATTGTCTGGAAAAGATAAACAGGTCTTCCAACTTCCAATTTTAATAACATGAAGTATCAAGTAAACGAAAAAGGATATTACGGCGAATTTGGCGGTGCATGGATACCCGAAATGATGTTCACCAATATTGATGAACTTAAGCGCCGTTACCTGGAAATTATAGAATCAGACGCATTCAGGAAAGAATTTGATCAGTTGCTAAAAGATTATGTGGGGCGCCCGTCTCCGTTGTATTTTGCCAGCCGACTTTCGGAGCATTACGGCAGCAAAATATACCTGAAACGGGAAGATCTGAACCACACCGGATCGCACAAACTAAACAATACGATCGGACAAATTCTGCTGGCACAGCAGCTGGGCAAAACACGTATTATTGCCGAAACAGGCGCGGGTCAGCACGGAGTAGCAACAGCCACGGTCTGCGCGCTGAAAGGCATAAAATGTATCGTGTACATGGGCGCGTTAGATGTATCGCGCCAGGCACCCAATGTAAAAAAGATGAAAATGCTGGGGCTGAAGTAATTCCGGTGCACAGTGGGAATAAAACACTTAAAGACGCTACCAACGAAGCTATGCGCGACTGGATTAACAATCCGGAAGACACGCATTACATTATTGGATCGGTAGTTGGTCCGCACCCCTTCCCCGATATGGTTGCACGTTTCCAATCGGTTATTAGTGCCGAGATGAAAAAACAACTGCAGGCACAAACCGGCTCTGAATTCCCGACTCGTATTTTAGCGTGTGTGGGCGGAGGAAGTAACGCTGCCGGGGCTTTTTATCATTACCTGGATGATGAACAGGTGGAATTAATTGGTGTGGAAGCTGCGGGAAAAGGTATCGCTTCCGACGAAACGGCTGCAACGCTGGCTGTTGGATCGCCGGGTGTGCTACACTCGAGCAGAACGATGCTGATGCAAGACGACGACGGTCAGATTACAGAACCTTATTCCATTTCTGCCGGACTGGATTATCCGGGAATCGGGCCATTGCACGCCCACCTGTTTAAATCAGGCCGGGCAAAGTTTTTGGCTGCCACCGACGAGGAAGTATTACAGGCCGTGTTACTGATAACACAAAAAGAAGGCATTATTCCGGCACTGGAATCGGCTCATGCCCTTGCCGCGCTGGATAAAATAAAAATGAATCCTGACGATGTGAATGTAATTAACCTTTCGGGTAGCGGAAACAAAGATATGGAAACCTATTTAAATTATTTTGGATACTAATTGTCCTGTCATTTCGAAGGAGGTACGTCTTAGAAATCTCCATCTTTGATGAAACAGATTTCTTCTTATTCTTCGTCGAAATGACAATAAAACAAAAACGAAATGAACAACAGAATCAACCAACTTTTCGAAAGAAAAAAAGCTAACATACTCTCGGTTTATTTTACTGCCGGTTTTCCCAACCTGAACGATACCGTTGAAATCATCCAAGAGCTGGAAAAGAATGGCGTTGACCTCATTGAGATTGGCATGCCATTTTCTGATCCTACTGCCGATGGTCCAACCATTCAGCGCACCAGCGAAATTGCTTTAAAAAACGGCATGACCATCAAACTGCTGTTTGAGCAATTAAAAACCATCCGCGAGTCGGTATCTATTCCGCTGGTGTTAATGGGCTACTTTAACCCTGTTTATCGATTTGGCATGGAAGCATTTTGCCAAAAGTGTGCCGAAATTGGTATCGACGGTACCATTTTACCCGACCTCCCTCTTGATGAATTTGAAGCAGAATATAAAAACATTTTTGAGCAGAATAACCTGCACAATATATTGCTGATTACACCACAAACATCGGAAGCACGTATCCGACAAATTGATGCTGCCAGCGAAGGATTTATTTATATGGTTTCATCGTCATCAACAACAGGAGCTGGTAAAAAAGTTGAAGACTTTCACAAAGATTATTTCGAGCGTATTCAGGCTTTGAAACTTAAAAATCCACGCCTCATTGGTTTTGGAATTTCTGATAACGCCACTTTTTCCAACGCCTGCAAATATGCCGGCGGTGCTATTATCGGTAGTGCCTTTGTTAGTTCGTTTAATGAGGAAGTAAAAATAGCCGATTCGGTTGCGCAGTTTGTGAAAAACATGCTCCATTCTGATTAAAACATACCTCTCATATTTTTAACAAAAGCAAATGTTTTGAAACATACAAGCATAGAATCAGTCTAAATAACACATGATCAATGGGATAGAGAACTGTTGCAAAAAAAGCACGTTAATTAGTGTTAAAGGATATTTTACAGCATACTTTAATCCAATTTTGGATGTTATATTTAATAGCGAACAATAAAACAAAAAGCCATGTTGGAATATGCAAAAGTAATTCTACCCAAAGTGAGTTTTAGCAGAGAATTGTTCAGTAAAGAGTTAGCCAAATGCATTAATTGGGTAGAACAAAATCAATTGCCAAAATTGCGCAACTGGTGTTATGAAAATTTTAAAGAATTGTACCCCGATGTACTGGCAGACGCATTTGCCGACATCGCGGCTTAAAGTATTAACCGGGCGGGATTTTATATCCCGCCTTTTTTATTGAATCTTTGTCGAAAAAAGCGCTTATCGCTTGAATTAAAAGCAGAACTAATTCTAATCCTTTTTTCCATTTGTAAGAGAAAATGTCGACAGACAAAAGGGTAGAGTTGCAGAAGATCAAAGTTCTTCCATCTACCCCTCACCCTATCGGGAGCTCCCCTTACAATGGGAGCACATTTTGAGTAACTTTTGAATTTCATATTGATAAAACGACTCCAATGCGAATAATTTCAACAAATCCATACCTCCTTTTTCAAAGTCGCTTTATCATCCATATATCGCATCCAGTATGCCCCGAATCCCCCAAAGGTTTTTCAAGTTTTTCAAATCCTGCTCGTTCATACATTCCCACCGCATTGTCAAACTCGGGTAAGGTTTCAATATAAATTTCGGAGTAACCCAGCTCTTTTGCCGACTCAATACTTTGTTGCATTAATTGAGTTCCCAGACCCTTTCCCCTGGCTTTTGCCAACAGGTAAAATTTTACCAATTCTGCACAACCTCCAGGCAACCCATCGGTAGGATAAATGCCGCAACATCCTAAAATTTCATCGTTGTTTTCAGCTACCCAAAGTATCGATTTTTCATTTTGAAACAGTTGATACAAATCATCGGTAGTTGGGTCGGAAAAAACGGTTCCTTCTTTTGGAGCATCATATTCCACAAAAGCCGCTCTGATTAAGTCGGCTAAAAATTTATTATCGGATTTCTTTACTTCTCTGATATTCATAATTTCTAAATCTTCGTAAACGCACCAAAAGCAAAACGATCAACCATCTTTTGGCGCATTCAGTGGATTCAATTTTGCGATGAAAATAAATATAATCTACTCAATAGCCAAGCTATTACCCACAGACATTAGCATTCAGGGCATTGGGCGAAGGCTCGGCAATCTGCATGCTTCTCCTAAGCAAAAGTCGGTTGGTGGCAATGTCCCAACTGATCACACATTTGACAATTTGCAACGCCCATTCTCCTCGCTTTTACCAACTGCCACCACACTTTTATCTGTAAACAACCTCTTTTCATCAGCAAACAGCATGCAGACCAACAACTTAGCTCACATCTAAATATTAGCAGCATTAACAGGCTTATTGTTACCGTTGGTTGATAATAATCGCGTTGTATTCTTGCATTCTTTAAGTTTGATCTAAAAGCTAAAAATACGGTAATCGCTAAACAGCAATTTCCGGCATGTAAACAACATTAAACAGGGGATTTCGGGGAATTAGAAACATGAACAGCGGCACTCCATTTTTTTACATAGAAACAGAATTAAACAGCATTTAAAGTGTAAAAAGTGCAATTATCTGCCCGGATGGCAGATAATAAACTCCCGTTTCCCCGACGGGAGTTTTCTTTTGGAAAAATAACAAAAGCGAAGGGTAAAAACGCTTGAGTATTAACATAAGTTTTGTCTGTGAAACAAACATGGCAATCCTTTTCGAAGAAGAAAAGGATTAAAGTGCACGTTCCATAGGACAGTTTAAAATCTACAATTTGAATCATATGAAAAAACTACTTCTATTAGTTGTAGCTTTGTTTTTTGGAGTGAGTCTGGTATTCGCCCAAACAAAGCAAATTAGGGGAACGGTTACTTCATCCGACGATGGAATGCCAATTCCCGGTGTTTCGGTTGCGATTAAAGGAACCACTACCGGAACAACCACCGACCTGGATGGTAACTTTACGTTAACCGTTCCTGCCAATGAAATCCTTGTTTTCTCCTTTGTTGGGATGAAACGACAGGATGTGCCTGTTACCGACGCCA